>NC_010571.1:683333-1025000 GCF_000019965.1 Opitutus terrae PB90-1
AGGCAGTCCGGTTCCGATGGTGCTCCACCTGCCGATCGTCATCGTGGTAGCCCCGCAAAGCCGGCATCCGCAGGTGCTCGATCACTACTCGCCGGCGCCCCAATTCGGACCAGTGGGCGGTCCCTTGCCTCACGGTATCTAGCGCCTTCCCCCGCTTGATCATGCGGCGACCCGGAGCCGCGACGGAAGGGCGGACGCTCGGCGCGCGGGCTCAGTCCACCCGTTCAGTGCTCGAGCCACTCCGCCGGCCGCAGCGCGGTGCCGCCCTTCCAATGGCGTCTGCTTCGGCGTGGGCCCGCGCAGTCCGCAGTTGCGATGGCCCGCAAACCGGATTCACTGCGGGTGTGACCGCACCGCCCGCGCCGCTGCGTGGACGTAACCCAAGGACGACGATGAACTCCCCTTTCATCATTCGACGCCTCCTCATCGCCAGCGTGCTCGGCAGCACCCCGATGCTTATCGCTCCGGCTCCCGCCGCGGAACCCTCCGTCGCGCCGCAGCCACGCGTCCGACTGGAGCGGGTCGCCAACCGACTGGTGCCCGACACCCCGGCGACAGCTCCTGCCACCCCGGACGCGAGCGCCCCGGCCGTGCTCATGAAGCGGATGGTGGTGCGCGACACGCCACTCGCGGCCGCGCCTCGGCCGATCACCGACGACGAACCGCTCAACTTTACCGTGCTCAAGGGCGGCCCCGCCTTCAAATCCCAGCTCGGCACCACGCTGATCGAATGGGGCCTCTGGCCGCTCGCGAACACGGACCCGGCCGCCGACTATCGCACCCCGCGGCCTCACATGGAGGTCCAGGTCGTCCGGATCAAATGGTAGACCGTTGGCCGACTGGCGAATTTGCGGGACTACGGACACGAGTGCGCGTTCCCTCCCATGATGAACTTCCGCGCCGTTGCCTTCGCCGCTCTCGCACTGCTCGCCGTCTCCCATTCCCATGCGCAGTCGCCGTCCACCGCGGCCCAGGCCGAGCGCGTCGGCGCATCGTTCGTCCTCGCGCTGGGGCGCGCCCCGACCGCCGCCGAACTGCAGTCGTGGACGCAGCGTAACGAATCGTCCGTTTCCGAGCTGCTCGCGCTTCATCGTCAGCAGCTGCAGAGCGATGACGGCGCCGCGCGGGCCGTTGCGCAGCGCGCAGCCGAGGACGCGTTCGGTCAAACCGCCACCGACACACCCGCCGCCGCGGCCCCGCTCTACGTCGAGCAACTCCAGCGCCACGTGCAGCGACTCGCGACAAACCCCGCGGACTATGCGCAGGTGATCCAACGCGCCTATCAACGCGCGTTGCGCCGCGATCCGTATGACGTCGAGCTCGGCTACTGGCGCGAGCGACCGGTGCTGTCCTATGCGCTGCTCGTTGGCTGCATCGAGAATTGGGGCTTGCGCAACGCGCCCGGCCTGATGGCCACCACCGGTGCGCCAACGATTTCGGTGAACAGCAATTTTCTCACTGCGGTCCGGCTATCGCCCGCGATCGCAACCGAAGCCCGGCTGGCGCTCGGCATGCTTCCTCCGGCCACCGGTGATCAACTGGCCGCACTCGCCGATCGGCTGGCCGCGACCGGCCGCACCCTGATCGCGCCCGGTGCCGGAGACGTCGTCAGCCTCGGCCACATCCACGCCGCCGTGTGCGGAGGTCCTGAGATCGTTCTCCCGGCGGACGCACGCTGACGCGCAAAAATTTTGCTCGGGCGTAACAGCCCATTCAGGTTGGCCGTCTCACTGCGCACCCCCAGCGGGTCACCCCATGAGATCGATCCTTCCCGTCTCGCTTGGCTTGCTCATGCTCGCGCCGTTTGCCGCGCGCGCGCTCACGACCGAGAAAAAACTAGCCTCCCCGGCGCTGCAGCTGCCTCAGCTGAGTGTTCCCGCGAACGTGCCGCTGCAGAAGGTGGCCGAACTCCGGATGCTGGAACCGCGGTTCGCACCGGCGGCCGTCGCTCACGGCAATTTCATCTATATCATCGGGGGCAGCGGCCGGAACGACGCGCCGCTCGCCTCCGTCGAGCGCTTCGACGTGCGCACGGGCCGGTCCGAGCCGTTCACAACGCTGCAGACGCCGCGGCTCTGGCATCAGGCCGTGCTCGTCGGCGATAAGATTTACGTGCTCGGCGGCGATTCGCTCAACGGCATATCTCCGAGTTGGCCCAGCCCATCACTTCACGGACCAGTATCGATCGACGCCGATACGGACGAGATCGGCGCCCGCTGGGCCGCACGTGAATGGGTCCAGTTCGGCCCCACCACACCCTACCGACCATTTCCCTCGTCGCCGTTGTTGTATGCCTCTGCGCCACAACCGGCCCGCCCAGGACGCAATCCGCTCTCCTCGGTGGAAATCATCGATCTCGCCACGGGCGCGACTGCGGCTGGACCAGCGTTGCCCAAGCCGCGTACGAATTTTGCCTGCGCCGCGGTGGGACGCCATATTTTCGTCATCGGCGGGCGCACATTGTCTGCCGCCGGCCCAATCGTGAGCAATCGCGTCTTCATTCTCGACACGGCGAGCGCCACATGGACTGAAGGCGCGCCCACGCCGCATGTCCGCTCCGATGCCGCGGCCGCCGTGGTCAGCGGCGGTTTCATCCTCGTCTCCGGTGGTTATCGGCGCCCCTTCGCTCTGGACGCGGTCGACGTGTTGAATCCGCGCACTGGCCACTGGACGGAGATCGCCCCGCTGACGCGCCCTACCAGCGCCCACTCGCTCGTATTCTTCGGTCACCAGCTCTTCCTGTTCGGCGATTATGACAATCCCGGCGAGCTGATCGCCTACGATCTGAACCGGAAAACCTCGGAGACCTTCACGCTGCAATATAAGGCCTCACGCCACACCGCCGCCGTCGTCGCGAACGACCAAATCTTCGTGATCGGCGGCCGCACCAACCGGTACCAACCCCCGACGGACCTGATCCAGGTCTTCGCGCCCGTACGCAGCTGAGCCCCGCGGCAGCGGTGCAATATTCCGCCGGTTTCGCGCCGGAGCAAACATCTCGCGTGGGCTCGCCGGAGTCTCGCCGGTCGCGCCCCGCTCTCTCCGGCCGAGGCCCGTCGTCTGTGACAAACCCGGGCTACGAGCGGTTCGAGGAGGTCTGCCGCCACCCCGTGCGACTGCTCTTTTGCTGAACGGTGCCGCGTGGCATTCTCATGTCATCGCGCAAGGCACGCCAGGCGCCCTGCGTGGCCCGCCATGGGCTCCCCCCCCGCTCGTCCGTCCATTCCCCCGCGCCACCGCCCCTCGGCCGCCGGAAATCTGTAGGACCTGTTACACTTTTCCGGTGGAGAGCGCCGCGGTTCGGCGGAAAATGAAAGCCAATTCATTCAAGGTTCACCGCCCGTTCATCTCCGCATGCGACCGTGAAGACTATGCTGGCGCGCTTACTCTCCTGTTTCCTACTCGGGTTGGGCCTCGTTCTTCCGGCCCAGGCCGCGGACAAGCCTCTCGTCTTCGATTCCGCTCAATCCCACGTCAACGTCGCCGTCCACGCGACCGTGGACTCCTTCACCGGCCAGCTCACGCACTTCGATCCGATCGTCACCGTCGACGATGCCGGCAAGGTCACCACCGCCCGGCTCGCGTTTCATTTTCGCGACCTCGAAACCGGCAAGGCGAAGCGCAACGACGCCATGCACAAATGGCAGCAGTCCGACACGTTTCCCGATGGCACGTTCGTCCTCAGTTCGCTCGAGCCCGCCGGCACCGACGCGTTCAGCGCCACGGGCCAGCTCACGCTGCACGGCGTGACGCGCGAAGTCCGATTTCCGCTCACGATCGCGCGACAGGGTTCGGTCTATGTCATCGACGGCGACGCACCGCTCGACACGCGCAACTTCGGGCTGCCGATCATCCGGATGTTCGCCGTGCTCAAGGTCGATCCGGTGGTGCGCGTCCAGTTTCATCTGCAAGGCCAGCCGCAGTCATGAGACTTGTCGCGCTTCCCGCGCTGCGAGCCAGGCTGCTCGACGCGCTCGATCGGCATCTGCCGACCCACGCCCACGCCGAACCCTCGCTGCGGGCCGCGCTGCGCCAGCTCGCCTCCCATCCTGGCAAGCTGGTCCGGGCGCAGCTGGTGCTGATCGGCGCGGAACAGCACGGTTGGTCCGCCGCCGCCGCCGAACAACTCGCCTGCGCGATCGAGTTCTTTCACGTCGCCTCGCTGGTGCTCGACGATCTGCCGTGCATGGACAACGCGGAGACCCGCCGCGGCCAGCCCTGTGTGCATCGGCGTCACGGCGACGCGACCGCGATCCTCGCGGCGCTCGCGTTGATAAACCGGGCCTACGCGCTCGCCGGCGAGGCGTTTCTCCGTGCGCCGCGCACCGTGCGGCGTGCGGCGGTGACGTGCCTTCACCGTGCGCTCGGCCACGCCGGCCTCGTCGGCGGCCAGGCGTGGGATCTCGCCTTCGCGCGCACCGACCGCTCCAGCCGCACCGTGGCAAAGATCGCCGCCGCGAAAACCGGTGCGCTCTTCGAGCTGACGGTGCTCCTGCCGGCGCTCGCCGCGCCCGCTTCCGGGGTAGAACGACGCTGGCTGCGCGCGCTCTGCGTTTACTGGGGCCTGCAGTTCCAGGCGGCGGATGATCTGCGCGACGTGCTGCTCACCAGCGTCGCCGCCGGCAAGACCACGCAACGCGACCAATTGATGGCGCGCCCGAATCTCGCGCTGGCGCTCGGCGTGCCCGCGGCACGACACCGACTCGCACGACTCGATACGCAAATCCGCCGGACGCTGCACCAACTGAATGCCTGCAGCAGCCGTTGGGACTACCTCCGGCAGTTTCACGACACGGCGTCTGCATTGCTCGCGCGACCCGTCGAAGCGGAGACGGTCGCCGCATGAGCGACGCGCCACGGCATCAGGCGGGCGGACGCCTGCAGGTGCTCTCGCTCGCGGGCACGAATCTGCGCCGGCATCGCTGGCGCGCGCTGATCGGCACGGCCGGCATCGCGTTCGGCGTCGCCGCCATGCTCACGATCCTCGCCATCGTTACCGGCGCGATCGGGATGTTTCAACGCATCCTCTCGAGCGACAGCCATTACCTCGTTTTCGAGCGCAACGTCTCGGACCTGTTCTTCAGCTCCGTCACTCGCGATCAGATCGCCGCGATTCGGGCGCGGCCCGAAGTCGAGTCCGCGCATCCCGTGCTGTTCGGCATCGTGTCCGCACCCGACCATCCCGTCATCACCTGCTTCGGCATCGAGGCGACCGATCCGCGGCTCGCGAAAGCCGAGTGGCGCGCCGGCCGCGCCGCAGACTTCGGCCTGCACGACGGCGAGATCTATCTCGGCTCACGCGCCGCCGAATTCCTCGGCGCGAGCGCCGGCCAGACGCTCGCGATTGGTCGCGGTTCGTTTCGCGTGGCGGGAATCTTCAAAACCGAAAATGGCTTCGAGGACGGTGGCGTCTTCCTTCCGCTCAAAGCTGCACAGGAGTTCTTTCACCGCGGTGACGCCGCCTCGGTGGTCACGGTGAAGCTGCGCGACCAGAGCACCGGCGCCGTGTTCAAGCGCGCGCTCGAAGCCGCCGAGCCCGGTGTGATCGCACTCGAAAACCGCGAGTTCAACTCGAGCTACAACAGCTTCAAGATTCTCAATTTCACCGCCTGGGCGGTCGGCATCTGCGCCTTCTGCCTCGGCGGACTCGGCGTCGCGAACACCATGCTGCTTTCGGTGTTCACGCGGATTCGCGAAATCGCCGTGCTGCGCGTGTGTGGATTCTCGCGGCGGCAGGTCGCATGGTTGATCTTTGGCGAAGCGGCCGCCATCGCCGCGGCCGGCGTCGTGATCGGGCTGGCACTCGGCTACACGCTGCTCTTCGCGCTGGAGCAGGTGCCGCAGTTCCAAGGCTACGTGCAGGCGGTCGTCCAGCCGGTCGTGCTGCTCGGCATCGTGGCCACGGCTTTCGTCACGGCGGCGGCGGGCGCCGTTTATCCGGCGCGGTTCGCGTCGCGCATCGAACCCGCGGAGGCGTTGCGCTATGAATGAGTCGAACCCTGTGCTCGCCGAGGCCACCGGCGTGTGGAAGAGCTACGATCGCGGCCGGATCCCCGTACTGCGGGAGATCAATCTCGTGGTCCGCGCGGGCGATCTCGTCGCGTTGTGGGGCGCCTCCGGCTCGGGGAAAAGCACGCTGCTTCATCTGCTCGGTGGACTGGACGCCCCGGACCGCGGCGAGCTGCGTGTGTGCGGTCTCGATCCGCGTCACGAGGCAAACCGCGTTACGCTTCGCCGTCACCACCTCGGTTTCGTGTTTCAGCTCCACAATCTGATCCCGGATCTGACCGTGGAGGAGAATCTGCGGGTCCCCGCGCTGGCGACCGGCGCTCCGCGCCACGCGACCACGGCGCGGATTCGCGAGCTCACCGAACTCGTCGGTATCGCACACCGGCTTACCCATCGGATCCAAGACCTTTCCGGCGGCGAACGGCAGCGCACGGCGATCTGCCGTGCCTTGATCAACCGGCCCGCACTGCTACTGGCCGACGAACCGACCGGCTCGCTCGACGAGAGCACCGGCGCCACCGTGTTCGCGCTACTCAAGCAGCTCGCAGAGCGTGACCGCATCGCCGTTGTCCTCGCCACGCACGAGCGCCGGTTCGCCGAAGCGTGCCAGCGGATTCTGCGCGTGCGCGATGGACGGTTGGACGAGATCGCCGCATGAGCCCGATCGCACCCGTCGCCGCGCGGCCGTTTGGCCGCACCGTCGCGCTCTACAGCCTCGGCTGGCTGGTCGCCGCAAACCTCGTCGGGCTATGGCTCGCCGTCAGCCTGCTGTGGCCCGAGGTCGGCAACGTGCTCGCGCCACTCACCTTCGGCCGCTGGACGCCGCTGCACATGAACTGGCAGCTCTACGGCTGGTGCGCGCTGCCGACCGTCGGCGCCTTGCTCGCGCTGTTTTTCGATCCGCAGCATCCGCGCGCTCGACGGCATGCGCAGCTCGCACTCGCGGCGTGGTCGGCTGCGCTCGCGCTCGGCGGACTCTCGTGGCTCGCCGGTGTCAGCAGCGGCAAACTGTTTCTCGACTGGCATGGCTGGGCACGGCCACTGCTCCCGCTGGCCATGATCTTCCTTTGGGGACTGCTCGCCGCGCACACGCGGCGGCGCTGGCCGGAGCTCCCGCGCAGCGCTCGTCTGCTGCGCGTCGTCGTGCTCCTCGCGCTGGCCGTCGTGCCCGGCGTGATCTTCTGGTCCGCCGGCCGCAACGTCTACCACCCGATCAATCCGGACAGCGGCGGCGCCACCGGTGCGGCCGTGCTCGGCTCCACCCTCGGCATTGTGACGATCTGCTTCGCGCTGCCCGCGTTTCTCGGCCTACCGCGAACACGGCCGGTTCGACGGATCATCGGTGCCCTGCTCGCTTCGTGGCTCGTGTTCGCCGTGATCGATCATGGCAACATTTCGCATCACGTGCCGGCGCAGATCATCGCGCTCGCCACGCTGCTCGCCTGGATTCCGCTGCTGCCGATGTTCTGGTGGCGGCACCACTGGCCGAGTGCGGCGCGGCCGTGGCTGCTCGCGGCGGTGGCGTGGTGGGCCGTGCTCGTGGCCACGGGTTGGATCTCGTTTCTCCCGCACGTTTCCGAAGCACTGAAGTTCACGCACGCGCTGGTGGGACACGCGCATCTGGCGATGGCGGGATTCCTCACCAATCTCAACGGCATCCTCCTCGTCGTGCTCACCGGCCGGCGGGCGCCGCGCAGCACGTTCTGGCTGTGGCAAGCGGGCTGTGCGATTTAC
Organism: Opitutus terrae PB90-1; assembly: GCF_000019965.1. Classification (GTDB taxonomy): domain Bacteria; phylum Verrucomicrobiota; class Verrucomicrobiia; order Opitutales; family Opitutaceae; genus Opitutus; species Opitutus terrae. Next base: position 691,077 of record NC_010571.1, read on the forward strand.
GTGCTCGCGATGTGGGTGCTCGGCTATGGCGAGATCGGTCATCTCGCGGAACTGTTCCGCAGTGAGCCGTGGACGCAGGGGTTGCTGGGTACGCGGCTCGCCGCGGGCCTGGCGATGACCACGGCGTCCGTGTTGTGGTTGATGCAGCTCGCGCGCGCGAGGGAGGCGTCTGCTACGGCGGCCGCGCCCGCTCAGGACACATGAATCCGACTGCACCAAATCCGGGCCAACCGGGATGGCGCTCGTGGCTCGCGGCGTGCGGCACGATCGCGGCGACCTATTTCTATTTTCTCATCTTTGCTGAATTCGCGTTCCTCGAGCTCGCCACCGCGGCGATGGCCGCTCCCGACCGGCTGCGGCCGCTGATGCTGGTGCTCGGCAGCGGCGGGATTTTCGGTGCGCTTTTCGGTGCAGCGCGATTTCGATCCGAACGCGCACCGCAGCAGCTCGCGTGGACGCTTCGTGCCTGCGCCGTCGGTGCGGTCGTCGCGTGGTTCGCGCATGGCGCCTTTCTCCTCTTTTTGGCCGCAGCGTTGACCGGAGTGTCCCTCGGTTGGCTGACGGTCGCGCTCGCATCGTCGCTCCAGTCCGCCGCGGGCCCGACGCGGCTCGGCTGGTGCGTGGGCCTCGGGACCGGACTCGCCTACGCGCTGTGCAATGTGCCGGTGATCTTTCGCGCGGCGCCAAGCACGCAGACGCTCCTCGCCGCGAGCGCAGCCGCGCTCGCATCCTTTCTGCCGCGCTGGCTGTCCGCCGCGACGCAGCCGGCGGTGAGCGATGCCGAATATTCCGGGCTGCCCGCACTGCGCTGGGTCCTCGTGCTGCTCGCGCTCGTGTGGCTCGACTCAGCAGCCTTCTACGTGGTCCAGCATTCGACGCAGTTGCGCGCGATCACGTGGCAAGGCGACGCGACGCTGTGGGCCAACGCCGGGGTTCATCTGCTCGCCGCGGTCGGCGCAGGCGCGCTGCTTGATTGCCAGCGACGCGGCACGGTCTCCACGGTCGCGATGATCTCGCTGGGACTCGCCGGATTGATCCTGAGCGGCGTGCTGCCCGGCGACGCGGTCGCCGTGTGGTGCTACACCGCCGGCGTTTCGCTCTACTCGACCGTGCTGGTCGAATATCCCGCTCGCAGCGGTCGGCCGTTTCTCGCCGCGCTGGTGTTTGCCGTCGCCGGCTGGCTCGGCTCGGCCTTCGGCATCGGCATGGCGCAGGATCTGCACCGAATTCCGGTCGCCTTCGTCGTCGCTGCCGTCGCGGTGGTGGCCACGGCGCTGACATGGCGTCGCTATACGCTTCGGCTCGGCGCGATCGCCGCGCTGGTGCTGACCGCGCTGCCCGCAGTGCGCGCAGACCAGCCCGAGCCACTCGTCACGCTCGGTCGCGAGGTTTACATCGCGGAAGGCTGCATCCACTGCCACTCGCAATATATCCGGCCGCGGCTCGCCGCAGACGTGGCGCTCTGGGGTCCCGCGCGACCGCTCGCGGAGGCGAAAGCCGATCAGCCGCCGCTCTTCGGCACCCGCCGGCAGGGCCCCGATCTCTCGCAGGTGGGTAGCCGCCGCACGCCGGAGTGGAACCGGCTGCACCTGATGCATCCGCAGGCGGTCTCACCCGGCTCGCGGATGCCAAGCTACGCGCACCTTTTCACGGCCGGCGATGACCGCGGCGACGCGCTGGTCGCCTACCTGGAGTCGCTCGGTGGCGATGCGGTTGCCGAGCGCCGGCAGCAGATCGCCGCGTGGCAGCCCGACACGCGCCAGGTGCTCCCGCCCGACGAAGCGGGGAAACTTTTCGCCCGTCTCTGCGTGCAGTGCCACGGGCCGCAGGGCCAGGGCGACGGCCCATTGGCGCACCAGCTGAGCGTCCGGCCGCCCAACTGGACGACCGACCCATGGCGACACCCAGCGCACGACGCACCGCTCGAGACCGTGGTGAGCCGGATCATCAAATTTGGCGTGCCCGGCTTGCCGATGGCCGGACACGAATATCTGCCGGACGGTGACGTCGTTGGTCTCGCACGCTACGTGATCAGCCTGCATCGCTGAGGCGTCAGCATGTGGCACGGGCGTCCCGCCGTGAACGACAACGCGTGTACCGCGCTCAAGCCCGCCTTGGGCAAGATGCCCGTGCCACGATCTGCCGAACCGCGTCCGCGCGCGCAAACGCATTTGCTCCGACGCCGAATCGCGACACACTAGCGGCTCAGCCCACCCCACCCATGCCCAGAGCCACCGTCATTTCGCTCGTGAATATGAAGGGCGGCGTCGGCAAAACCACCGTCGCTGTCAACCTCGCCGCGCATCTGGCCCGTGATCACGCCCTGCGCGTGCTGCTCGTCGATCTCGATCCGCAAACCAACGCCTCACTCAGTCTCATGCCGGAAAAGGCCTGGGAAAAATGGGCCGCGGAAAACGGCACCATGGCCGACGTCTTCGAGCTGGACGCCCAGCGCAAACGCGACGACGACCACTCGAAGCTGCGCCAGTGCATCGTGCCCTCGGTCGTGCCGGAGATCCCCGGACTCGATCTGGTGCCGAGTCATCTGAAACTCACGTTCCTCGATCTCGACCTCGCCGCGCGTCCAGGCCGCGAACGGATTTTCACCCGCAAGCTCGCCAAGGTCGTGGACGACTACGACATCATCCTCTGCGATTGTCCGCCGAACCTGCAGACCGCGACGCAGAACGCGCTCTTCGCCAGCGATTGGTTCCTCGTGCCGATGCAGCCGGACTTCCTCTCGTCCATCGGGCTGACGCTGTTGCTCGATCGGCTCGACTACCTGAAGGAGGAACTCGAATTTAAGATCCGCTGCCTCGGCGTGATCTTCTCGCGCGTGCGCGGCCACGTGAATTTTCACCAGGAGACGATGGCGCGGCTGCCCGACGAGAAGGGCTTCCGAAAACTGCATTTTTTCAAAACGGTGATCCCGGAAAACATCACCATTAGCGAAGCGCCGATGGAGGCGAAGCCGGTCGCGCTCTACGACAGCGGCGCGCCGGGGGCGGAGGCGTTTCGCGCGCTCGCGCGCGAAGTGCTCGAGCGGCTCGGATAATTGATCTTCGCACGTCCACGCGCGAGCCGACGCATTCGCGCAGTGGACACGCCTGCAATCCTCATTTCACTCCCCCTCATGCGAACCCTCCCCCGACTCGCCACCTTCGTTTTCGCCTCGGCTGTGGGCCTTTCGCTCGCGTCAGCCGCTACCGCCGAAAAGTCTGCGGCCGCGACAGCCGCGCCGGATTCGCTGTTCGACTACGACCGCTCCGCCCCGCTCGACGTGCGCGAGGTGATGCGGGAGACGCGCGCTGGTGCACTGATTCGCGATGTCACTTTCGCCGCGGGCAAGGATCTGGTCGCGGCCACGATCGTTGCTCCCGAAAAAGGCGGAGGTTCGCTCGCGGGCATCCTTTACGTGCACTGGCTCGGCGAGCCAGCGACGACAAATCGCACCGAGTTCCTCGTCGAGGCGACCGCGCTCACCGGACAAGGCATCGTCTCGGTGCTCGTCGAGGCGATGTGGGCCGAGGAGGACTGGTATAAGAAGCGGATTCCGGAGGAGGATTACGCGCACTCGATCCAGCAGGTGATCGAACTGCGCCGCGCGCTCGACCTGTTGCTCGCGCAACCGGGGATTGATCCGAAACGAATCGCTTACGTCGGGCACGACTTTGGCGCGATGTATGGTGCCGTGATGGGCGCGGTGGATCGGCGTCCGACGACCTATGTGCTCATGGCCGGTACGCCACACTTCATCGACTGGTTCCTGTTCGCGCAAAAACCCAAATCGCTCGACGATTACCGAAAGCAACTCGCGTCGCTCGATCCGGTGAACTTCGTCGGCCGGCTCGCGCCGGCGCCGGTCTTCTTCCAGTTCGCGGCGCACGACGAGTATGTCTCCGCGGCCGCTTCGGCCGAGTTCTACGGCGCCGCGCAGCCACGCAAACAAGCCGCGCACTACGACGCCGGGCACGATCTCCGGAATCCCGCTGCGGCGGCCGATCGCGTCACCTGGTTGATCCGGCTGCTCGCGAAATCAGAGTAGCTCTCGTGGCACGGGCGTCCCGCCCGTGGGATCGGTGCTTGAGCGCTTCTCCTGTTGGGGTCGCGGTTGCCGGCAGGATGCCGAGCTCGATGAGCCCGGTGGTCCGATTCGGTAGAGAAAAGCTCCACCGAGGTCCGCGACCTCGCGTCACACGGGCGAGACGCCCGTGCCACCGGACCGCGTGGGCCGCGACCGCCTACTTTTCCTTGCTGCTGCTCCGTTTGCCGCCGCCTTTGCCGGTGTGCAGCAGCGTGCCCGCCAGCACGCCGACGGCGAACACGCCGAAGAAGATGATCGCGGCCGGCGCGTGGATCGGATCCTTCGCCGTCGTGCCGGCGATCGGAAACTGGAAATCGATCGGATGCGGATTGTTCATGCCGACGTAGAGCATGACGAAAAGGATCAAGAGAAACCCGATCGACTTGATGACGGCGCTGAAGCTCATGGCCGCCGATCGTTGGCGGAAAAGCCGGGGTTTGGCGAGCGTTTGAGCGCGCCCGCCTCCGACCTCGCTCCGGCCCAGCCAGATTGATGTTACGATCGTAGCATCACCCTGGCTGGCGCGCGTCAGCTGCGCTTCTCCGTCAGCTCGTCGTAAGCGACGCCGAGGTTCGCCGTAAGTCGGTTCGGCCGCGGTTGATGGTAGTCCGGGAAGCCCGGGAAGTTCTCGAGCGCGACGATCTCGTCCTTGCTCCGGCCCGCGGCGATCTGCTTCTCCACGTGCGTGAGCAGCGCGCTCAGATAATCGCGGAAACCGTTCAGATCCGCCGGCCCACCAGTCACGCCGAATTTCGCGTTGCCGTGGCCGAAGATGTAAATCGCATCCGCCGGATAGGTCTTCACCACCTCCTCCAACCTCTGGATCCAACCGCGAATGCTCGCGCCGCCCGGCCGGTCAATGACGGGATAGAGCCGGTTGAACATCAGGTCGCCTAAGTGCACGACATTGGCGCGCTCGAAGTGCACGACGATGTCGCCGCTCGTGTGCGCCGGCCCGAAATACTGTGCGGTCACCGTCTCGTCGCCGAGATCGTGCCGCCACGCCTCGACAAACGTCGTGTCGGCAAACACCTGCTTGTCGACGGTGCCGTCCTTTTCCGCGCGGGCCATCTGCAGCTTCGGGACATTCTGGTGCGCGACGATCGTCTTCGCCGCCGCCTTGAACACGCCATTGCCGCCCGTGTGGTCGCCGTGGTGGTGCGTGTTGATCACGACATCGATCAATCGGCTGCCACGCTCCGGCAGTCCCGCCAGGCAGATCGCGGCGGTGTCAGGAAACTGTGTGTCCACGACCGCCAGCGCGTCCTGGTTGGACAGCCAACCGATCGTGCCACCCCGCCCGGTGAACAGTCCCACGCCGCGCCGCAGCGGGCGAAACTCGGTGGCGGCTGGCACAGGCGCGGCTTTGGCGGATCCGACCGGCGCTTGGGCGCGCACCAGAGAACGCGGGAACAACAGCCCCGCGGAAACCAGCAACGAAGAACGAACGAGAAAGTCGCGGCGGTTCATGGCGTTCCACTATGAACAGCGGGCGCCGGACGTCCAACGCTGAACACAGAACTCGAGGCTGTAAGACCCAATCAGATGACACGGTCTTGGGGTCTGCCGCGCTTCCGACGCCATCGCCACGGCGGCTCGGACCGCGGGATCTCGTAAACGTCGGTGAACCGTCCCGCCGTTTCGGCCGGTGGCGTCTTTTGATCGATCGATCGTCCAGGCGTCGCGCCGCGCTCGATCTCCGCTGCTCGAGGTTCGTTTCCCTGTAACCTTCCGGCTCCGGCGCGGTTCTCCCCGGCAGTCCGACGTGCCGCCTATCCTCCGTGATTGCCGACCTCACAGAAATCCATGTTCAAACGCGCCCCCGCGTGGTTAATTCGCCTGCGTCTGACACCCCCGTGGAAACTGCTGCCGCCCCCCTTTCCGACCACGACCTGATGCTGGCTGTCCGCGATGGCGAACTCGACGCCCTCGGCGAATTGTTCGAACGGCATCATGGCCCGCTCTACGGCTTCCTCGTGAAGCTCACCAGCGACCGCACCGCCGCCGAAGACATTTCGCAAACGGTCTTCCAGCGAATGCTGAAATACCGTCACACGTATCGTGACGACGGCAGCTTCACCGCCTGGATGTATCACCTGGCCCGCCGCTGTGCCGCCGACCATTTCCGCAAAACCGCCGCGGCGCCCGCCGCCACCGATCCGACCGACCTCAACGAACACGCCGACGCCGCGCCGCTTGCCAGCGACCGGGCCGCGATGCATGACGAGCACGCGCTGCTGCACCTCGCGCTGAGCCGGCTCGATCACAATGCCCGCGAGGTGCTCCTGCTCAGCCGCTTCCAGGAGCTCTCGTTCGCCGAAGTTGCCACGATCCTCGAATGCTCCGTCGGCGCCGCCAAGGTCCGCGCGCATCGCGCGCTGAAGGACCTGCGCGACGTGTTCCTTTCCCTGCAGCGCGAGCATCGCGCCTGATCCACCACCCGTCCCTCTCACCCTCAATTTTCCGCGCCATGAACTGCGACCGCGCTCAGGAACGCTTTAACGAACTGCTCGACCACCGGCTCGACGAAGCCACCACGGCCGAGGTTCGCGAGCACCTCGCCTCGTGCCCCGATTGCCAGCGCGAATACTCCTCGCTCGCGCAGACGCTCGCCGCCCTCGACCAGCTCCCCGCCGCCAAGCCCGGTCCGCGGCTTCGCACCCACTTCTACGCGATGCTCGAAGAAGAAAAAAACTCCGCCGCCAGCATCCGCGCCGCCGTGGTCCGCCGGCAGCACGCGCAGCGGATGACGCTCTGGCGCTGGATCCTCTCGCCGGTCGCCGTCGCCGCCATCGCACTCGCTGGTTTTCATTTCGGCACGCGCGTGGGCGGCACCGATGACGGCACCAAACAGCAGCTGGCCGAAATGAAGACGAAGCTCGAATCGATCGACCAGCTCGTCGGCATCTCGCTCCTGCAACAGCGCTCGACGAGCGAACGGCTGCAGACCGTCCTCGCGACCCTCGACCAGAAGAATCCCGACCCGAAGATCATCTCCAACTTGATCGGTGCGCTGGCGCTCGATCCGAGCGTCAACGTCCGGCTCTCCGCGCTCGACGCGCTCTACCCACACGCCAACCAGCAGGTTGTCCGCAGCGGCGTGCTCGCCTCGCTCCCACGTGAGCAGAACCCGCTGGTGCAGGTGGCGATGATCGACTTTCTCGTCGCCGCTCGCGACCGCGATGCCACGCCCGAGCTCGAGAAGCTCGCCCGCAACGAAACGATCGACAAGGCCGTACGCGACGCAGCGAAACGCGGCCTCGCGCAACTCTGACCGATGCCATGCAGCCTAGCGTCCAGAGCCCGGCGTCTAGTGCCGAACCACGGGCAATCGCACGCCTCAGCGTTTGTGGCGGAGGGCGCCAGGTTTCTGGCTCTCAGCTCCGGACCCTCAGCTCTCCACTCCCATTTCCACAACCCACAGCCGGTTTCACGAACGAGCCCGACGCGACCTGCGTGATCATCTGACCTCGAGCCCTGCCCCGCAGATCGCGCTCAAACTCAAAAACCTCCCGCTCTCCCGCTTGCGCGGATCCTCTTATGAAAACAACCCGACTCCTTCCCTTCCTCCTCGCCACGGCGGTCCTCGCCGTCGCCGGTCTCCCCGCGGCGTCAGCCGACGAGGTGGAGACCTCCACGATCAAGTTCTCCAATCCGAGCCAGCCCGGCACGTTGAAGCTCAGCGTCACCAACGGGGACATCGACATTCGCGGCACCGATGCCGCCGAGATCTCCATCCGCACTTCCGTCAAGCAGCACCAGGAGCGCCGGAAGGACGGCATGCGCGTCCTCAGCAGTTCGTCCAGCTACACGCTCGTCGAGAAGGACAATGTCGTCACGCTCAACTACGGTTCCGGCGGCTGGCACGGCGCCAGCGGTGACTTCACCATCGAGGTGCCGCGCACCACCAAGATCGTCGTCACGAATGCCATGGGTGGCGACGTGAAGGTCCACGAGATCGGCGGCGACATCGAGATCAAGAGCCTCAACGGCGAAGTGAAACTCGACGACATTTCCGGCGGCGCGCTGGTCGAAACCATGAACGGCGAAATTCACGTCACGATGAAGGCCCTGGCGGCCGACAAGCCGCTGTCTTTCACCTCGATGAACGGCGAGGTGCGGCTGCGCGTCCCCGCCGACGCCAAGGCCAACGTCCGGCTGCGTTCGCAAAACGGCGCCATCCTCACCGACTTCGATGAGAAGGAGCTGGTCACCACCACGGCCTCGCTCAGGAAGCGTGACGGCGGCCGCAACAGCGGGCCCACGTCTGAAATGAATGCGGAAATCAGCGCAGCCGTCCGCGACGCGGTGCGCGTCGGCGTCGAAGCGACCCGGGAGGCCGCCCGCGCCGCCCGCGAAGCGATGCGCGAGGCGCGCGAAGAAATGGGTAACGACGACGACGGCGACATCGCGATCCCCGTTCCGCCGATGCCCCCGCTCCCGCCGATGACCGGCGGGAAGATCGTCACCGGCACGCTCAACGGCGGCGGTCCCGAGATCCTGGTCTCGACGATGAACGGCGACGTCACGCTGCAGAAGGCGAACTAGCCCGGGTATTTCATGAAATTCATGAAATATCCGCCCTCCGGGCCGACTCTGTCGGGGCTAGCGGCGACCAGGTCGCTCCGCCGCAGGCGGACGGAAATTTCGGACCGAGCCTTACTCCTGTTCATGAAATTTCCGGGCTAGTCTGTCGCCACGGTTCTCTTCCAAGCGCGCCGCAGCTCTTGCGGCGCGCTTTTCTTTTGGTCTGAAGCTTGTTGTGCTGCGAGGGTGTCCAGCCAGCTCGGCCAAAACCCACGTGCCTGCCTCAATTGCGGGACCCCGCTCCACGGTCCGTACTGCTCCGCCTGCGGGCAGCACGATGTCGATTATCACCGCTCTTTTCACCACCTCGCGCACGATCTGCTGGAGAACCTGTTTCATTTCGAGGGGAAGTTCTTCGTCACCGTGGCCTGGCTCCTCGCGCATCCAGGCCGACTCACCCGCGAATTCCTCGCGGGCCGCCGGCAGCGGCAGGTCAATCCGCTCCGGCTGTATCTCTTCGTCAGCGTGCTCTTCTTTGTCGGTGCCGCGGTGCTCAACCACGGACACCTGCTGCACTACAACCGCGACGTGCTCGACTCGCTGCAGACGGAAGTCGCTCGCGAGCTGAAAAGTCCCGCATCGCGCGGCACGGTTACGGCCGAACGGGTCGAACAGCTCGAGCAGAAGGTCGGCCAGGTGCGCACCGATCCGGCGGCTCTTGCCGAGGCGGTCCGCGCAATGGCCAATCTCGCGGAGCCCGTCGCCGAATCCGCCGGCACGCCCGCCACCACCTCGTCCGCCGGCGCGGCGCCCGTTCATGCCCATGTCCAACTCAGCGGCGTGGAGTCCGGACTGGGCAAGAGGCTCGCCGACAAACTGGCCGGCGGACGACTTACGCTCGGGCAGATCTGGGACGCGATCGAACACCGGATTCCGACGCTCGTGTTCCTCGGCGTCCCGCTCTACGCGGCGTGGTTGAAGGTGCTGTTCCTCGGCCGTCGGCGAAATTATATCGAGCATCTGGTTTTTTCGCTGCATCTCCACGCCTGGACCTTCCTCGTCGGCATGGTGGCGTTCGGCTACGCCAACATCTTCTCACTCGGGCCCGACTGGATGGAGTCGATTTTCGAGTGGGCTCTCTTCGGCTGGATGCTGGGGTATGTGCTCCTCTCCTTCCGCCGGGTATATGAGCTGTCTTGGTGGTCCGCGGCCGGCTCCGTGGCGCTGCTGACGTTCCTGCACGGACTCGCCTTGTTTTTCCTGGGGCTGGTGCTGATGGTGGCGACGGTCGCCTGGCTGGCGTGGACGTGAGCCGTCTCGGTGCGCTCCACGCAAACTGACAGGGGCGCCCCCGCGAACGAGGGCGCCCCTGGTTGTTTTCTTAGTTGGCAGCGAACCGCGCGCTCGCGTCGGAGATCCGCACCGGCAGGAGCACGTTGGTTGCCACGGCCGATCCGTTCTTCTTCGCAGGCTCGAAACGCCACCGCTTCACTGCATCCATCACGATCTTGGCGAGCATCGCGTCCGGAGACGAGACGACCTTCAAGCTCGTGGGCGTCCCGGCGGTGTCCACCGTGAACGCGAGTTCGACGGTGCTGCCGGCGTAGTCCGCGCTGATGTTGCGGGGAGTGACCACCGCGACGGGCACGGGCACACCGGGTGCCTTGGACGCCGACTCAACGTAAGCTTCCTCCGCCGATTTCGCGGAAGCCGCGAGTGGCAGAAGAGCGCCGAAGCTGAGCAAGACGACGAGTTTTTTGACTGCTTTCATGGTTTTAAACTCCGCGCTCAGGCGGAGAGTTTGGTGTTCTGTTGCTGCTGGGTTGATGCCCGCCAGCCGCCAGCGTGAGCCACCGGTGGACGGGCGTTTTGAGCCCGCGGCAGAGCCGCGAGCCCAAAGGCTCGTCTTGGGGCAATCCCAGTCGGACGACGCGAAACTCGCACCACGTCTCCGAAAGCGAGACCGTCCGCTCCCGACACCGCGGGACGAACGGAAAGTCAAAGAACGGGTCGCGGCGGAGCCGCGAGTGTGATCACGCCCGTTCAGCAGGCGGCGTGCCGGCTTCCGGCTCCCTCGCAGGTCTCGTGCTGACAGGCACTACGCCATCGCCGCAAGCCTGCCGTGGCCATTGCCCTTCGGCCAACTCTGGCTATCCCTGCGGCGTGCCCTCCGCCGATGCAAACCGGGAAACCGCCCGCCGTACGTTATGGCAACGCCGTGTGCGCGATCCGCTGGTGCATCAGCTCACGCAGGGTATCACCCCGGAAAAGCTCGCGCTGACCGTCGCCGTCGGTAGCGCGCTGGCGCTTTTCCCCGTGCTCGGCACCACCACGCTGCTGTGCTTCATTGCCGGTCTCGCGCTGCGACTCAACCAGCCGATCATTCAGCTGCTCAACCAAGCGCTCTGGCCGGTACACGTGCCGGTCATCTACGGCTGCCTGCGACTGGGCGCGCGGATATTTGGGGTGTCGCCGATGTCGTTCGGCCTGGCGCATGCGCACGATCTGCTGTGGTCGCACCCGGCACTGTTTTTCGAGGAGTTCGGTCTCAGCCTCGCTCACGCCATCGTCGCGTGGGCGATCATCGCTCCAGCCTACATCGTCGCAGTGTATTACCTGTCGCTGCCGATCATGCGCGCGGTCGATCGGGTGAAGCACCGGACGTCCGCCGTTGCCGCGCCGATCGCCCCCGGGGATCATCCGGTGCCGTGACAGACCGTCTGCTCGCGTTTTCATCGCGCCGCCTTTAATTCCGCCGGTGCGTCATCGGCGTGACTGGATCATCGGAGGCTTTCTGTGGCTTTGCGCCGCCAGCCTTTCCGCCGCGGAGCCCTCGGCGGATCCGCTGCTCGCGGCGGCACAGCACGCGGAAGAGCAACACCATCTCGCCACCGCGCTCGCGCTGGCACTGCAGGCCGAGCCACGGCATCCGACGGATGCGGCGCTGCTCCAGGCAATTTCGCGCTACTACTCCGAGCGCTCGGAAGAGGTGACCGATCGCGCGGAGAAGGAACGCCTCTGCCGCTCTGCACTGGCCTACGCGCAGCGTTCCACCGCCCTCGCACCCGAGCGCGCCGTGAACGTCCTCTCGGTCGCGATCGCGGCGGGCAAGCTCGCACGAGTGTCCGGTCCGCGCAGGCGGATCGACTACGCGCGGATGGCACACACCTGGGCGACACGGGCGCTGCAGCTCGATCCCGACTACGCGCTCGCTCATCACGTGCTCGGCCAATGGCATTGCGAGGTCGCCACGCTCAATGCGCCCACGCGGTGGCTGGCCCGAATGATGGGCGGACTGCCGCCGGCTTCGTTGTCCGAGGCGATCGCGCATCTGCGTCGCGCCGTCGAGCTCGCGCCGGACCGTCCCGCCCATCACGCCGCGCTGGGGTTCGCGCTGCTCGCGGCTGGCGAACGCGACGCGGCCCGCGCGAGTTTGGAACAGGCGCTGGCGCTTCCTTCACGTGACGCGCATGATACGATCGAACAGGCGCGGGCTCGCCAGGCGCTTCAGCCGCAGCCGCCCTGAAGCAGCGACTACTTCGCCCGGGGTTTCGGCAAATCGATGACCGCGCTTTCGCCGCGTTCGACGTAGTCCACAAAACGCGGATCGCCCAATATCACTTCCGGCCGGAATTTTTCCGATGCATCGATCCACACCGGCTGGGCCGTTTCACGTCCGAAGAACGGACTGGCCATCACCAGCATCGGCGGCAACGCCTCGGGCAGCCAGAACCCGCGCGACGGCGCGCTGATCCGCGTGCTCCAGAGCTGCACAATTCGATTCTGTCGTGCCGCCTCGAAATCATAGGCCGCCACCTTTGCAACAAACAGGTGATCACTTGCGGCCGCTGATAGCGTCTCCTCAGCGGGACTGGACCGTGTCAGCCCGGGCGCAAGTTCGACATGGAAAAGGTCCGGTTGCGTACGCATTCCAAGCTTTTTCCCTCCCATGAACCGCAACAATTGGTACCGGTTCAGCTGCGTCCGGTATGTCCCATCGACACTGAAATAGTCCGCGTTCATGGTTCCCCACGTCCAGGCCAGTATCACTGAGGGTGGGTGGTCGGAATCGGCGGGAAGATAGCCTTGCTTCGCGAGCACCTTGATCATCGTGGCGGTCACCTGCCGCGGCGCGATGGTCTTTTCTCCCGCAAAGATGGCGCCGAAGTCCCGGAATCCGGCCGACGCCGCGATGTAGTAAACCGGCCGCGTCGGAGAAGCGGTGGGACGCAAGGCCCCTTCCGGGGTGAGGTCCGTCACCGTGACCACCTTCAGTTCGGGACGGCCCAGGATCCAGCCAAGAAGACCGCCGGAACTCGCCGCTTCGGTCGTCGTCAACGGCAGCACCAACAGCGCTGCCCAAAATACCGTGCGCATGACTCGTAGGGGTTGAGGTAAAGTAGCCGCCGATTGATGCAGGCTGAGGAAGAGACGGTGCACGACGGTGGCGGTAACAATAATTTCGAGCGGAGTTCCTGCAACCCGATGCCGCATTCGCGCGGCGCGGCGCGTAATCACGCGCGATAGGTTCGACATCGGCACCGCGGAACTCTGACGTGTCGCGCGTGCGTTTTTTTGGCTCAGCTCTTTGGTTTCTGGCGCCCGGCCTCCGGGCCAGCGTGCTCGCGGTGACGCTGGCACTCGCAAGCTGGCCGCAGCCAGTCGATGCGAGCGCCGGGACCCGAACCAGCGGCACGGTTCGACTGTTCGGCGTGCGCTACATGGATGCGCACGAGTTCGGCCGGCGCTTCGGACTCACACAGAGCTGGACAGTCCCGCTGGAGCAGGTGCGGCTTACGAGTCGCTGGACCACGCTCGAGCTGACGGTGCACAGCGTCGAGGCGATGCTCAACGGCGTGCGGCTGTTCCTCAGCGAGCCAGTGGTCGTGAGCAACGGGAAACTCTACCTCAGCCGCGGGGACGTGGACGGATTGTTCACTCCCATCCTGTCGCCTTCCACTGTCCCCGTCACGCGGCGGCCGAAGACCATTGTGATCGATGCCGGCCACGGCGGTTCCGATCCGGGGAACCAGAACCGCGCGCTCAAGTTGAACGAGGAGACTTTTACCCTCGACGTTGCCCGCCGACTGCAGCGGCTGCTGGCCGCCGCAGGATTCAAGGTGATCATGACGCGCACCGGCGACCGTACCGTCTCGCTGGAGAAGCGGGCCGAAATCGCCAACCGCGCCAACGCCGACCTCTTCATCAGCATTCATTTCAACGCCTTCTCAGATCCGGGTATCGCCGGCGCCGAAACCTATGTGATGACACCGAGGCTCCAGCACTCCACGCCGCAGCGAGAGCGCGACCGGCGGATGATGACCACCCGGTTCGACGGCAACGCGCACGACCGGCAGAATGCGTTGCTCGGCTATCATGTGCACCGCGCGCTGGTCGGTGAGCTGCGCACGCCCGACCGCGGGTTGAAGCGGTTTCGCTACAGCGTGCTGCGCTCGGTCGACTGCCCCGCCGTGCTCGTCGAGGCCGCGTTCCTGTCGAATCCCCGCGAGGCGCGCGCCGTGACGAGCGCCTCGCATCGTCAGCGGATCGCCAAGGCGATCGCTTCCGGGGTGACCCGTCATGTCGCCGTAGTGGAACGGAACCTCAAAAGCCGTCGCCGCTGAACGGCCACACGGCTCCGCAGCCGGTCTGCCATCGGCGTTACCCCGATGGCGGACCTCCGCCGCCTGAACCCGCGCGGGCTCGTTTCCGATGCGAGCCGCATGGCGGCGCCCCATTGCAGGCGGACGCGTTTGGCCGAGTGTGTCGCCCGGTGCCACGCCCCCCTGTGGCAGCGCCGGAACGCATGATTCCTCAACCTCATTTCGAAATCGATCGGGTGCGTCGCCATACCACGCCCAACTCGCTTCGCGCGATCGATGAAACCACCCGCGACAACATCCGCCACTTTGGCCGACAGCCGCGCGCGGTCGTCGACGCGCGGATCTCGGAACTCGAGCGCACGTGGGACATCGAACGCGTGCTGGAGACCAATGCCTCGTTGCTGGCACTCACCGGCGCGGTGCTGGGCGTGACCACGAACAAGAAATGGTTCTGGCTCACCGCTGGCGTCCTTGGGTTTCTCACCCAGCACGCCCTGGTGGGCTGGTGCCCGCCGATCCCGGTGTTTCGCCGACTCGGGGTTCGGACGCAGAACGAACTCGATCAAGAGCGTTACGCGCTCAAGGCCGTGCGCGGCGATTTCGCCGACGTTTCCCGCCGGCTCGACCCGGCGCAGCCCGGCCAATCCACCCCGATCTGAGGACCGCCATCATGTCGCCTTTCGCCAATCGCCTCGCCGAACCCGATCGCGTCCGGCGTTTCACGTCCGAGGAACAACTCCGTCAGATCGACGACACGACCGCTGCGAATATCGGCCACTACGCCTCGCGGTCGCCGGCAGAAATCGATGAGCGGATCGAGCAGCTTGAGCGCGAATGGGGCATCGAGCGCTATCTCCAGCTCAACGTCGCCGCCGTGGGCCTCTCGACCGCGGCGCTCGCCGCGACGCAGGACCGGCGCTGGGGCTGGCTGACCTGCGGCGGGCTCGCCTTCTTCCTCGTGCATGCGCTACTCGGGTTCGACCCGCCGCTGCCGCTGCTGCGCCGGCGCGGCATCCGCACGCGCAGCGAAATCAATCAGGAGATCCACGCGCTGAAGGCGCTGCGCGGTGATTTTCGTCCGGTCGACGACGACCGTTCGCTGGACGGGAAAATCGAAGCTGCCCTTCGCGCCGTCGGGCTCCAACCCACCACCTAACCCTCACATTCCACCCAAGGACTTCATCATGTTGAAATGGGCCATCATCGCCGCGGTGATCGCGGTCATTGCCGGAGCGTTCGGATTCGGATTGATCGCGAGCGCGGCCGCCAGCATTGCCAAGGTTTTGTTCTTCATCTTCCTCGCCGTTTTTCTGGTCCTGTTGATCTCGGGAATCGTGGTCGGCCGGAAGGTGAAAGCCGGGCTCACCCGCCACGATCACCACTGACCGTCAGGCGAGTCTGGTCCCGGCCCGATGTAACCGAAGCGGTTACATTCTGCCGAATCCGGCCGAAGCGCCGCGGTGAAGCCGACCGGCGTTTCGGCGGGAGCCCAAGCCGCGCCGCCGGTTCCGGCCGTTGCGCCGCGGCTCCGGGACCGGACCACGAAGAACGCGCCCGCGCCGCGCAGAGCTCCGGACCGCCCTTGCCACGCCGCTGTGCGGCCGATTGAGTCGGCGGGCGCTGACAAAGCGCTTCGCTGCGCATGAGATTTTCCCTGCGGTCACCCCTTCTCCTCCTGTCGATTGTTCTGGCCGGCGCGGTCGCCTTTGTGCTCTGGGCCGACGCGGCGCGCGCGCGCCGTGCGACCTACGTCAGCGAGCTGGCCGGTGGCGCGTCCGTGGCCGTGGACCGCGCGTCGCCGACGGGTTATGCCGGCGGCGTGCGGGTGTTTATCGCTCCCGAGCGCAACAATGACAGCTATCAATGGCTGCTACAGACGCAGCAGATGCTGGCGCGCGACGAGTGGCGAGTGCGCCACGTCGATTTCGACAACGCACCCACGGGCCGCGAGGTGCGGTCCGCCTCCCCGTATCGCTGGTGGCTCGCGCTGGTCGCCTGGTTCGATCACACCCTGTCGATCCGGCCGCTTGCCCGCTCGGTCGAACGCGCCGCGCTCCTCGCGGATCCCGCGCTGCATATCCTGCTGCTCCTCGGGACGGCGGTTTTCGTTGTCTGGCGCTTCGGGCCCGTCGCGGGCACCTGGACGGCCGCAGCCGTGGCCGTGACGTTCCCTTTCGCTGGGGCGTTTGTGTCGGGTCAACCGGGTGACGAAGGCTGGATCGAAGCCGCCGCTCTCTGGAGCCTGCTGCCGCTGCTGGTGGGAATTCTAGGCCAGTCTTCCTCGATCCGACGCTGGTTCATCGCCGGCGGCATTGCGGGCGGGTGTTTTCTCTGGATCAGCGTGGCAACGGCGTTGCCGATGCTGGTCGGTATTGCGCTCGGCGCCTTGCTCGCCGGCGCCCTCACCGCCCGGGCGCCCGGGGATGACGGAGCGGGCGCCGAACTGCCGTGGCGCGCGTGGGCCCTGGCAGGCGCCGGCACCACGCTGCTCGCCTATTTCGTCGAGTACGCACCGGAGCACATGGGCAGCTTGCGAGTGGATGCGGTTCATCCGCTCCATGGGATCGCGTGGCTGGGTCTCGGCGAATTGCTGGTGTGCGCCGAGCGGTGGCTGCGCGGCATTCGGCCCAAAGCGTCGGTGCGCGCAATCGCCGCGCTGGCCGCGTCCCTGCTCGCGGTGCTGGCGATCCCCGTTTTGATGCTGCTGCGGAACGAGCCCGGGCTCTTCACCGTGGCCAGCCTGGGGGAGCGGTTGACCAAGCTACCCAACGCGCCGCTGGCCGCGAGCCTGGCCACGTGGTGGTCGCGCGACGGACTCAGCGCCGCGCTGTTCGTCACGCTGCTGCCGCTGGGACTCGTCGTGTTGGCGGGCTGGCTGCTGGTCCGGCTTCGCCCGGCAGTCCGCGAACGGCGGGCGCTCGCGCTGGTGCTCGGCCCGACGTTGGTGGCATTGGGTTTTGCCACCGTGAAACTCGAGTGGTGGGGCGTGGTCGACTCTACCCTGATTGCGCTCGCTGTAGCCGTACTCGCGACGCTGGCTCGTCACCACGTCAGTGCCGTCCTCCGCTGGAGCCTCGCGGCAGCCGGAGGGATGGCGGTCCTGCTGAGCGCCCGGGTGCTCGTTCCGGCCGCGCCCGGACCCGAGGGCTACGACGTCGCGCCCACCGAGATCGAGGCGCTCATCGAGCGCGATCTCGCGCAGTGGCTGGCGCGACGCGCTTCCGACGCGATCGTCTTGGCGCCGCCACAAGTCACCGCCTCGTTGATCTATCACGGCGGCCTGCGCGGGCTCGGGACGCCCTGGCCCGAGAACCGTGACGGGTTTGCCGCGTCCGTGCGCATCGCCTCCGCGACCTCGATCGACGAGACACTCGCGCTCGTGCAACGGCGCGGGATTACCCACATTGTCATTCCCTCGTGGGATGCGTTCCTCGACGAGTATGCGCGGCTCGGCGCGGGCCAGCCGCAAGCCTCGTTCATCGGACTGCTTCATCGCTGGATGCCGCCGCGCTGGCTGCGGCCGATCGCCTACGAGATGCCACAGATTCCCGGCTTCGAGCAGCAATCCGTCGTCGTGTTCGAGGTCGTGGACCTGCAGGACAACGTCGTCGCGTTGAGCCGGCTGGTGGAATACTTTGTGGAGACGGGGCGCAAGGAACTCGCGCTGAGCGCCAGCTACGCACTGCATCAGGAATTCGCGGATGATCTCGGCGCGACGGTGGCGCGCGTCCAGGCGGAAGCAATGCTTGGCGACACGAAGGCGTTTCGCGACACGCTGGCCAAGCTCGACGCGCAGCTCGCCGCCGGTGCGGATCAGTACCTGCCGTGGGATCGCCGCGTCAGCCTCACGATCGTCCTCGCCCAGGCCAAGCAGTTCGACCAGGCGCGGCGGCAGCTGGAGCGCTGCCTCGCCGAAATCGACGAAGCCCGGCTGCGCTCGCTGACGACGGTGCCGCTTTATCGGCTGCACCGATTGCTCAAGGCGTTTGGCCTCGAAATCTCCGATCCGCGCTTGCGGGACCTCGCGCGTGAGCTGCTCGCGCCCGAACAGCGCGCGACGCTGTAGGCAGCGACCCGAGCATCACGGCGGGGCAAGAGGCTGCGTGGTGTTTTACTCTGCGTTCGCCACGGCCCGATCTGTTTGCCAACAATTGCTTCATGCGTCTCCCCAGCCCCGCCCTGTTCGCCTCCGTGCTCTTCGGTCTCGCGATCGCCGGGTTCTTCGGCGTGGTGCTGACGCAATGGCGCGCCACCAACCGCCTCGCCGCCACACCGCCGCCGGAGCGGAAGATCAGCCCGCCACCCGCGATCGCCTACACGCCGACCGAAATCGGCGCGCCGGTGGGTACCACCGGCCGACCTTGGGTGACGAACCTGCGGCTGGTCGATCTCGATCAGGACGGGCTGCTCGACGTAATCTACTGCGAGGGCCAGGCGAACACCGTGCGCTGGATCCGTCAGTCTCCGCGCGGGCAGTTCACGGAAAAGATCATCGGGGAGAACACGCCCGGACCCGCGAGTGTCTGGGCTTCTGACGTGAACGGCTCGGGTCGGCTCGACGTGCTCGTCGGATGCATGGGGCAGATCATGCCGAACAATGACCGGATCGGCTCCGTGATCGTGCTGGAGAACCTCGACAACCAGAACTTCCGCCGGCACGTGCTCGTCGAAGGCATCGCCCGCGTCAGCGACGTCCGCGGCGCCAATCTCGCCGGTCACACCGACGGCCGGCTCGATCTCGCCGTCGGGCAGTTCGGCTACGACCAGGGCGAAACGCGCTGGATGGAGAACAAAGGCGACTGGCAGTTCGAGAGCCACGTCGTCAACAGCCAGTCGGGCTGCGTGCACACGCCGGTGGCGGACTATGACGGCGACGGACGGATGGATTTCGCCGCGCTGATTTCACAGGAATGGGAAGAGGTTCACCTCTTCCTGAATCGCGGCGAGGGTCGCTTCGAAGAGTCGATCGTCTGGGGCTCGACCAACGAAGACTACGGCAGCAGCGGACTCGAGGCGATTGATCTGAACCAGGACGGCAAACCGGACCTGCTCTACACGAACGGCGACGGGTTCGACTACTCCGTGCGCGGCCCGCGGCCCTGGCACGGGCTGCAATGGCTCGAGAATCTCGGCGGCGGGCGGTTCGCGTTTCACCGCGTCGGCGACATGCCCGGCGCCTACGGACCGGCTGCCGCCGATCTGAACGGCGACCGACATCTTGATCTCGTCACCGTGAGCGGGTTCAACGATTGGGCGGATCCTGACGCGATCTCGCTCGTGGTCTGGCTCAACGACGGGCGCATGAATTTCACCCCGGTGGTGATCGCCAAAACGCCCAACCAGCTGATCACGTCCGCCGCCGGCGACCTCGACGGCAACGGCGTGCCGGTGATCGTGACCGGCGGTTTTCATGCGTTCCCGCCCTACGAGAACATGAGTAACATCACGCTGTGGCGAAAGCGATGAGCGCCGCGTTGGAACAAACCGCCGCGCCCGCGCCGCGTGGCGGCTGGCTGCGTTGGTGGCCGGTGATGGCGGCCGCGGTCCTGATCGGTCTCGGCGCCTGGGGCACCGCGCATTGGCTCGAGTACCGTGCGCTCGCCCGGATCCAGCAATCGCTCCCGCCGCTGCCTGCGCTCGGCCAACGGCCCGCCGTGCTGGGCGAACGTCTCGCCCAGGCGCGGGCGGCCGCGCTCGCCGGCGATCGCGTCATTGAGCATGCGGCCGAACTCGGCCGGCTGTTTCACGCCAACGGATTCCACCGCGAGGCGCAGGTCTGTTGGGAAGCGCTTCGCTCGGCTCAGCCGCGGGTCGCGCGCTGGAGCTACTACCTCGCCGACCTGCGCCGCACCGCCGGCGATCAGGCAGGTTATGTCGCGCTGCTCGAGGAAACCGTCGCCCGCGCGCCGGACTACAGCCCCGCCTGGCTGCAGCTCGCGGGCGTGCGGTTCAAGTCTGGCGAGATCGATGCAGCCGCCAGCGCCTATCAGCGCCGGCTCGCGTTGCTCCCGGGCGACTCCTATGCGCGGCTGGGACTCGCCCGCGTGGCGCTGCATCACCAGCGCACCGCGGAAGCGCGCGACCTGATCGAGCAGATCGTGCGCGAAGATCCAAAGTTTCCCACGAGTCACAATCTTTATGCCGAGATGCTGGCGGCCGACGGCAACCGCGACGGTGCGCGACAGCAGCGCTGGCTCGCGCGGCAGGCCGGACGTTTTCGAGAGGCCGACGATCCCTGGCTGACGGAGCTCAACGCGTGGTGCTTCGATCCCGACCGGCTGTTCATGCTCGGCACGATCGATTTTCAAACGGAGCGTCATCAGGAAGCGCGCGCGTTCTATGAGAAGGCCGTGCAGCTCGCGCCGGAGGATGCCGAAGCGCACGCGCTGCTGGGTGATCTCTATCTAAAACAGGGCGATCCGGCGCGGGCGCGAGACGCGCTCGAACACAGCCTGCGGATGCCGCGCCCCGGAAAACCGCCGGCGATGCTGTTCGTAAATCTCAGCCAGGCTTACCGCGAGTTGCACGACTCGGCCCAGGCGCTGGCGATCGTGGAGCGCGGCTTGCGCGAAGCGAGTGTGTCGTTCGATCTGCACAATGCGCACGGCATCGCGCTCGCCGATCTCGGACGGCACGAGGAGGCGATCGCCGCTTATCGACGCGGACTCGCAACGCAACGCGGCAACGCAGAGATCAATTTCAATCTCGCGATCTCGCTGCTGGTGCTCGGCCGTGGCGACGAGGCGCACGCTCACCTCAAGCAGTCATTGACACTGCAGCCCACGTTTCCCAAGGCGCTCGCGCTGCTCGGCCGGATGGAAATGAGCGCCGGGCTTTGGCGCGAGGCGGAGCAGTATCTCCGGCCGCTCTATGAAGCTTTTCCGGAAGCGCCCGACTCGCACCAGCTCCTCGCGGAATGGGAGCTGCGTGCCGGCTCCGCCGCGAGCGAGCAAAATGACGCGGCCGCGGCCGAAGGGCATTTTCGCGCGGGGCTCGCGCTCGCGCCCGAGCAGCCGGATCTGAATCTGCAGCTCGGCGTGCTGCTGGTGACGCTGGGGCGCGCAGCGGACGCGGTGCCTCCTTTCGAGACCTATCGCCGCGTGCGGCCCGAGGATCCGAGTGGTGCGTTGTTCCTCGGCCAGACGTATGCGCAGCTGGGCCGAATTCCGGACGCACGTCGCGTGCTGGCAGAAGGCGAACAACTCGCCACGCGCGCGGGCAACGCCACGACGGCGCAACACTGCCGCGAAATTCTGAGCCAGCTGTAGCGCGCACGCCGGTCTGCTCGGTCACGGGCTAGTTTCACGTAATACGTGAAACTGGCCCGGCCGGCAGCTGATGGGAGTCGGGCGCGAACGGTGCTGGGATTCACCGGGCGGTCTGCTGGTCGAGCAACTGCAGATTCTGCCGCGCGGGCGCGAACGCCGGGTCTTTCTGCAACGCGCGCTGCCAGACCGCGCGGGCCTGTGCGGTGTCGCCTTGTTGCGCGTACAGGATTCCGAGGCTGTTCATCGCGTCGAGATAGTCGGGATTGAGCCGGAGCGCCTCTTCACAGTGCTGCATCGCTGCGCGCGCCTGCGCGGGATCCTGCGCGAGCACGAGCGCGAGGTTGTGATGCACCCACGGCAGATTTGGGTTGAGCCGCAGCGCCGCCTCGTAGTGAGCGATGGCTTCCTCGCGCCGGGGTTCGATCGAGGTGAGGAGGTTGGCGAGGTTGATGTGCGCCTCGAGAAAACCTGGATCCAGGGCGAGCGCGCGTTCGTAGTGCGTGACCGCCTCGGCGCTGCGCCCGGGTAAATGCACGAGCGTGTTGGCCAATCCGTAGTGCGCCGGCGCCAGCTGCGGCTCCAACTCCAGCGCGATCTCGTAGTGCCGGATGGCTTCGGCGGCGCCTTCAGGTCGAACCGCGAGAGCATTCGCGAGCTGGTAGTGTGCCTGCGGATCGCGCGGGCTCGCGGCGACCGCCGCTTCGCCATGCGCGATCGCCTCGGGCAGCCGGCCGGGGATCTGAGCCAGCAGATAGGCCAGCCCGTTGTGCGCGCGCACATCGTCGGGCCGGAGCTGCAGCGCCGTTTCGTAATGCCGGATCGCATCGTCGCGCCGGCCGGGCATCCGCGCGAGCGTCTGCGCGAGATTCACGTGCGCGTTGGGATGCCCCGGCCTGAGCTCGAGCACCGTTTCGAAATGCGCCACCGCTTCCGCGAACGTCGCGGGATCCATCGACAGCTCCACGCCAAGGTTGTTGTGCGCCTCGATGAAGGTCGGTCGCAGCTCGATGGATTTCCGGTAGAGCTGGATGACCTCGTCGCGGCGGCCCGGCTGCTTGGCGAACTCCACGCCGAGCCCGTGGTAGGCGTCGGGATGCTCGGGGTTTAGCCGAATCACCGCTTCGTAGTGCCGGATGGCGTCGGCCGAGCGGCCCGGCATTTTGCCGTAGGTCACGCCGAGGATTTGATGCGCGATCCAGCAGTCCGGCGTGCGCGCGAGGGTGGCGTTGAACAACGTCTCGTCATTCACATACAGCCGGCTCTCGCGCGCCGTGTGCAGGCTGAAGAGCAGGATCACGCCGGCGGCGAGGAGGGCGCCGGCCTTCGGTCCCCACGCGGCGAGCCGGCGCGACAGCACGGCGAGGGCCGCGATCGTGGTGGCAAGGAAGCTCACGCCCGCGTGATACTGGAAATGGTCCGCGACGTAGGAGAACGCGAACGGGTAGACGTTGAAAAAACCCAGCGCGGGAAAAAGCGAGCCGCCGAACAACAGCCAGCCCGCGAGCAGCCCCGGCGTCCGGCGGCGATTCAGCCACAGGCCGACCGTGACGGCGAGCGCGGCGCCGAGATAGCCGAGCCAGCCGAGCGCCGCGGCCGACACGTTCCAGCGCGGATAAAAGAACGCGAGGTCGGCCGGCCACACGAGTTTGCCGACGTAAAACCACACGACCCGACCCGCGAGCAGCACACGCTCGACGAGCGACAATTCGAAGGCCGCGCCTTCCGCGCCGATCAGTTTTCGCTCGACCCACGCGGTGAACAAGCCGGCGACCAGCCCGGCGCCGAACCACGGCAGCAGCGGCACGACGTCGCGCCGCCACGCGAGCCGGCCTTGTTTCCACCACAGCACCACCAGCAGCGCGGCCGGGAGCGTGGCGGTGACTGTCTTCGTGCCGATCGCGAGGAGGAACAATCCCGAGGCCAGTGCATACGCGCGCCACTGCCGCTGCTCGATGAATCGCACGTACGCCATCGCCGCGAGCAGGTAGAGGCACAGCGAGAGCGTGTTCTTCTGCTCGGAAATCCAAGCCACCGATTCGGTGCACACCGGATGCACCGCGAAAATCAGCGCGACGATCCACTCCGTGCCGGCCGGCACCGTGGCGCGCGGCCCGGACGCGCCCCCCGCCGGGCGCCAATTCGCGTCCCACAGGCAGCGCAGCAGCAGTGCGAGCAGGCAGCAGGAGGTGGCGTGCAACAGGACGTTGAGCAGGTGATAGCCGAGCGTGGCGTCGCCCCACAGCCGGTGCTCCAGCCAGAACGCGCTGTGCAGGACCGGATAGTATTGCTGCGTCGCACCGAGCTCCGCCCAGATTCGCCAGAGACCCGACGCACTGCGCAGGTCGGCACGCGTCACGTGCGCGGGATCGTCCCACAGCAGCGCGCCGTGCAGTACAGGCCAATAGCACAGCAGGACCAGCGCAGCCACGACGAGGGCTGGAATCCAGGACGGAATTCGAAAGCCAGGGGTCGGGGCCGGACGCTGCATCGGTGAATCGTGTTGCGCGACCGAGGCTGAATCAACCGCAACTTCAGAGGCGGCCGACAACTGAAGGGGCCGTGGCCTGGGCGTCTCGCCCATGAACCCACGGGCGAGACGCCCGTGCCACTCCAACCTGCACAAAGAAAAGCGCCCCCGGCCAAGGCCGGGGGCGCTCGAGTGTCAATTGAACCTACGCGCTCAGAAGTTGAACGTATTCGTGAGCGTCCAAGTCTGCGGCGGCCTTATGCGGTAGCCCGCCGGCGAACCGTCCGGTTGCGTTGTCACCGGTATCAATTCGTTGCCCACAAACGCATTTCTCACGTTCAACTGGATCTGCCAGTCGATGTTGCGCGAGATCTTGCGCGTGTAGCCGACCCAGAAGTCGTAGTTGGTTTCGGTCGGTCCCTTGTAGGGGTTGGCCAGATCGAAGTTGGCCTGGCCCGCCACCGTGCTGGCGATCGGGCGGTAGCCAATGACGATGTCGGATTCGTAGCGAACGCCGACGCCGACGTTGAAGCCCTTCAGGAAGCCTTCGTCGAAGTCGTAGTTGCTGACGGCGTTGAAGCGCCATTCACGCAGTTCCGGCACGTTCGTGCCTTCCTGCAGCTTGCGCTGGGCATACTCGGAACCGATGTTGTTATTCCACTGGTACAGCGCCGTTTCGTTGCCGGCGCCGCCCCACCAGATGCGCAGGTCGCCCACCGGGGTGGTGCGGAGCGCGGTCTCGTAGGCCGAGATGAAGGCCGAGAGATTCGTGCCACCGATGTTCATGCGGGTGGCTTCGGTCTTCGTCGCGTTGAACGTCAGGCGCCAGTTCTTGGTCGGCACCGCGCTGAACTCGATCTCGTAGCCCTTCGAGATGCTGTCCTCCGTCACGGCGAAGCCTTGCGGCGTCGTCGCGTTGATGTCGCGGGAGGTATCATTCAGGTTCATCTGCCACGCCGAGTAGAAGCGCGGGTCAACGCTGCGCTGCCACGTACGCCAGGCGGCGATCACGCGCGCTTCACGAGCCTGGGCCGCAGCGAGATCTTCGCCGGGCGCCGTGCCGTAGTTATAGCGCGAGTTGGTCGGATCCGGATTCGGATCGCGGCCCTGAATCGTGTTACCGTCCCGGATGTCATACTCGAAGATGTTCACCCAGTTGCCGGACCACGACTGCGAGGCACCAATGAACCAGGTGCCGCCCAGCGAGGTGCTGCTCTGGTTGATCGACTTCGTCTCGTATTTGTTGATCTTCAGCGAATACTTGCCGTCGCGGGTCTCGAGCAACACGCCCTGGTCGGTCGTCTCGCCGGACGGAGCGCCGATCGCGACGCCGTAAACGTCGACGCGGTTGGCGGCCGGCTGGAAGTTTTCCGACTTGCTGTAGAACGCGGTCACCCGGACGGGCGAACGGTCACCAATGAACTGCGTCAGGTGGGCCACCGCACTCCAGCTGCGTGACGTGATGTCGAGCCGGTTGTCATACTGATCGGCCAGCTTGTAGACATCGGAGGCCAGATTCAGGTGGCCGTAGCGGTCACTGGTCGGGCTGTTCACGTCCTGCGCGCGGCCCCAAGACTTGGCGGTGTCCTTGCGGACGCCATAGGTGCCGACGAGCGCATTGTCCCAGAACTTGGCCTGCCAGACGGCGACCTTTGAGGTGACGACCGACTTGGTCAGACGCGCGGAGTTTGTGAGATAATCGCGATAGCCCTCTTCCGAGTGGTAGAGCTTCATCGGGACGTTCCGCCAGCCAACGTAGTTGGCCGGATTTTCGGACTGCGTCGAGAAGTGCGCATCCACGCGAGTACCGTCTTGGGTGTTGGCGGCCGGGTAGTAGCCGTATTCCCACGGCGCCGCGGGATCGGCTGTGCCCTTCCACGTCGGATCGAACGTGAAGACGGTGCCGCTGACGGGCGTGTACATATACTGCGGGCGCGGCAGGTTGGCGCCGGAAGCCGACGAGCGGCCAGACAGGGACGGCCCGAGATAGATCACCGTGTTCGGAACAAACGCATTGTCGTTGAACTTGGTGTTCGCATTCGGCAGCGCGAGGAACTCGCGGTAGACGTCATCCGTGCCGTATTGCTGCCACGCGCGGGCGTCGGTTTTCCGCTTATCCTTGCCGACGAGGGCGGTGAGGGTGTGCTGACCGAGCGCGCGCGCGACCCACGAGCGGTTGCCACCGCGGGTGAAGTCATGCGTCGCGAAACCGGTCAGGCGAGCGTTCTCCGCCTCGCTGCGGAACGAGTTGTTGCCGCCGATACCGTTGTCGGTGATGAATGCGCGGCCGACGTTCGGGTTGGGCGTGCCGTTACTGAACGGCTCCGCGCCGGTGAGCCCCGGATCGCCCGTGCCATTGGCGTAAACGCTGTTCACGTCGACGTAGATGGCCTGGCGGGAGTCGGAGATGATGCTCAACTGGCCGTTGTTGTAGTCTTCCTTATTGTAGGAGATGTCGAAGCCCATGCGGTCATCGAAGAACGTCTGCGCGAGGCTGAGCGTGTAGTGGCGGAAGTTCTGCCACTCGCGCTTGTTCGGGCCGTCGAGCAGGTTGTTGTAGAAGTCGAAGATCGAGGCATCGGTCATCGATTTCTGCTTGTAGATGCCGAACTCCCAGAACGGCAGGCGGGCCTGGCGGGCGAACTGGTCATACGGGGCGATACTCGCCGGGCGCTGATACGGCATGCCGCCGACCGTGCGGTCGATGGCGCCCGTGGAGCTGATACCGCGGTTCATCGTGGGCTCGAAGACCCAGTAGCTGGCGGCGGCATTCGTGGTGCCGTCGAAGAACGCCATCGGTCCACCGAACTGCTGGCCGAAATTGCCGAGCCAGGGCTGATAGTACGGATTCGGCTGACCACTGACCGGCCCGAAATTCCAGGACGGACGCATCTGGCCGTGATTGGGCAGGCCGGTGTTGTCGTCCTGCAGTTGCGACGGGATGAACGTCTGCTTGTTCAGGGCGTTGTAGGTCGTGGCCTGATCGCGAACGTCCCGGCCGGCGTAGGTGCCGGTGTAGAACCACGCCGAGATGTTGTCGATCGGCGGCACCGCGCGCGGACGATTGCTGCGCACGTCGCCAGCCTCGTAGTTAGCCTTCACGATCGTGCGCGCGCCACCCTTCTTCAGGAAGGCGGGCTCCCAGCGCATGGCGCCGTAGATGCGCCGGTCGCGGGAGAACGCGGGCTCCTGCTTGAACTTCTCGTCGTTGTAGAGCGCGTTCAGCCGGATCGCCAGCTCACCCTTGATCAGCACGCGATTGATATCGATCGTGCCGCGGGCGCTGCCGAAACTGCCGTAGCGGGCCGTGACCTGGTTGGTATTCTTGAACGAGGCCTGCTTCGACGCGGTATTGATGATACCGGCCGGGCTGCCTTGGCCGAACAGAATGCTGTTCGCGCCACGCTGCATGTCGACGCGGTCGACATTGTAGCCGTCCCACGGAATGTCCGTGAGGTAGAAGTCACGGGTATTGTCCGCGGAGGTCAGACCACGCACGCGCGTGTTCGAGCTCGGGTTGATGAACTTGCTGACGCCGGCAGGGTTGCTGCCGCTGGTCTCGTTGATGCTGGAGCCGTCGCCCAAGCCGGCGAAGTTGCCGTAGACCGTGCCGACTTCGGTGCCGGTGGTGTATTGGAGCAACGTTTCAGCATTCGTCGCGCCAATATCCTGGAGGAACTGGCTGGTGATGACGCTGACCGCGTTGCCGAGGTCGCGCAGGTCGGTATTCAAACGATTACCGGCGAGCGTGGTGGCGGCCGAGTAGCCAGATTCGTCCTCCGCGGAGACTTCGAAGGGTGACAGTACGATCACGTCTTCGGCGGTCTCCTCGGCGGCCGCGGGTGGCGGCGTCGTGGTTTGTTGAGCCCAGGAGGGGCTCGTCAGGAACAGTAGCGCCAAAGAAAACGCTACGGGGTACGGAGTCCTTGCTCTGCTTTGTCGTATTTGCATGGTGTCTGTTTTCAGGAACACAAACCGGTCCCCGCAAGGGGCCGGTTCACGAAACGAACGAACGCCCGTGGTGTGACGGGACGTCGGGGTGGGGGTTGGAAAAAAACGTTAATCCGCCGCGGGGGTGAGCCGCCAGCCGGGGTAAGGCGACAGGCGGGGGTGGTGAACCGCGATCATTCTGGGGTAGGAGGACAATGGGGCCGTTCAATTATTGCGCGCGCATTTGCGGTCTAACGCTAGAACTGACCGCACACGGGGCGTTTTCAATCTCAAAACCGCGGTCTTTTCCCGAACCAGACCCACCTCATCCCTCCCCTTCTCCGTCCCGGTTCTGGTTTTCCTCTCTTCGACCCTCCGACCACCAGTGTGACCGACCAGCCCACGCAGGGCACCTAATATGCTGGCTACGCTGGCGGAGAGGGAGGGATTGGCTCGCTGCGCTCGGGGCTTCGCCCTCAGCGCTCCCCGCTGCCCCTTCTCCGTCGCGCTGCCACGGGACTTCGTCGAACCCAAGGGTTCTCATCCCTCCCTTCGATCGTCCTTCGGCAAATGTGACCGAGCACCCCGTGGGTGACCTGACCTGCTGGCGGAGGCTGGCGGAGAGGGAGGGATTGGCTCGCTGCGCTCGGGGCTTCGCCCTCAGCGCTCCGCGCTGCCCCTTCTCCGTCCCGCTGCCACGGGACTTCGTCGAACCCAAGGGTTCTCATCCCTCCCTTCGATCGTCCTTCGGCAAATGTGACCAAGCACTGCGTGGGTGACCTGATCTGCTGGCGGAGGCTGGCGGAGAGGGAGGGATTCGAACCCTCGGTAGCCTTTCGGCTACACGTGATTTCCAATCACGCACAATCGACCACTCTGCCACCTCTCCGGTGCTCCGGCAGACCTTCCGACAGGCCTGTCGTTTGTCGAAGCGGCGAAAGAAAGGCGGGCACCCTGCTGGGTCAACGCGGAATTGCGCCGAAGGCGATGGCCGGCGAGCGACCCAAGCCGCGCGGCATGGGCGTCCCGCCCGTGAGTAGGCGCACGGATGAAGTCAGGGAGAAGATGTCCGTGCCACGCGCCAGCCGTTTTTCTAGCCCGGAAATTTTATGAACAGGAGTAAGGCTCAGTCCGAAATTTCCGTCCGCCTGCGGCGGAGCGACCTTGTCGCGGCTAGCCCCGACAGAATCGGCCCGGAGGGCGGGTAGTTAATAAAATATTCGGGCTAGGGAGCGGTGATCGCGATTCGCCCCGGGAGCGACGGAGTCAGCACATGCTCACTGCTATTGCCCGACGGCCAGTGGATGATCAGCCGCAGGGGCGGACGCGCTTCTGAATACCCGAAGAAGCATCCCGACCCGGACTGGCTGTAATAGCCGCTGCCGGCTTGCACCTCCTGTTCGACCCGGCGCCCATCGGCCTGCTCCAGCACGACGCGCGCGCCAATCGCCGTTGGATTGCCGGCCGGGCCTTTCAATTCCACCTGAAACGAACGCCGGCCCTGCACTCCGGAGTTGTGCCACGCCAGCGTGCTTGCGTTGTTGCGGCTGACCAGGAAGTCCGCCCAGCCGTCCGCGTCGAGATCGAGTACCACCAAGGCTTTTGCGTCCCCTGGCACGATAAGCCCGCTTTGCATCGGCTCCACCGGCGCGAAATGTCCCCGGCCATCGCTCCGCAGCAGCTGGCTGAGCCCACCGTCGAAGCGGCCGACCGATGGAATCGGCGCATAGGAATTTTGGACGGCGTAAAGGTCGATGTTCCCATCCGCGTCGAAGTCGCCAGCGACCATGCCTTGAACCGCGGAGATCTGGGCGATGTGCGGCAGCGGCTCGAAGCGATACGTTCCGTCCGGCTGGCTCAGGAATACGCCGCTGCGCAGCTCCGTCGCTTCGAATCGCTGCGCCGCCGCCAGCCGGTCTGCTCCGAGCACCTCCGTCAGGGTTGCCTTCGCATACCCGTCGTTTCTTGGAAAGCGGCGGCTGAGCCCAGGAATCGCTGCGCTGAGGCTCTTTAGCGTGCGCCGCGGATAAAGCTGGCCGTTTTCCTGCACGGCTTCGATCAGCTGCGGCCGGCCGCTCTGGCCGAAGCGTCCGTGGAACAAAACAGCCGGCGCACGATAGCCGGTGTTCAAGCCGACGTTGCCCGCAGCGAAGTCCGGCCGTCCATCGCCATTGAAATCCCCGCTGCAGAGCGATGTCCACCAGCCGGTGCCGGCAACCGCAAAACCAGCGGTACCGGACACGTCGGTGAACCCGCGACCCTGATCGTTGTGCCAGCAGCGCACGCCGCCCCACTCGACCGCCAGCACCAGGTCGGGCCAGCCGTCGCGATCCACATCGCTCCACAACGCGGCACTCACCATTCCGCACTCCTGCAGCGCCGGCGCGAGCGTCGCCGTCACGTTCTCGAACCGGCCGCCCGCGTTGTGCAGCAGTGCGCTTTTCGGCGTGAGCGGATAACGTCCGGGCTGGACCCGGCCGCCAACGAAGACGTCCAACTTGCCGTCCCGGTCGAAATCGGCCGTGGCGACGGCGCCGACGCTGATCGGCAACGGCGGCAGCGTTCCGGGCGCCGGCACAAACCGGCCATCGCGATTCCAGTAGAGCATCGGCTGATAATCCGGTGAGCCCGCGGGCCGATTCGTGCCGGCTCGTGTTTCCAACAAATCCGGCCGGCCATCGCCATCCGCATCGAAAACCAACAGCGGTCCGTCATCGAGCACCGACGGCGGCAACTCGCGTTGCGACCACGCGCCGCTGGCAAGGACGCGAGCCGGCTGCCGGCCCGTGCCTCCGAGCACCACGTCCTGCTTGCCATCGCCATCGAGGTCGGCGACCGCGAGCGCCGGGCCGCGCCGATCGAAGCGCGTCGGCAGCAACGGCTGCAAGTCCGGCACGAAGCTCTCCTCGGAGACCAGCGCGAGCCCGCGGGTGACGCTCTCCTCGACGAACTGCCCCGCCGGCGGCGCGGCCGGCAGTTTCTTTTCGGCCGGGCCGCTGGGCTCCGTGATCGTGTAGCGGCGATCGCCGGCCAGATCGGCGATCGCCTGGGTGTGGCCGCTCGGCCATTCGACCGTGAGCCGGGCGATCCTGGTCTCTTCGCCAAGACCGAAATGGAGGACCGGTTCGCTGGAGGAGAGATACCCGCGGCCCACCACCAGCTGTCTCACTTGAACCCCGCCCGCCGTCTCAATCCGCACGACCGCGCCCACGCCGAACCGGTTCGAGGCCGTCCCGTGCAACGCCAAGATCACGCGGTGCCCAGTCGCGCTGTCGTTGCGCAGTACGGTCGCCGTGTCTTCGCAGTTCGCGAACACCACATCCAGATCGCCGTCCCCGTCGAAATCGCCGAACGCCGAGCCGAAGCAGACGCCCTCCTGATCGAGGCCCCAGGCCTTGCTGACGTCTTCGAAGTGAAGGTCGCCTTCGTTGCGGAACGCCAGGTTTCGCTCACGCAGCATGGGGCTCGCCTTCATCACGCGCACGCGATCGTTCGTGCTCTCCCGCAGGATCACGCTGTCGTGCAAGTCGGTATTGTTGTATTCGCGAATCATCCCGTTGGTGACGTGCAGATCCAGCCAGCCATCGTTGTCCAGGTCCTCGAGTCGCACCGCCCACGTCCAGTCCGTCGCCGCCACTCCCGCCAGCGCGCCCGCCTCGAGAAATCGGCCGAGGCCCGTGTTCAGGTGCAGCGTGTTCCGCAGAATCTGCGGCGCGAGCGTCGGGCTGTCGGCGTCGTCGCGGTTAAGCTCGCGGGCACTCGCCATCCCGCGCTGGTCCTTTTCGTGCGAGGTCGCCGCCATGTCAGCGGCGAACAGATCGATTCGGCCGTCGTTGTTCACGTCGCCGAGGTCCGCGCCCATGGACGAATACGGCATCTGCGGCACGACTTCGTGAATGACATCCGTGAACGTTCCGTTCCGGTCATTGCGGTAAAGCTTGTCCGCCGCGCCGAAATCATCCGCCACATACAGGTCGGGCCAGCCGTCCTGATTGTAATCCCACCACGTCGCCGAGTGCGCCAGGCTCTCACCCGCGATCCCGGCGCGCTGCGTCGCGTCTTCGAACGTGCCGTCGCCGCGGTTGTGAAACAGGTAGTCGCGCTGGCCGTTCGGCGAACGCGCGGCGTCGAGCAGGTTGGTCTGGATGTACACGTCCAACCAGCCGTCGCGATCGTAATCGCAGAAATTCCCCTGCCCGCTCGCATCCACCACCGCGAGCCCGCGCGCCACCGCCTCCTCGCGAAACGTGCCGTCGCGCTGGTTGATGTAGAGCAGATTGGGTGCGGCAAATCGGCAGACATAGAGGTCGAGCCAGCCGTCGTTGTTCACGTCAGCGAACGCCGCGCCCTGCGTCCACGTCCCCGGCGCGGGCGTTCGCGCGTCGCTTCCCACCAGGCGTTGCACGATATCGGGCGATTCGGCGGCACCGGGATCCGCCCGCATCAATCCGGCGCGCGCGGTCACGTCCGCAAACTTCCAGCCGCCCAGATTGCGAAACAGCCGGTTCTGCCCGGTCTTGCTCACGCAAAAAACATCCGGCCGGCCGTCGCTGTCGTAGTCGCCCGCCGCCACTCCGGTGCCGATCGCGCCAACGGCGAACTCCTGGTTGAGTCGGCCCCACATCTCCGGATCGAGATAGGCATTCTCCGTCACGATGCCGGTTTGCTCGCCCGGCAGCGGCGTGAACAACGTCGGGCCCGATGCGACGGATCGCGCGGCGAGCGGCGTCGACTCGAGCCCTGGCGTCGTGTCGGCCGCACGCACGAGCAGTCCGACGCTCGCGAGCACGGTCAATAGTCCGCATCGTCGGACCAGCAGGAGAAGGGGGCGCGCCGAGCGAGGGGGCTTCACGTCAGCGAAAGAGGGGGAAGGGAATCGCGTTATCCAAAAACGCAACCGCGCCCAAACCGGCCGGGCGCCGCCGTGTCCACGGCGAATTCCGTCATAGGAGAAAAATTACAGCGGAAAAGGTGGCGCGGCCGCGGCGGACGCCCACAGTGTCCGGCCACCGCGGCTCGCCGCGAACGACCGGAGCGCCCCACTCCATGCCCCCGCCGGCTTCTCTCTCCCGCTTCTGGATCGCCGCGCTGCTGATCGCGTCGACGTGGTTCATCGTGATCACCGCGATCCGCGTGCAGCACGTCGAGCGACTGAGTGCGGCGAGTGGCAAACTGCCCGCACTGGATCCAAATTCTCCCACCGGCTATGCCCACGGCCAGCGGCGGTTGCTCGCGCCCGGGCACAACAACGAGAGCTATCAATGGCTGATGCAGACGCAGCAGATGATCGCCACCAGCGAGTGGCGGTTGCGACGCGTCAGCTACGACAACGCACCGATCGGCCGCGCGGTGGTCACACCGTCGCTCTATCGTTGGTGGCTCGCCGGCGTCGCGGGTTGCGATCACCTGCTCTCGGGCCGCCCGCTCGGACTCGCGGTCGAGCGAGCAGCGCTATGGTCCGATCCACTGTTGCTGCTTCTGCTGCTCGCGGGTGGCACCTGGTTTGTGGCGGCGCATTTCGGGCCGGTAGCCGCGACCGTATTTCCGCTCGCCGCCGTCGGCCTGTATCCATTCGGCCGCGCTTTTCTTCCCGGCTGTCCGGACAACTCCGCACTCGCGCTCGTGCTGCTGGTGGGCGGCATCCTGCCGCTGCTCGCCGCGATCAGGTCGGAAACCGCGCCTTCCGCGGCTCGGTTACGGGCATGGGGGGTGATTTCCGGGCTACTCGGTGGACTGGCGGTGTGGCTGAACGTGCGCACCGCTGCGCCCGTGCTGATCGGACTCGGTTGCGGCAGCGCGGCCGCGATTTGGTGGTCGCGCGGCGAGGCCGCGACGCGCGTGCCGTGGCGGACGTGGAGCTACGCCGGCGCGGCGACGATCCTCATCGGCTGGTGGATCGACTATCGCGCGGGTGACTTGGGCGCGTGGCGGCTGACCGAGGTGCATCCGCTCTACGCGCTGGCCTGGCTCGGCGGCGGCGAGTTGCTGGCGGGCGTGAGCACGTGGGCGCGACAGGGCCGGCATTTCGTGACCTCCGGGCCGCTGTTCCGCCTGGTGGTCGCGCTGGCCGTGATCGCCGCGCTGCCAGCGTCGATGTATTTCCAGCATAGCCGCGGTCTCCTCGCGGAGAACTCGTTCGCGCGACAATTGACTCCACTCGATGACACCGGCGAGGTCGCGAACCTGTGGGCGTGGATCGTGCAGGAATCGCACGCATGGCAGGTGGTGGCGGTGCTCGTGCCGCTCGCGCTGCTGGCGTTTGCCGGATACCTGATCCAGCGCCGCACCACGGGCGATGCTCAGCAGGCCGTGCTCGTGGTGGCGCTCGGTCCAGTGTTGGTCACGCTGGGATTCGCGTGCGGGCAACTCAGCTGGTGGAGACAGCTCGACGCGCTCGTCCTGCCGTTGCTCGTCGCCGCCACCGCGGGGCTCCCGCTGCCACAATCGCGCCGTCGGTTCATCCTGGCCGCCGTGGCGGCAGGTCTGCTGGCGCCTGGACTGGTTCTTCTCGCGCCAGCGTGGCCCTCGGCCGAGCAGGCGTTCAGTGGGCGCGAGCAGGAGGCGCTGGCGGAACGCGAACTCGCGTACTGGCTCGCGCAGCGCGCCGGGCCGGACGGCGCGACGGCGCTAGCGCCGCCGAATCTGACCGCGTCACTGTGCTTCCACGGCGGGCTGCGCGGCATCGGCTCGCCGTATCGCGAAAACGACGAGGGATTCCAAGCCTCCGTCCGCCTCGCGGGCGCCGTGCATGCAGACGAAGCGCAGGCGCTGGCGCGGCAGCGCGGGCTCACGCACGTGGTTATTCCGTCGTGGGACGGTTTCTTGGACGAATACGCCCGGCTTGGCGGCGGGGAGTTTGGGCACACGCTGGTGGGCCTGCTGCACACGTGGCTGCCCCCGCGCTGGCTGCGCCCGGTGGCATTTTATTTGCCCAACGAAAAAGTCTTCGAGAACAGCCGGCTCCTCGTGTTCGAGTTCACCGAGGTGCAGGATGAGGCAAGCGCGCTCTGCCGGTTGACGGACTACTTCGTCGACATGGGCCAGCTCGACCTCGCCGCGATGGCGGCGCAAACCCTCGCCACCGACTACGGCGGCGATTTCGGCGCCCAGGTGTCGCAGGCCCGCGTCACCATCGCCCGGCGCGACCCGAGCGGCTTCGCCCGCGCGCTCGAATCCATTACCGCCGGGCTCGCCGCCGGACAGGACGAAACGCTGGCGTGGGATCAACGCGTCAGCCTCTGCCTCGTGCTGGCGGAGGGCGGGCGGATTTCCGAGGCGAAAACCCAGGCCGCTCGCTGTCTCGACGAAATGGGCGAGCTGGAAATTCGTGTGCTCGCGGAGCCCACGCTCTTTCGGTTCCTGACGCTGTGCCGCGCGCTGCGGCTGGAGATTCAGGATGAACCTCTGCGGAGCTTCGCCAAAACGCTCCTGCCACCGGCGCTGCGCGAACAAATCTAGATGCTGCCATGCACTTTCGCGCAACGGTCCAGAGGTAGGGCCGGCACTCCGCTGCCCGCCGGGAGGTCGTGTGATGTTCGCGGCGCTCACGGAGTGAGCGCCCTACCTAAGCCGGCTCACGTTTGAAATGCATGACATGTTCTAGAGGGTTTCCAAAAGTGGCCAGGCTCGGTGATCCCGTTGGTCGCCCACCGCGCGTTCAGCGCGTCGTCTTCCCTGACAGCAACTGCAGGTTTTGCCGCGCGGGCGCAAAGGTCGGATCCAATTCCAGCGCCCGAGTCCATGCCGCGCGAGCCGCCGCTGCGTCGCCCAACCGCGCGTGAATGATGCCCCGTAGATTTTCCGCTTCGAGGTAGTTGGGCTGGAGCCGAAGCGCCTGTTGCACCTGCGCCAGCGCCTCCTCGATCCGGCCCGCGATCTCCAGCAAATGCAGCGCGAAGTTGAACCGCACCCACGGGAGCCGCGGGTCGATCTGCAGCGCGGCTTCATCGTGGACAATCGCCTCGTTCAGCCGGCCGGGTAGAAGCGCGAGCGCGTTCGCAAGCTGCGCATGAACCATCGCCGAGTTCGGCTGCCCGCGTAACGCCGCCTCGAGGTGGGGCAGCGCGTCCGCCGGGCGGCCCAGCTGGGTGAGCACGCGGCCAAGCGCGAGGTGCGCCTCGGGATCGTCGGGCAGTTGGCGCAGCACCGCTTCGTAGTCGGGGATCGCTTCCGCCATCCGGCCCGGCACGGTCGCCAACAGATTCCCGCGATGAAAGTGCGCCGGCGCATAGTCGGGCATCGCGCGCAAGACCTCATCGAAACAAGCCAGCGCCTCCGCGGCGCGGCCGGGAATCCGCGCAAGCGCCTGCGCGAGGTTGGCGCGGGCGAGCGCGAACTTTGGCCGCAATCGCAGCGCCGTCCCGTAGTGCTCGACCGCTTCGGCCAAACCGTCCGGCGTGGCGGCGAGTTCGTTCGCCAGGCCGTTGTGCGCCTCCGCGAAGGTTGGCCGCAACTGCACCGCACGGCGAAAGAGCGCGATGGCTTCATCGCGGTGGCCGGGCGCACGTACGAGCAAGGCGGCGAGTGCGGCGAGCGAATCGGGGTTGTCGGGCTTCAGCTCCAGCGCGCGCCGGAAGAGCGCGATCGCTTCCACGCGCCGGCCGGGCGTTCGCGCCACCGTGTCGGCCAGGATGTGATGCCCCATCCAGCTCTGCGGGTTGTGCGCGATGTTAGCTCGAAACAGCGTTTCGTTGTCCTGATAAAGCCGGCTCTGGTTGCGCGCCCGCAGCCCGAGCGTGAGCACGACGCCGACTGCCAGCGCCGGGGCCAACGCGCGCGGTCGCGCAGCCACCCGGCGCATCACCGCAACTCCGGCGGTGGCGACACCGGCCATCGCGATCGGAATCGCGAGATACTGAAAATGGTCCGCGACGTAGGAGAACGAGAACGAGAATACCTTCAGAAACCCGAGCACCGGGAAAAGCGTCCCCGCGTAGAGGAGCCACCAGGCGAGCGGACCGCGGGAGCGCCGACGCCAAAGCCATAGCGCAGCCGTGACCGCAACCGCCGCCAACAGGTGAAGGCTCCAGCCGCGCGACTCCGCCGCGACGTCCCAGAGCGGGTAGAAAAACGTGAGGCCCGCCGGCCAGAGCAGCTGGCCGAGCGAAAACCAAAGCACGCGGGCGGCGAGCAACGTGCGCTCCAGCAGCGAAAGATCCGGCACGACGAGGTTCGCCCCCACCCACTCGCCTTCGACTGAACGCGTCAGCAGTCCCGCCGCGAGCGCCATCGCAAACCAAGGCAGCAGCGGCAGCACGTCTCGTCGCCACGCGAGTCGTCCGTGTTGCCACCAACTCAGCACGAGCAGCGCTGCGGGCAGCGTGACCGTCATCGTTTTCGCTCCGAGCGCCAGCAGGAAACAGCCGAACGCCCACGCATACGCCGGACCGCTCCGCCGCTGCTGGAACTCGAGGTAGCCCAATGCCGACAACAAATAGAACAGCGTCGAGAGCGTGTTCTTCTGCTCGGTGATCCACGCGACGGACTCGACACAGACCGGATGCACTACAAACAGCGCCGCGGCCAGCCACGCGGCCGCCGAATCTGACCCGAGCCGGCGCAAGCACAACGCGAGGAGCACCGCATTGCCGACGTGCAGCAGCACGTTGAGCAGATGATAGCCGAGCATCGACTCACCCCAGAGCGCGTGCTCGATCCAAAACGCGGTGTGCAGGACCGGGTAGTATTCCTGCGTCGCGCCGATCTCGAACCAGATCCGCCACAGTCCGTGCCAGCCCTGCAGTCCGAGCCGGGTCACGTGGGCGGGATCGTCCCACAGCATTGCTCCGCGGAGCGCCGGCGCATACGCGAGCAGCGCCAGCACGATCAGGCCCCCGCTGGCGGCGAGCAGGCCACCGACGGACCGGAGCCGAACCGCGGTGATCGATGAGGCGGAGTCGTTCATCCCGTTGGGTCGCGAAGGCGGCGACGAATCTGTGCGGAAAATCCGGATGCGCAATCCGGGCGAAAAAAAGCGCCTCCCGCAGGAGGCGCTTCGAGGAGCCACCGGAGCAGATCAGAACGCGAACGAGTTCGTCAGCGTGATCTGCTGATGCGGCGATATTCGATACGTCGCCGGGGTGCCGTCGGGCTGAACCGTGACGGGGATCAGCTCGTTGCCTTTCCCAACGTTCATCACGTTCAGCTGCACGTTCCACTCGATGTCCTGCGAGAACACCTTGCGGGGCAGCCGCCGTCGATAGCCGACCCATAGGTCGAAATAGGCCTCCGCCGGCCCGTAGTACGGATTCGCCAGATCGAAGGCGATATCCGAGCCGAGCGGATCGCCCACCGGACGGTTGCCGAGCGCGTTCTTGCCCTGCCAGCGCACGCCGCCGCCGACGTTGAAGCCCTTGAGCGCGCCCTCGTCGAAGGCATAGTTGGTGATCGCGTTGAAGCGCCACTCGCGCAGCTCGGAGGCCTTGGTGCCTTCCGACAGCGCTTTCTGCGCCCAGTTGGAACCGACGCTGTTGAACCACTGCCGCAGCGTGGTGTCGTTGCCGGCGCCGCCCCACCAGATGCGGAGGTCGCCCGCCGCCGTGGTGCGGATCGCCTTTTCATAGGCGGTGATGAACTCGCGCAGATTGGCGCCGCCGACGTTCGAGCGCGTGGCGTTGACCTGCGTGGCGTTGAAGGTGAGCCGCCAGTTGCGCGTCGGGTTCGCGTTGAACTCGATCTCGTAGCCGTGCGACTCGCTGTCCTCGGTGACCGTGAAGCCCTGCGGCTGGGCGGCGGCGATGGGCTTGGTGAGGTCGTTCAGGTTGATGCCCCACGCGGCGTAGAAGCGCGGATCGACCTGCTTCTGCCACACGCGCCAGGCGTCCACGGCGGCTTTCTCGCGGCTCTGCGCCTGGTCGATCGTTTCGCCGATGTCGGTGCCGTAGTTGTAGAGCGTGTTCGTCGGGTCGAAGTCCGGATTGCCCGGGATGAACGTCGACGTGTAGCCCGGCGGATTGGCCGCGCCCGCGGGCCGGTTGTTCGCCTGATGACTGATGATGTAGGACTGGTTGTCGATCGCCAGGTCGTATTCGAACTGGTTGGCCCAGTTGCCGCCGTACTGCTGCGACGTGCCGATGAAGCCCGAGTTGCCGAGCGTCGAACTGCTGGCGTCCTTCAGCGTCGTGATGAATTTGTTGATCTTGAGCGAATACTTCCCGTCCTTCGTCTCGAGCAGGATGCCGCGGTCGATCGTCTTGCCCGAGGGCGGTGAAAGCGGCTCGCCGTAAACATCCACGCGACGCGCGTCCGGCTGGAAGTTGGAGGACGAGTTGTAGAACAGCGTGATGTCGATCGGCAGCCGCTCCAGCATCTTCGAGAGATACGGCAGGTCGTTGACGTGAGTCACCACGCTGTAGGAGCGCGAGATCGCCTTGATCGTGTTGATGGGATCGCTGGGGAGCGCGTAGCCGCCGTTCTTGTCGAGGTCGAGGTAGCCGGGCACCGGCGTATTGCCGGCAGTCAGCGACTTGCCCCAGGCCTTCGCGGTGTCCTCGCGGTAGCCGAGCGTGCCGATGATCGACTTGTCCCACCAGTAACTCTGCCAGACGAGCGCCTTCGAGGTGACCTCGGTCTTGTTGCGCTGCGCGTCCGTCGTCAGGAGCGCGCGATAGTTCGGGCCCCACTCCGAGTCGACGATGTTGACGGGAATGTTCACGAACCCGCGATAGTTCGCCGGGTTTTCCGATTGGAAGGAGTTATAGGCGCCGCGCTCGTTCGCCGTGGTGGCCGGGTTGTCGAATAGATTAAACGGCGGAATATTCGGGTAGTATTCATTCGCCCAATAGTCCGCCGGATTGACGTTGGTCGCCGTCCACGTGGAGTCGAAGGTGCGCACGTTCAACGTGGCCGGCACCTCCACGCGCGCTGTCGCGCGGGGGATGTTGGAGCCCGCCGCGGTGTTGCGGCCGCTCAACGAATCGCCGAGGTAGATGATCCGATTCACCGACACGTCCGGGGCGTTAAACCGGAAATTCGTGCGGCCGATGAAATTCAGATAGTTGGGATCGCGCGCCGAGTAGCGGGCCCACGTGCGGTTGTCGGTCTCCTGTTTGTCCTTCGAATACAGCCCGGTGAGGATGTGCTTGCCGAGGATGCGGGTGAGCAGGTTCTTGTGCCCGTTGCGATTGAAGTCGTGGGAGAAGAAGCCCGTGAGCCGCAGGGCGTCGCGCCGGCTGACATACTCGGTGTTGCCGCCCTGGCCGCTGTCGCTGATGAAGGGCCGGCCGACGTTCGGATTCGGCGTGCCGTCGAGGAACGGCTCGCCGTTTTTGCCGGCGGGCGTGCCGTCGTTATAGACGCTGTTGATGTCGATGAAGATCGCCTGCTGGCTGCCGGTGAGCAGCGCGAGCTGGCCGCGCTTGAAGTCCTCGTGCTGCACGTTGGCCTCGAAGCCGAACGTGTCGTCCATGAACGTCTGCGCGAGGCTCACGTTGTAGGCGTTCCAGTCGTTCCACTCGTCCTTGTTCGGGCCGTCGATCAGGTTGTTGTAGAAATCGAACACCGTCGGATCCGTGAGGCTGACGGCCTTGTAGAGACCGTATTGGTAGTACGGCAGTCCGGCATTCGTCGCGAACGCGTCGTAGGTGGCCACGCCGCCGGGCCGCTGGAAGGAGCGGCCGAGGCTGCCGTCGATCGCGCCGGTCGAGCTGATGCCGCGCGTCTTGTAGTCCTCCCATACGACGTTGCTGCCGGGCAACGCCGCGCCGCCGTTCACATAGAAGGAGTCGATGCCGGAGAACTGGTTCGCAAAATTGCCGACCCACGGGTTGTAGCCGGGGTTGAACTTGCCGGCATCCGGCCCGCCGTTGATGACCGGACGGACCTGCCCGTGATTCGGCCGGCCCGTATTGTCATCCTGGAGCTGGAACGGATTGAACGTCTCGCGGTTCAGGTTGTTGAAGACCCGCGTCTGGCCAAAGGTCACCGGCGTCGAGACCCCATCGATGATCGCCTGGCCCGTGCCCTTGTAGACGCCGTTGTACGTACCGGTGTAGAACCACGGCGTGATCCGATCGAGCGGCGGCAGCGAGCGCGGGCGGTTGCTGCGCACGTTGCCGTTTTCGAAGTTCGCCTTGAGGATCGTGCGCGCCGAACCCTTCTTGAGGAAGTTGGGCTCGTAACGGAATGCCCCATACGCACGGCGGTTGTCCTCGAAGGCCGGCTCCTGCTGGAACTGGTTCTTCTCGTGCAACACGTCGACGCGCGCGGCGAGCTCGTTCGGCAGGATGACCTTGTTGAAGTTGCCCACCCAGCGCACGCTGCCCCAGTTGTCGACGCGGACGCCGACTTCGTTGGTGTCGCGGAAGCCGGCCTGCTTCAAGCCGGCGTTGAGCAAACCTGCCGGACTGCCCAACCCGAACAGAATTGAGTTCGGCCCGCGCTGCAGATCGACGCGATCGAGGTTAAACGAGTCCCAGGGGATATCCGAGAGGAAGAAATCCCGGGTGTTGTCCGCGGCGGCGAGGCCGCGCACGCGCGTGTTGGCGTTCGGCCGCGTGAAGCGGTCCGCCTCGTTCAGCACCGCGCCGTCGCCGAGTCCCGCGAAGTTGCCCCGAATGCTGCCGACCTCCGTGCCGGCCGTGTACTGGAGCAGCGTTTCGTTGTTCGTCGCCTGCACGTCCTTCAGCAACTGGCTCGTAATCACTGTCACCGCGTTGCCGATATCGCGCAGATCGGTGTTCAAGCGGTTGCCGGCGAGGGTGTGCGCGGCCGCATAGCCGCGATCATCCGACGCGGACACCTCGAACGGCGAGAGCACGACGAGTTGATCATCTTCGCCCTCAGCGGCGGAACTCGCCGGTGGGGCAGCCGTCTGCGCTCGCGCAGCGCCGGCCGTGAGGCACAGCGCTGACGCAAGCGTCAGGGCGCATCTGACTAGGTGTGTGTGGTTTGTCACTTGCATGCCTTGGTTTCGGCGCGGGACGCCCAAGAGCAGGCGCCCGCGCCATAGGGTGGGGGAAGGCAACGCGCGTCGGCGGAAGCGCCGAAGCGGGGGGAAGCGGAGAAAGGGAGGGTTGGCTCGCGCAACCCGACGTTCACCTTGTAGTGAGCGTCAGGTTACAGCGGGGGTTGGGTGGGGCGGTGCGTACAAGATGCGAGCAGTACGAAAACGCGCGTCGCCCCGCCGTCTAACCTTAGAATAGCCTGTCATATCTCGCCGCTCGCTCCGGCGAATTCCCGCT
Source organism: Opitutus terrae PB90-1 (assembly GCF_000019965.1). Lineage (GTDB taxonomy): Bacteria > Verrucomicrobiota > Verrucomicrobiia > Opitutales > Opitutaceae > Opitutus > Opitutus terrae. The sequence continues at coordinate 733,136 of NC_010571.1, forward strand.
CTCGAACCCACCGCGTGCTCGTCGCCGGCGCCGCGCTCCCGGCTACAAAATGCGCACAGGTTTGGCCAACACTCGCGCAGTGACTTGCGCCCACCCGTGGCAAACTCTAGCTGGCAGTCTCAGACATGATCTCACCACACGAACCCACCGCCGCACCGGTGCCCCCTTCCCCCATCAACCTCGACCTAGTCCGCAAATACTCGGTCCCGGGCCCACGCTACACCTCGTACCCGCCGGCCACGCAGTTTACTCCGGAGCTGGGTTCGCTCGCGCTCGAAGAGGCCATCGCCGAGGACAATACGCCGGATGCCGGGCCGCTCTCGCTCTATTTCCACCTGCCGTTTTGCGAAACCCGTTGCTGGTTCTGCGGCTGCACCACGGTCGTCACGCGCCGGCGTGAGTCCGCTGCGGAATACCTCGACTGGCTCGGCCAGGAAATGCGCCTCACCGCGGCGCGCATGAACCGCGCGCGGCCGGTCACGCAGATTCACCTCGGCGGCGGCACGCCGACGTTTTTTCCACCCGACGAGCTGCGCCGGCTCGGCACGATGATCCGCGAGCTCTTCACGGTGTCACCGGATGTCGAATTCAGCGTCGAGGTCGATCCTCGCCGGCTGACGTTCGACCACGTGGCCGCCCTGCGTGAGATCGGTGCACGCCGCGCGTCGCTCGGCGTGCAGGACACCAATCCCGAGGTGCAGCTGGCGATTCACCGCGTCCAGCCCCAAGCGCAGAACCAGCGCGCCGTCGAGTGGCTGCGCGAGGCGGGTTTCAATTCGATCAATGTCGACCTGATCCACGGCCTTCCGCTGCAGACCGCCACATCGTTCGGCCACACGATCGACGACGTGCTCACGCTACAGCCCGAGCGGCTGGTGGTATTCAGCTATGCGCACGTGCCGTGGATCAAACCGGCGCAGCGGATCTTCGACGATCGCGGGCAGTTGCCCAGCGCCGAGGAAAAACTCGGGATGTTCGCCCTGGCGCACGCCCGACTCACGGCCGCAGGTTATGTCGACATCGGGCTCGATCACTTTGCCCGGCCGGATGACGAACTCGCCATCGCGCAGCGCTCCGGCACGCTGCACCGCAACTTCCAAGGTTACAGCACGCACGCCGGCGCTTCCCTCTACGCTTTCGGCATGTCGTCCATCTCGTCGACGCCGACGACCTACCGGCAGAACCACAAGACGCTGCCGGCTTGGCGCGATGCGATCGTCGCCGGCCAGCTCCCGATCGAGCGCGGACTGCGGCTCTCGCTGGAGGACCGCCGCCGCCGCACGATCATCATGAAGATCATGTGTGACCGCCGGCTCGACTACGCCGCCCTCTCGCAGGTGTTCGGGTTCAATTTCAGCGAACGCTACGCCGCGATCCTCGGCTCGATGTCCGACCTCGAAGCCGATGGTTTGATCGAGCGCACGGGCCAGGCGCTTACTGTCAAGCCCGTGGGCGTGCCGCTGCTGCGCGTGATTGCGATGAGGTTCGATGAGTATCTGGCCGCTGCGGCCGGCGAGCAGCGACACTCGAAGACGATCTGAGGCATCGCGCTGCATTGACGCTACACCGGTCGTCCGGTAGCCCGTCTGCCGACACCGTCTACCGTCACACCGTCCACCGTCGCTGCATGCCTTTTCGCATCGCCAAGTCCTTCACCGTCGAAAGCGGCCATCTGCTCACCAAGCATCCCGGCTCCTGCCGGTTCCCGCACGGACACAGCCGCACGATCGAAATCATCGTGACCAGCGACCAGCTGGATGCCGCCGACATGGTGTGCGATTTCAAGGCGCTCAAAGCCGCCGCGACCGACGCGGTCCACCGTTTCGACCACACCTTCGCGCTCAACACGGCCGATCCGCGTTTTGCGGAGCTGCGCGCCGCGTATGGCGACCATGTCGTCGCGTTCCCCGACACGGATCCGACGACGGAGGTGCTCGCCCGCGAAATCTTTCAGCAGGTGCGGGCCAAGCTGCAGGTGCCCGGTGTCCGACTCGAGCGAGTTCGCGTCACCGAAACCGCGACCAGCTGGGCGGAGTATTGGGAGTAGCGACAGCATTCAGCCACGATGCGCGCGCTCATCGTGTAGCCGGGGTCGCCGACCCGGGCCCGGCCTCAGCGAGGCCGGCTACATCAAGCCACCCCCGGGGACAGCTCTGGCCGCGGACCTCGAGCACACCGTTCTCGCGAGTTGCCATTCGGGCGGGGGCGTCTGAGATTCGGTCTCCGTTTTCATCGATGTCAGCTGATCTCTCCGAACTGTATCAACAGGTCATCCTCGACCACAACAAGCGCCCCCGCAACCGCGGCACGCTGCCCAAGGCGAACCGCGTGGCCCATGGCGATAATCCTTCCTGCGGCGACCAGTGCAGCGTCTATCTCCGACTGGACGGCGATCGCATCGCCGACATCAGCTTCGATGGTTCCGGTTGCGCGATCTCGCAGGCCAGCGCCTCGTTGATGACGACACAGCTGAAAGGCAAGACCGCGGGCGAGGCCGAGCAGTTGTTCAAACAGTTCCACGACATCGTGACCAGCGGCCAGGCGCCGGAGGAGATCAGCGATCTCGCGGCGTTTGCCGGCGTGCATGCCTTCCCCGCGCGGATCAAATGCGCAACGCTTGGCTGGCATGCGGCGCTCAACGCGCTCCACGGCGATCCCGCCGAGGCGACGACGGAGAGCCACAACGACTGAGTTGCGGCCCATGAGTCTAGAGCTGAGAGCCCAGAGCCCAGAGCCGCAAGCTGTCGGACATTCGTTCTGCGCGAGGCTCCAGGCTCTTAGCTCTAAGCTCTAGACTTTCAGCCCCCCTTCCATGCCCTCCTGGTCCACCGTCCGTGACGATTTTCCGATCCTGCATCAGCAGGTTCACGGAAAGCCGTTGGTCTATCTCGACAACGCCGCCACGACGCAGAAGCCGCGCAGCGTGATCGATGCGCTCGTGCACTACTACGAGCGCGACAACGCCAACGTGCACCGCGGGCTGCACGCGCTATCCACCCGCGCTACCGATGCCTACGAAGGCGCCCGCGCGCGCATCGCCCGGTTTCTCAACGCCGCCGATCCCGCGGAAATCATTTTTACGCGCGGCACCACGGAGAGCGTCAACGTCGTCGCCCGCAGCTTGGCGCACGTGCTGAAGCCCGGCGACGTGATTCTTTCCACGGAGATGGAGCATCACTCCAACCTCGTGCCCTGGCAGCAGCTCGCGCGGGCCACCGGCGCGAAGCTCCGGTTCGTGCCGATCGTCGGCGCGGACGCCGAGGGCGGACTCGATCTCGCTGCCCTCGACCGGCTGCTTACGCCGGAGGTCAAGGTCTTCGCGTTCACGCACCTATCCAACACGCTGGGCACGATCAATCCCATCGCTGAACTCTGCGCCCGCGCACGCGCAATCGGCGCGCTCACGGTGATCGACGCCGCGCAATCCGGCGGACACGCCCCGCTCGATGTGCGGGCGCTCGGGTGCGACTACCTCGTGCTGTCCGGCCACAAGATGTGCGGTCCGACCGGCATCGGCGTGCTTTACGGAAAACGCGAACTGCTGGACCGGCTCACGCCCACCGAAACCGGCGGAGGAATGGTCGTGACGGTTCACTACGAAGACGCCACGTGGAAGCCATCACCCGAACGGTTCGAGGCCGGCACGCCGAACATCGCCGGCGCCATCGGACTCGCCGCGGCGTGCGACTACCTCGACGCGCTCGGTCGCGACGCGATTGCGCGGCATGACCACGAACTCGGCCGGCTCGCTTACGAGAAGCTCGCCGAACTGCCAGGCATCCGGTTGATCGGACCACGCGACGGTCGGAGCGGCGTGGTGAGCTTCGCGTTCGAAGGCGTGCATGCCCACGACGTGGTGACGTTCGCCGACGAGGATGGCATCGCACTGCGCGGCGGGCATCACTGCAACCAGCCATTGATGCGCAAGCTGGGCCTCACCAGTACCACGCGGGCGAGCTTTTATCTCTACAACACGCCCGAGGAAATCGACGCGCTGGTCGCGAGTCTGCGCAAGATCCTGAAGTTCTTCGGCGTGAGCTGAAATCCGTGGGGACGCGACGCCCTCGTCGCGTCTTCCGCGTTCGCCAGCCAAACCGCCACGACTGGGCCGTCGCGGCTCCATCCGTTGTAGCCGGGGTCGCTGACCCCGGCTCGGCCTCGACGAGACCGACTACAACATCCCGCCTGCGAAAGATCGTGGAGGTGCGACGCCCTCGTCACGTCTTCCGCCTTCCCCAGCCAGACCGCCGCGACGGGGCATCGCGGCTTCATGCAAATCGGGCCCTCCGCGCCGCACTATAAGATCCGCCCGCAATCTTTGCGTCAGCAAAGCCAAGTCATGCGCAGCCGTATGCCGCATTTTTTGCGACAGTCGCAGCTCCGTCGGCCAGCCCTTCCGGGGTCGTTCGGCGTCTCCCCCTACATGAATACCAACGGCCGCAAGACCACTTTTAAGATTCTCGACGGCAACGAGGCGGCAGCCTCCGTTGCTTACCGGCTCAACGAGCTGATCGCGATTTACCCGATCACCCCGTCGTCTCCGATGGCGGAATATTGCGACGAATGGGCCGCAGCTGGAAAGAAGAACCTCTGGGGCGAGATCCCGCGCATCGTCGAGATGCAGTCCGAAGGCGGCGCCGCGGGTGCCGTGCACGGCGGATTGCTGGGCGGCGCGCTCACCACGACGTTCACTGCATCGCAGGGCCTCCTGCTGATGGTTCCCAACCTCTACAAGATCGCGGGCGAGCTGCTGCCGCTCACGATCCATGTCAGCGCCCGCGCGCTCGCCGCGCAGGGTCTCTCGATCTTCGGCGACCAGGCCGACGTCATGGCCTGCCGCGCCACGGGTTGCGCGCTGCTGTGCAGCAACTCGACGCAGGAAGCGCACGACTTCGCGCTGATCGCCATCGCCGCGAGCTATCGCAGCCGGGTGCCGTTCATTCACTTCTTCGACGGCTTCCGCACCTCGCACGAGGTGCAGAAGATCACCACCATCTCCGATGACGAGATTCGCGCGGTCATCGACGAGAAGGATATCGCCGCGTTCCGCGCGCGGATGATGACGCCCGACAAGCCGACGCTGCGCGGCACCGCCCAGAACCCGGACGTGAACTTCCAGGGTCGCGAGGCCGTGAACCGGTTCTACGACGCCCTCCCCACCATCGTGCAGGAAACGATGGATCGTTTCGCCGCGGTCACCGGCCGCGCCTACAAACTCTTCGACTACCACGGTCATCCCGAAGCCGAGCGCGTCGCGATCGCGATGGGCAGCGGCGTGGAGACGCTCTGCGAGACGGCCGACTGGCTGGCCGCCAAGGGCGAGAAGGTCGGCGTGATCGCCGTCCGCCTGTTCCTCCCCTTCCATGTGAAGTCCTTCATGGCCGCGTTGCCGAAGACGGTGAAAGCCATCGCGGTGCTCGATCGCACGAAGGAGCCGGGCGCGCTCGGCGAGCCGCTCTACCAGACCGTCATCACCGCGCTGGCCGAAGCCCGCTCCGAGCTCGCGGGTTCGCCGCGCGTCGTCGGCGGCCGCTACGGCCTCGGCTCGAAGGAATTCACGCCCGCCATGGTGCGCGCGGTCTTCGAGAACCTCTCGCGCTGGGAGCCGAAGAATCATTTCACGGTCGGCATCATCGATGACGTCACCGGCACCTCGCTGCCGTTCGACGCCGAGTGGGACATCGAAGCCGACGACGTTCGCCGCTGCGTGTTCGTTGGACTCGGCGCTGACGGCACGGTCGGCGCGAACAAGAATTCGATCAAGATCATCGGCGAACAGACGGATTTCTACGCGCAGGGCTACTTCGTCTACGACTCGAAGAAGTCCGGCTCGGTCACGACGTCGCACCTGCGGTTCGGCCCGCGGCCGGTGCACGCGCCGTATCTCATCCGGCAGGGCGGCTTCGTCGCCTGCAGTCAGTTCAGCTTTGTCGGACGCACCGAAGTGCTCGGCTACGCCAAGCCCGGCGCCACCGTGCTGCTCAACTCGCCCTACTCGCCCGAGCAAACCTGGAAGGTCCTCCCGCGCGAATGGCAGTCGACGCTCATCAGCAAGAAGCTCCGGCTGTTCGTGATCGACGCGACGAAGGTTGCGCACGACAGCGGCATGGGCCGTCGCACCAACACGGTGTTGCAGACCTGCTTCTTCGCACTCTCCGGCGTGCTCCCGCAGGACGAGGCGATCGCCCACATCAAGAAGGCCATCACCAAGACCTACGGCCGCAAGGGCGAGAAGGTCGTGCAGATGAACCATGCCGCGGTTGACGCCGCGCTCGCCGGACTCTTCGAGGTGAAGATTCCCGCCGCGCCGGAAACCGAGGCGGTTGCCACCGTGCCTCCGGCCTACGCCGACGCGCCGGAATTCGTCCGCCAGGTCACCGCCAAGCTGCTCGCCAACGAAGGCGATCTCATGCCGGTCAGCGCCATCCCGCTCGACGGCTGCTGGCCGACGGGCACCGCGCGGTTCGAGAAACGCAACATCGCGCTCGAGATTCCCGTCTGGGACCCGGCGATCTGCATCCAGTGCAACAAGTGCGCGATGGTTTGCCCGCACGCCGCGATCCGCCCGAAGTTCTTCGATCCGGCCGAGCTGGCCAAAGCCCCCGAGGGCTTCCAGTCCGTGCCGTTCAAATCCACCGAGTTCGCCGGCCGGCACTACACGCTGCAGGTCGCCGCGGAAGATTGCACCGGCTGCTCGATCTGCGTGCAGGTCTGCCCGGCCAAGGACAAGACCAATCCGAAACACAAGGCGATCGACATGACGCCGCAGGCCCCGCTGCTCGCGAAGGCCCGCCGGGATTGGGACTTCTTCACCAAGCTGCCTGATCCGGACCGCACCAAGATCGACGTTTCGACGGTCAAGAACGCGCAGTTCCTCACGCCGCTGTTCGAATTCTCCGGCGCGTGCGCCGGTTGCGGCGAGACGCCTTACATCAAGCTCATCACGCAGCTGTTCGGCGACCGCATGGTCGTCGGCAACGCGACGGGCTGTTCCTCGATCTACGGTGGCAACCTGCCGACCACGCCTTACTGCAGCGATCACCACGGCCGCGGTCCGACCTGGGCCAACTCGCTCTTCGAGGACAACGCCGAGTTCGGTCTCGGCCTGCACCTCGCGGTCGAGCAGCGCGCCCGCACCGCGAAGGAGATGCTCAACCGGCTCGCGCCGAAACTCGACGCCGGGCTCGTGCAGTCGCTCCTCAGCGCCGACCAATCGAACGAAGCTGGCATCGCCGCGCAGCGCGAACGCGTCGCCCAGTTGAAGGATGCCCTCCGTGCGATGGACAGCTTCGAGGCCAAGCGGCTCGCGTTCCTCGCGGACGATCTCGTCAAGAAATGCACGTGGATCTTCGGCGGTGACGGCTGGGCTTACGATATTGGCTACGGCGGACTGGATCACGTCCTCGCCTCCGGCGCGAACGTCAAGGTGCTGGTCCTCGACACCGAGGTTTATTCCAACACCGGTGGCCAGTCCTCGAAGGCCACGCCGATGGGCGCGGTCGCGAAGTTCGCCGCTTCCGGCAAGGCGATCGCCAAGAAGGATCTCGCGCTGATCGCGATGCAATACGGCCACGTCTACGTCGCGCGCGTCGCCTTCGGCGCCAAGGACAGCCAAACGCTGCAGGCGATCCGCGAAGCCGAGGCCTACAACGGCCCCGCGCTGATCATCGCCTACTCGCACTGCATCGCGCACGGCTTCCCGCTGGAGCACGGACTCGAGCAGCAGAAGCTCGCGGTGGACACCGGCTACTGGCCGCTCTTCCGCTACGACCCGCGACTGGCGGCCAAGGGCGAAGTGCCGCTCAAGCTGGACTCCCCGGCGCCAAAGACGGAGCTCGCCAAGTTCATGGCCAACGAGACGCGGTTCGGCATTCTCCGCAATGTCGCCCCGGCTCGCGCCGAGGAACTCGCGACGCAGGCCCAGGCCCAGGTGCGGCAGCACTATGCGCTGTATCAGCATCTCGCCTCGCCGGCGCACACCAACGGCAACGGCCACGCGCCGGCCGCCGCGGTGCCCGCGCCCAAGCCGGTGACGCCGCCGAAGCCTTCCGCTTCCTAAGCGGTCGGCACTCGCGGGTGCCGGCTCGCACGCTCCACCCGCTGTTCTTTTCCAGATGCTCCGGTCAGCCCCGCTGGCCGGAGCATCTTTTTCCACCGGCGCCTCACCCGCGCTTGATCGGTCGGCCACTCCACGCCATGCTCGCGATCGCCGCGATCATCCATGGAGCTTGATTTGTCTCCCTCGGCGTCACGAACAACCTTTCTCACCATGCAACTCAACCTCGCGACGACCTACCTCGGACTCCCGCTGCGCAATCCACTCATCGTGGGGGCGTCTCCCTTCTCTGACGATCTCGAGGCCGCCCGGCAGCTGCAGGAAGCCGGTGCCGCCGCCCTCGTGATGCGCTCGCTCTTCGAGGAGCAGATCGACCTCGAACAGCGCGCGCTCAACCGCGATCTCGAGGCGCTGACCGAGAGCTTCGCCGAGGCGAGCTCGTTCTTCCCGGAATACGGCGAATACCAGCTCACGCCCGACCGTTATCTGCGCCAGATCGAGCTGCTCACCAGCGAGCTCGACATTCCCATCATCGCCTCGCTCAACGGCCGGCACCCCGGCGGCTGGCTCGACTACGCGCGCAAGTTCGAAGCCGCCGGCGCCGACGCGATCGAGCTCAATTTCTACCAACTCGTCACTGACCCGAAGGTCTCCGGCGACGAGATCGAGGACGAGTTGATCGAGACGCTCCGCAGCGTCGTCACGGCCGTCCGCATTCCCGTCGCGGTGAAGCTCTCTCCTTTTCACACCTCGTTGCCGCATTTCACCCAAGCCCTGCGCCAGGCGGGTGCCGCCGGACTCGTGCTGTTCAACCGGCTCTATCAACCCGACTTCGACGTCGACGCGCTCGAAGTGCAGCCCACGCTGCGGCTCTCCGATCCGGGCGAGTTGCTCCTGCGGTTGCGCTGGCTCGCGATCCTGTCGCCCAATCACCTGGGTTCGCTGGCGGCCAGTGGCGGCGTGCATTCGGGCACGGATGTCGCGAAAGCGGTGCTCGCCGGCGCCGATGCCGTGCAGATCGTGTCGGCGGTCCTTCGCCAGGGCCCGGCCGTGCTGAAGACGCTGCTGCAGGATTTTGAGACTTGGATGCGTACGCACGAGTACACGCATGTCGGCGAATTCCGCGGCGGACTCAACTTGCGGCACTGCCCCGATCCGGCGGCACTCGAGCGCGCAAACTATCAGCGCATTCTCCAGACGTGGAAGATCTGACCGCGGGCGAACCGTCGCCTGCTCCACGTTGGTGCTTGGTCGCCGGGTGCGTCCCGCGCGCCCGGTAATCGGTGCTCCGGTTGCTTGCGTTTGTCGCCCGAACGCTGTCTGCTCGGATCACCACCTGATCGCGACTCATTCCGCCGCTTGTTCTTCAAGCGCGTGCAGTCCACGCGGGCGTCGTATCGCATTGTGAATACCCTCGAACGCATTCTGATCGTTGACGATGATCCCATGGTCCGCGCCGTGGTCGGCTCCTGCCTGGTGCGCCAAGGCTACCGCGTGCTGGAAGCGGCCGACGGGGAACAGGCGATGGAGCGGATCGTGCGGGAGAAACCGGCGCTCGTCGTGCTCGACATCGAAATGCCGCGCGTCGGCGGGCTCGCCGTCCTGAGCCGGTTGCGCGAATCCGGCAATCTCACGCCCGTGCTGATCGTCTCGAGTCGCAGCCACGTGGATGATCGCGTGAACGGGCTCTCGTTGGGCGCGGACGATTATCTGACGAAGCCCTTCAACCAGGAGGAACTTCTGGCGCGGATTCGCGCGTTGCTCCGCCGCCAAGCAGCGACGGAAACGCCGATCCAGCGGCTGCAGTTCGGCGACGTCGAAGTGGCTTTGGACAAACGAACGGCGGTCTGCAAGGGCCGCACCACCCGGCTGTCGCGCACGGAGTGCGCGATCCTCGATCTGCTTGCGCGCTACGCGGGCACGCCGGTCAGTCGCGAGCGGCTGTTCGATCTCGTGTGGGGCTACACCTATTTGCCCGAAACGCGCACCCTCGACACGCACGTGTGGCGGCTGCGCAAAAAGATCGGGGACACGGGTGAGGAACCACGCTGGATCAAAAACGTGCCCGGCGTCGGCTATCAGCTCGATTGCAGCGAGCCAGCGGCACCGTCGAGCGTCTAGCCAGGCGCTGAGTAGGCTCACGGCCGGACCCGTTCACCCGGTTTGCACCTTCTGGAGGTGCATCTGCGCGCGCCGAATTTGTGACAGCTTCTTGACAGCGACGCGGCCCGATCGGGCCGATTGGCGGAGGCTTCCGACACGTGCGCCCACGGCTTCCAGTCCTTTCGGTTCCTTTGTCCGTCCCCGCCGCCGGCCCTGCCGGTACCAACCGCGCTCCGCGCCCACGGATTCTGCTCGTCTCCGACCGAGCGCCCAGGCCCGAGTCGCTCGCCGGACTGCTCGTGGAGAACGGCTATCTTGTATTCCATCTGCCGCTGGCCGCCGATCCGTTTCATCCGGTGCTCGGTGTGCGCCCCAGCCTGATCGTCAGCGAAATTCCCGCCACCTTCCGCGGGCGGGACTCCTGGCTTGGCCAGCTGCGGCGGTGCGGGATCAGGACGCCCATCCTGCTGGTGTCCCCCACCCATTCCACCGCAGACCGGATCCAGGGACTACAGCACGGCGCCGACGATTGTCTCGGGCAACCGTTTCATCCCGCCGAGTTGCTGGCGCGTGTGCAGGCCCTGCTTCGCCGCAGCACCGGTCCTCTTCCGCTGACTGCTTGGGTGCGCTTCGGACCAGTGGTCGTCGACCTGCGGCGGATGACCACCATCGATCCGCGTGGCCAAAGCCGGCTCTCCCGGATCGAGTGCGCCTTCCTGGACCTGCTGGTGCACGCCCGCGGCCGGGCCGTTTCGCGTGAAAGGTTGCTCCGCGCCATCTGGGGCAATGTGAACCCACCGGCCAGTCGATCCGTGGACACCCACGTCTGGCGGTTGCGCCGAAAGATCGGGGATACCGGCCACGAGCCACACTGGATCAAGAGCGTGCCCGGCGTGGGCTATCAGCTCGAATACACCGAGTGTCACATCTCGCCGTCTCTCCACGCGATTCACGAGCCAACGCGTTAGCCTACCGCCGCGATCATGCCACGGTGCGACCAGGCGCCGGCTCGCTGCAGACAGATGGAGAATCCGAACGGTACATACGGAAGCCAGCCTGGGCTTCCGCCCATCCGCGCCCGTCCTGCCATGTGCGCCACCGCGGCGCTCATGAAATTGCATCGCACCGTCGTTTTCACTGCACGCTGCGACAAGCGCCGGGCCTCCAATTCCGCGTGGCGATGCGCTTCTCCCGGCAGCCCGCTTTCCACCGCGGCTAGCGCCAGCGATTGACGGGAAATTTGTGACAACTTCGTGACTTCATGCACGTCGCCGATGGTTCGATACACCGCGCGAGCCTGATTGTGAAATACCCGGTTGCACGGTGCGCCCTCCGCGCATCGTCGGCCGGAATCCATCCACCTCTACTCAGTATGAACGCACGACACCTGACTACATGCCGCACGCTTGCCGTGCTTTTTGTTCTCGGCCTCAGCACCACCAACACGAGCCTCGCTGCCGTCACCTGGAAGAATATCCAGTTTGGCGGCTTCGCCAGCCAGGGTTTCCTGGTCAACACCGGCAACAACGATTACCTGGGTGACACCAGCGGAGGCACGTTCGATTTCCGCGAGTACGCGCTGAACGCCTCCTGGTCCAAGGGCAAGTTCCGCGTCGGCGCCCAGGGCTTCGGCCAGCGACTCGGCAATTACGGCGACGACAAGATCGTTCTCGACTGGGCCATCGTCGACTACCAAGCCACGCAATGGTTCGGCATCCGCGCCGGTCGCGTGAAAATGCCCCGCGGTCTCTACAACGAGGCGCTCGACGTCGACTCCGTTCGCCCCTTCGTCCTTCTGCCGCAGAGCGTCTACGACGCGCGGTTGCGTGACTTCAACTCGGCCATCAACGGCGGGATGATCTACGGCAACATCAACTTGCGCCGGTTTGGCAGCCTGGACTACAAGGCGTTCTACGGCGACATCCCGATGTCCACCGATTCGGGCGCCAACGACTACTTCAACAACGACGTGCCGTATCCGAACGTGAAGATCGGCATGGACGCCGTTTACGGGGGCAGCCTTTTCTGGAACACCCCCAAGTCCGGCCTGCGCGTCGGCTACTCCTACAGCGCGTTCCAGGATTTTGGCGCCGATCGGTTCCTCACGATGGATATCCCGCCCTACGGGCTCATCCAGTTCATCATGTATCGTAACACCGATCGCTACGACCGGCATCTGCTCTCCGCAGAGTATGCCACGGGCGACTGGACCTTTGCCGCGGAAATCGGCCAGGAGGAAGCTGACTTCCTCATCGGCATCCCGGCCGAGGTACCGACCGGCATCCTCGCGGTCGACAATATCTACGGCTATCTCTCCGCCACGCGCCGGATCAACGACCGGCTCGAGATCGGCGCCTACTACAGCTACACGAAAGAACAGCAGACGAGCGTGAACATCGTGGACGGGTTGATCTTCCCGGATCTGATCCAGCACGACTTCGCCATCAGCGCCAAATACGATATCAACGAGCGCTGGCTCGTGAAGGTCGAGGGACACTACCTCGACGGCGCAGGCAAGATCTTCGACACGCCCTCGTGGCCGCAGCCGCTCGCGAAGCGGGACGAGTCCTGGTTCCTCCTCGCCGCCAAAGCGACGTTCTCCTTCTGACCTCAACGCCTCGCCTACCATGAAACGCTTGTTGCATACTCTCTTCGTGGCTGCCGGTGCGTTGGCGCTTGCGGCGGCCGCCCATGCCGCCCCCGTGCTCGCCGGCCACTCTGGCCTGAACGGCCAAAATCTTGACGCCGAAGCCGCCAAATCCGTCCTCCTCGGCAAACGCGTCACCATCGGCAACGCGCGCGTGGTCATCGTCATCGCCAAGGCCAGCGCCGCGCAGGACGCCTTCCTGCAATCGCACGTGGGTATGAACACGAGCCAGTTCCAGAACCACTGGCGCCGGCTGTTCATGACCGGTGGCGGTTCGGCCCCGAAGATCGTCGAGACCGAAGCCGAAGCCTGCAAGACCGCCGCCGAGACGCCGGGCGCCGTCGTCGTGGCCGATTCGGCCGCGGCCGCCGGCCTGGCCGTCCTCGCAAACTGATCCTCCCAACCTCCGGGCCTCGCGCCTCCACCCCCCATGAACCTGTTCCGTTCGATTCGAAGTTTTAGTTTCCGTCAAACGATGGTGACCGTCACGACGTGCTTCGCGCTCGTGGCGGTCGGTGTCGCCCTGCTCGCGGTGGTCTCCGCCAGCTTCACCCGCCAAGGCACCCGGCAAACCAATACGCTCACGAATCAGTTCCTGCCCGGACTGGTCACCCTGGCCAAGCTCGAGCACGCCGCGCTGAACTTCAAAAGCATCACGCTCCAGTTCGCCCTCGCGCGCGACGAAGCGGCGATGAACGCCCAGAAGACGGCGTTCGATTCCGAGTCACAGGCCGTCAACCAGAGCCTGGCCCAGCTCAAGGTGCTCGCCAACGACGCGGACAGCGGGACGCTGATCGAGAGCCTCGACCAGGCGATCGGGGCCTACAGCACCGCGGCGGCGAAATTCCAGACCGAGCTGCGCGCGGGCGATTTCGAAAAAGCCATGGCCACGCTCGATCAGCAGGTGGGTTCGGCTCAGAAGGAGCTCGAAGCCAAGTTGAGCGCCGTCAGCCAGCGGTTCTTCCAGCTCTCGCAGGGCGCCGGAGCCGCCACGGCGACGACCATCGCCAAGACCGACCGTGTCAGCACGCTCGGCTCGACCGTGCTGGGCGCGATCACGCTCGTCTGCCTCGCGGTCGCCCTCCTCGCCACCCTCGGCATTTCGCGTCGGCTCAAGGATACCAACCGCGCCCTGGCCAACTCCACGGGCATCGTGCAGGACAACGCCTCACTGGTCGCCACGTCCAGCCAGTCGCTCGCCGAAGGCTCCAGCACGCAGGCCGCCTCGCTCGAGGAAACCAGTTCTTCGCTCGAGGAGCTCAACAGCATGACCAAGCGCAACGCCGAGAGCGCCCAGAAGGCCAAGGAAGCCGCCGGTCAGGCCCGCGTTTCCGCCGACACCGGCGCCGAGCACATGCAGCAGATGAATTCGGCGATGCATGCCATCAAGGCCTCCTCCGACGACATCGCCAAAATCATCAAGACGATCGACGAGATCGCGTTCCAGACGAACATCCTCGCGCTCAACGCCGCCGTCGAAGCCGCCCGCGCCGGCGAGGCCGGCATGGGCTTCGCCGTCGTCGCCGAGGAAGTCCGCGCGCTCGCCCAGCGCTCCGCCACGGCGGCCAAGGAGACCGCCGCGAAAATTGAGGACTCCGTCAATAAGAGCCAGCAGGGCGCACAGATCAGCGGCGAAGTCTCCAAAAGCTTCGAAACGATCCAGCAGCAGATCCGCAATCTCGACCAACTCGTCGGCGAAATCGCCACGGCCTCGCACGAACAGAACCAAGGCATTGGCCAGGTGACGGCTGCCGTCACGCAGATGGACGAGATCACGCAGCAGAACGCCGGCAACGCCGAGGAGACCGCCGCGGCCTCTCAGGAGCTGAACAACCAGGCGTCGATCCTCAGCCAAGCCGTGGACAGCCTCCACGCCCTCATGGGCAATCATCGACAGCAGACGTCGGTGCAGACTCCAAATCTCGCCTACGCACGGTCCGAGTCTCCTGCCCGCAGCGCCGCAGCCGCGCGCAAGACTCCGCCGACAGCCGTGAAATCCAACGGCGTCACGTTGCGCCAGCCGGAGCTGCATCGTCACGCGGCTCAGGTCAACGGCACGGCGGCGTCCAACGCCGAAAGCAACGGCCACGAGCACGACAAGTTTTTCCGCAATACCTGACGAACCCGGCTACAGTGGCACTCCGCCACGCGTGGTCGACCCGTTGCTGTGTTTCACTTTGGGGTATAAGGTGGGGCCCGGTGCATGTTGCGACGTGCACCGGGCCATTTTTTTCGGCGGGGGAGGTCTGCGTCGACCGCACTTCTGGCGCCAAACACCAGCAACAAAGTTTGTGACAACTTTGTGACAGCACCGACGGCGGGCTCTCGTCGATTCTGTATCGAGTAGCGATTCCGCTTCCTCCGGTTGTTTGGCGTTCCACCACCGCCCACCGGCTCTGACTCACCTTTACCCGTATGAAACTACGCTTCGTTAGTTCACGGAGCACCCGTGGGGTGCTCTCTGCTCTCGCATTCGCGCTTGGCTTTGCCGGCACGAGCTCCGCTGCCGTCACATGGCAGGACATTCAGTTTGGAGGTTTTGCGAGCCAAGGATATCTGCTCTCTTCGGCCAACGACTACTTGGGCGAAACGAGCGATGGGACCTTTGATTTTCGCGAATATGCCCTCAACGCCTCCTGGGCGAAGGGCAAGTTCCGCATCGGCGCGCAGGCGTTTGGCCAGAAGCTCGGCCAGTATGGCGAAGACCGGATCAAGCTCGATTGGGCGACCATCGATTATCAACCCGCGCAGTGGCTCGGCTTCCGCGCGGGTCGCGTGAAGATGCCCCGCGGGCTCTACAACGAGGCGCTCGATCTCGATTCGGTCCGGCCGTTCGTCCTCCTGCCGCAGAGCGTCTACGACGCGCGGTTGCGCGACTTCAACGCCGCGTTCAACGGCGCTATGATCTTCGGCAACATCAGCCTGCGCCAGGCAGGCAGCGTCGACTACCGGCTCTTCTATGGCGACATCCCGATGTCGACGAGCTCGGGCGCCAGCGACTACTTCAACAACGACCAGCCGTTTCCGAACACGAGCATCGGCATGGACGCCGTCTATGGCGGCAGCGTCTTCTGGAACACGCCGGCGACCGGTCTGCGCGTGGGCTACTCCTACAGCACGTTCGAGAATTTTGGCGTCGATCGCATCGCCTATTACGGCGGCATGACCATTCCGCTTCAGAAACTGACCTCGAATCATCATCGGCATCTGCTGTCCGCCGAATACACCTACGGCGATTGGATCTTCGCCGCCGAGGCGGGCTGGGAAAACGCCCACTCCGTAATTCTGATGGCCGGCCAGCCCTCGGGCTCCGTCGCGGATTTCGACAGTGATTATTATTATGTTTCCGTAGCCCGCCGTGTCCATGCCCGCGTCGAACTCGGCGCCTACGTGAGCCATTCACATGATGCCACGGTGCTAATTCCCGCGCAGGCGGGGCTCTCCCTGCCTCCGCTCTCGCAGACCGATTACGCCGTCAGCGCCAAGTTTGATCTCAATGAGCATCTGATCTTCAAACTCGAGGGCCACTACCTCGACGGCTCCGGCAAGCTGTTCGACACGCCGGCCCACCCGCAGCCGTTCGTCCAGCGCGACAACTCCTGGACCATGGTCGCCGCCAAGATGACCCTGTCGTTCTAATCCGCCCCCGCTTACTCCCATGAAGTCATTCCTTCTGCGCATTCTTCCGGTCGCGATAGCCGTCGCGTTGGGTTCAGCGCTGCACGGCGCGCCGGTGTTGGCCGGTCACTCCGGCCTCAACGGCCAGAGCCTCGACGCCGAGGGCGCCAAGTCGGTCCTCCTCGGCAAGCGTGTCACCATCGGCGACGCCCGCGTCGTGATCGTCATCGCCAAGGCCAGCGCCGCTCAGGACGCCTTCCTCCAGTCACACGTGGGCATGAACACCAGCCAGTTTCAGAACCACTGGCGCCGGCTGTTCATGACCGGCGGCGGCTCCGCGCCCAAGATCGTCGAAACCGAAGCCGACGCCTGCAAGGCCGCCGCCGAGACACCGGGCGCCGTCGTCGTGGCCGATGCGGCCGCGGCCACCGGCCTCGCCGTCCTCGCCAACTGAGCTGTCACCCCGCAACCGCCCGGCTCCCGTCACGATCGGGCGCCGGGCTCGCCCACAGGCAAGCGGCTGCACTGTGTCGCAGTTCTTTCCGCGCACGCGGAATGGGCAACTTCGTGACTGCGCCCGCGCCGCCCGCAGCCGATAGGGCCGCCCCCTGGCCGAATCACTTTTCTGTTCACCAGCAAATCACCTTCCTGCGCCTCCCACCTGCCACCTCGCTCGCCGTCCTCGTCAACTGATCCCCAACTCCCGGGCGATGCGCCCCCGCCTCCTCCCATGAACCCGTTTCGCTCGATTCGAAGTTTTAGTTTCCGTCAAACGATGGTGACCGTCACGACCTGCTTCGCGCTTGTGGCGGTCGGTGTCGCCGCGCTGGCGCTGGTCTCGTCCAGCTTCACGCGCCAGGGCACCCGTCAGACCAATACGCTGACGAACCAGTTCCTGCCCGGCCTGGTCACCCTCGCCAAGCTCGAGCACGCGGCGCTGAACTTCAAGAGCATCACCCTGCAGTTTGCCCTTGCGCGCGACGAAGCGGCGATGAACGCCCAGAAAACGGCGTTCGATGCCGAGTCGCAAGCCGTCAGCCAGAGCCTGGCGCAGCTCAAGGTGCTCGCCGACGATGCCGACAGCCAGGCCGTCATCGACAGCTTGGAGCAGGCGGTCGCCGCCTACAGCAAGGCCGCCGGCAAGTTCCAGACCGAGCTGCGCGCCGGCGACTTCGAGAAGGCGATGGCCACGCTCGACCAGCAGGTGGGCGCCGCGCAGAAGGATCTCGAGGCGCGCCTCGATGCTGTCAGCCAGCACTTGTTCCAGCTCTCGCAGGGCGCCGGCGCCGCCACGGCCGCGATCATCGCCAAGACCGACCGCGTCAGCACGCTAGGCTCGACCGCACTGGGCGCGATCACCCTGGTCTGCCTCGCGGTCGCGCTCGTCGCCACGCTGGGCATCTCCCGCCGGTTGCGGGAGACGAACCGCGCCCTCGCCAACTCCACCGGCATCGTGCAGGACAACGCTTCCCTCGTCGCCACCTCCAGCCAGTCGCTCGCCGAAGGCTCCAGCACGCAGGCCGCCTCGCTCGAGGAAACCAGTTCCTCACTCGAGGAGCTCAACAGCATGACCAAGCGCAACGCCGAGAGCGCCCAGAAGGCCAAGGAAGCCGCCGGTCAGGCCCGCGTTTCCGCCGACACCGGCGCCGAGCACATGCAGCAGATGAATTCGGCGATGCATGCCATCAAGGCCTCCTCCGACGACATCGCCAAAATCATCAAGACGATCGACGAGATCGCGTTCCAGACGAACATCCTCGCGCTCAACGCCGCCGTCGAAGCCGCCCGCGCCGGCGAGGCCGGCATGGGCTTCGCCGTCGTCGCCGAGGAAGTCCGCGCGCTCGCCCAGCGCTCCGCCACGGCGGCCAAGGAGACCGCCGCGAAAATTGAGGACTCCGTCAATAAGAGCCAACAGGGCGCACAGATCAGCGGCGAAGTCTCCAAAAGCTTCGAAACGATCCAGCAGCAGATCCGCAATCTCGACCAACTCGTCGGCGAAATCGCCACGGCCTCGCACGAACAGAACCAAGGCATTGGCCAAGTGACGGCTGCCGTCGCGCAGATGGACGAGATCACGCAGCAGAACGCCGGCAACGCCGAGGAGACCGCCGCCGCCTCCCAGGAACTCAACAACCAGGCGTCGATCCTTAGCCAGGCGGTCGACAGCCTGCACGCGCTGATGGACAACCATCGCCAGCACACGTCGGTGGAGACTCCCACTCTCGCCCACGCTCGGCCGGAGACTCCCGCGCGCAAGAGTCCGCCAGCAGCAAAGAAAACCAACGGCGTCACGTTGCGCCAGCCGGAGCTGCATCGTCACGCGGCTCAGGTCAACGGCACGGCGGCGTCCAACGCCGAAAGCAACGACCACGAGCACGACAAGTTTTTCCGCAATACCTGACGCGCCTAGCCGCGGCGGCCACTCCGCCGCTCGCGGCCGGTCCGTGTCGGCGTTTCACTTTGGGGTATAAGGTGGGGCCCGGTGCATGTTGCGACGTGCACCGGGCCGTTTTTTTCGGGAGGAAGAACCGCTTGGTGGGTGCTCTTCCCCGTGCATCACCGGCAGTGCGTCTGGTGCCGGTGACTGACGTAGAAATGTGACAACTTCGTGACAGGACGATCGGTTGCCTGCGGTCGATACACCTAATGCGACTGAGTATTTCACTCGATGCTACGTCAGCCCGCACATGAACCGGACTGACCGGAGAAGGAGAACGCACCTACACCATGACAAAATCGCTCCCGCGAATTCTCGTGCTCGTCGCCGGCTTGATCGCCGGTGCCGCGCTTCACGCCGCCCCTGTGCTCGCCGGCCATGCCGGTCTGAACGGACAAAGCCTTGATGCCGAGGCCGCCAAATCCGTGCTCCTCGGCAAACGCATCACCATCGCGGACACGCGCGTGGTGATCGTCATCGCCAAAGCGAGCGCGGCCCAGGACACGTTCCTGCAATCGCGCCTCGGAATGAACACCAGCCAGTTTCAGAACCACTGGCGGCGGCTGTTCATGACCGGTGGCGGCTCGGCGCCCAAGATCGTTGAGACCGAAACCGACGCCTGCAAGGTCGCCGCCGAAACGCCCGGCGCCGTGGTCATCGCCGAGGCCGCAGCAGCGACCGGACTCGCCGTCCTCGCCAACTGACCCGCCCAGGAACGCAACCTTTTCGACCTCTTATGCTAACTCGTCGTCTTCCCTCCCCTCCGCTGTCATTCTTTGGCGGTCGCACCGTTGCGCTCGCCGCGCTCGCCATGGCCAGCGCGGTCAGCTGCGCCGCCAGCGTCACCTGGAAAAACATCCAGTTTGGCGGCTTCGCCAGCCAAGGCTGGCTTTACAGTTCCGACAACAACCTACCCACGACGAACAAGGGTGGCACCTGGGACTTCCGTGAGATCGGGCTCAATGCCTCCACGACGCTCGGCTCGCGGCTCCGGGTCGGCGCCCAGGCTTTCGCGCAGAGTCTTGGCGAGATCGGTGAGGACAAGGTTTTGCTCGATTGGGCCATCGTAGACTACAGTTTCCACCCGGCCTTCGGACTGCGGGCCGGCCGGATCAAATATCCCAAGGGTCTCTACGGCGAGGCGCTCGACCTCGACGCGCTCCGGCCGTTCGTGTTTTTGCCCATGGCCGTCTACAACCCCGTGCTGCGCGATTTCAACGCGTCGTTCGACGGCGGCATGGTTTACGGCTCGGTGCCGGTGCGCGGCGGTTCGCTCGACTACAAGCTCTTTGCCGGCCGGATTCCGATGTCGCCCGAAAAGGGGGTCGCTGAGTTCGTCAACAACGAGGGTTTCATCGTGGCCCCCGGCGTGCGCGATCTGGAGATGGATTCCGTCCTGGGTGGCCAGCTCACATGGACTCCCCCGGTCGACGGCTTGAAGTTCGTCTACTCGTATTCTGAATTCAGAGAATTCGTCGGCGCTGGCCCCTTCGTGTACTATCCGGCGGTCGACTTTGTCTTGGGGCTCGACCGGCTCCGCTGGCACACGGTCTCCGCGGAATACACCTGGAAAAACTGGGTGTTCGCCTCGGAGTGGCAGCGTGCCACCGGGCATGTGGGCTACTCGGCCCAACCGCTGCTGCCCTACACCGTCGACCCCTTCGGCTGGGACGGCTGGTATGTGTCCGCCGCCTGCCGGGTGCACCCCAAGCTCGAGCTTGGCACCTACTACGGGTCGCTGAAAAACAAGGGAAACAACGTCGAAGCAAGACCAGACGACCAGCACGATCTTGCCGTGAGTGCACGCTACGATCTCAACGACCACGTGCTGTTCAAACTCGAGGCGCATTATGTCGACGGTGGGTACCAGACGTTCAACACGCCACGGATTCCCAATCCCCCGGCCACGCTCTCAGACGACAACGTGATCGTAGCGTTCAAGACGACGTTCGTGTTCTGATCCGCTTCCCTGGCGCACACGCCGGCACGTGATGGGGCTCGCTCCCGTCGCGGCAAGCAGGCGAAGCGCGGCAGACCGCGTCACTTTCAGGGTAACAATAAGGTGGAACCCGGTGCATGTTGCGACGTGCACCGGGTTTTTTTTGGCCTTCCGCACTCAGCACTGACGCGTTCCCGTTGCGGCGGATTCGTTGCCGTGCAGGCGCAATCCTGCCGATGCGTCTGAGCTATCCCTCGGACTGTTGTGACAACTTTGTGACTACGGCTCCGCTTCAGGCGCGACGATTTCGTGCCTTGGGGAAACCCCGGCCGGCGGCCGCGATTCACCACGCGTTGATTCCTCTTCCATCCTCTACACCTCCACTTCGCTTCCACAGGGCTCCGCTCCCCATCTTCACACTTTGATTTTATGCCTGCTCGCTGTCTCAAGATCCACCTGTCCATTCGCGGCGGCCGAGTCATCGCTCTCGCCCTTCTCGGGCTTGTGACCGCGGCGACGGCCGCGGCCAGCATCACCTGGAAGAACATCCAGTTGGGCGGCTTCGCCAGTCAGGGCTGGCTCTACAGCTCCGACAACAACCTGCCCACGACGAACAAGGGCGGCACCTGGGACTTCCGTGAACTTGGGTTCAACGCTTCCACGACGCTTGGCGCCCGACTGCGGATCGGAGCCCAGGCTTTCGCCCAGCGCTTCGGGGAGATTGGCGAGGACAAGGTCCTGCTCGATTGGGCCATCGTCGACTACAGTTTCCATCCCACCCTCGGGCTGCGCGCCGGCCGGATCAAGTATCCCAAGGGTCTTTACGGCGAAGCGCTCGATCTCGACGCGCTCCGGCCCTTCGTGTTCCTGCCGATGGCCGTCTATAACCCGGTGCTGCGCGATTTCAATGCGTCGTTCGACGGCGGCATGGCCTACGGCTCACTACCGATCCGCGGCGGCTCGCTCGACTACAAGCTCTTTGCCGGCCGGATTCCGATGTCGGCCGAGAAAGGGGTGGCCGAGTTCGTCAACGACGAAGGCCGTATGGTCGCGCCCGGCGTGCGCGATCTGGACATGGAATCCGTCTTGGGGGGCCAGCTCACCTGGAACACCCCCGTCGATGGTTTGAAGTTCGTCTATTCGTATTCCGAATTCAGAGACTTCACCGGCAAGGGCCCGTTCGTCTTCTACCCGGCGGTCGATTTCGACCTCGGGTTCGACCAGCTCCGCTGGCACACCCTCTCTGCGGAATACACCTGGAAGAACTGGGTGTTCGCCTCGGAATGGCAGCGCAGCACCGGCGACGTGAAATTCTCGGCCAAACCCATCTTGGCCGAAGCCGTCAGCGACTTCGGTTGGGACGGCTGGTATGTGTCAGCCGCTTGTCGTGTACATCCCAAAGTCGAACTGGGCACCTATTACGGTTCGCTGAAGAACTCGGCACCCAACCCGGGAAGATCACCGGACCAGCGCGACCTCGCCGTCAGCGCTCGCTACGATCTCAACGACCACGTGCTGTTCAAACTCGAGGTCCATTACGTCGACGGCACCTATCAGACATTCGACACGCCGCGCATTCCCAATCCGCCGGCCACGCTTTCAGACGACAACGTGATCGTCGCGGTCAAGACGACGTTCATGTTCTGATCCGCTTCGCTGGCGCACACGCCAGCCCGCAAACGCGTTCGCTCTCGTCGCGGGAGGCGGGCAAAACGCGACATGCCGCGTCCCTTTCAGGGTAAATAAGGTGGAGCCCGGTGCGCGTTGCGACGTGCACCGGGTTTTTTTCACCGGAGCTCTTCCGCCGTACGGCAGGCCTCGGCGCCGTGTTTCGTGGCCGGCCGCTTCGCGCTGGCGCCCGGGGCGATTTCTGGCACGTTGAGCGCCTTCCTTATGTTCCGCTCCTCCCTCGCGTTTCTCGCCGTTTTCTCCTGCGCCACGATTTCCGCGCATGCCGATGAGGGCATGTGGCTCTACTCCGCGCCACCGCGCGAACAGATCAAGGCCACCTATGGTTTCGAACTGACCGACGCCTGGCTCGAACACCTCATGAAAGCCTCCGTCCGCTTCAACAGCGGCGGCTCGGGCTCGTTCGTCAGCGGCGACGGTCTCGTCATCACCAACCATCACGTCGGCGCCGATTCGCTCCAGAAAATGGGCACGGCGGAAAAGAACTACTTGCGTGACGGGTTCTACGCGCAGACGCCCGCCGACGAGGTCAAATGCAACGACCTCGAGCTGAACGTGCTTCAGTCCATCGAGGATGTCACCGCGCGCGTCAACGCCGCGATCCCCGTC
The DNA here is from genome assembly GCF_000019965.1 of Opitutus terrae PB90-1. GTDB lineage: Bacteria > Verrucomicrobiota > Verrucomicrobiia > Opitutales > Opitutaceae > Opitutus > Opitutus terrae. Next base: position 756,234 of record NC_010571.1, read on the forward strand.
GGCGCCACCGGCGAGGCCGCTGCGCTCGCGCGGCGCAAGATCACCGCCGAGATCGAGAAGGAATCACGCGAGAAAACCGGGCTGCGCAGCGACGTCGTCACACTCTACCAGGGTGGGCAGTATCACCTCTACCGGTTCAAGCGCTACACGGATATCCGGCTCGTGTTTGCGCCGGAGATGCAGGCGGCGTTCTACGGTGGCGATCCCGACAATTTCGAGTATCCCCGCTACTGCCTCGATGTCTGCCTGTTCCGCGTCTACGAGAATGGCCAGCCGGTGAAGCCCGAGCATTATCTGAAGTGGTCGGAACGCGGCGCGCAGGATGGCGAACTGACTTTCGTCTCCGGACATCCCGGCCGCACGAGCCGGCTGCTCACGACTCCCGAGCTCGAGTATCTGCGCGATGTGAGTTTCCCCGCCACGCTCGATCTGTTGAAGCGCCGTGAAGTGCTGCTCACGGCGTGGAGCGGTCGCAGCCAGGAAAACGCGCGCCGCGCGCGTGACGACCTGTTCTCGCTCCAGAACTCGCGCAAGGTGCGCGACGGCGGCCAGGCCGCGCTGCAGGACCCGACCTTCATGGGCGAAAAGATCGCCAAGGAAAAATCCTTCAAACACCAGCTGGCCGACCAACCGGAAGGCAAGGAAGCGCTGGCGGCGTTCGATCGAATCGCTGACGCGCAAAAGGCGATTCGCGCGGTCGCCCAACGCTACCGGCTGCTCGAAAGCGGCCTCGGGTTGAATGCGGAGTCGTTCCGGATCGCGCGCGAACTGCTGCGCGCCGGCGACGAACACCCGAAGCCGAACGGCGAACGGCTGAAGGAGTTTACCGATGCGCGCCGCGAATCCTTCGAACTCGAGCTGTTCTCCGACAAACCGATCTACGCAGACTACGAAATCCTTACGCTCGCCGATTCGCTGACCGATCTCGTCGAGCAACTCGGCTACCACGATCCGCTCGTGCAGCGCGTCCTCGCTGGCAAATCGCCGCGCGCCCGCGCCGCCGAGCTGATCAACGACACCCAGGTACGCGACGTCGCCTTCCGCAAGCAGCTCTACGAGGGCGGCGCGACGGCGGTCACCGCGGCCAAGGATCCGATGATCGAACTCGCGCGGCTCGTTGATCCCGAGGCGCGCACGTTGCGCAAGACCGTCGAGGCGCAGGATGAGATCAAACAGCAGGCGCAGGCCGCCATCGGCAGAGCGCGTTTCGCGGTCGAGGGCACCGCCAACTATCCGGACGCCACGTTCACGCTGCGACTCAGCTACGGCGCCGTGAAAGGCTATGAGGAAAACGGCCAGCACGTGCCGGCAATGACCAACTTTGCCGGACTCTACGCGCGCAGCGCAGAGCAAAACAACCAGCCGCCCTTCGACCTGCCGCCACGCTGGGTGGCGCGCAAGGCGGCCCTCGATCTCACCACGCCGTTCAACTTCGTCAGCACCGCGGACATCATCGGCGGCAACTCCGGCAGCCCCGTGGTCAACCGTGCGGGCGAGTTCGTCGGCATCATTTTCGACGGCAACATCTACTCACTCGTCGCGGACTTCGGTTACGAGGACAAGCTCTCGCGCGCGTTGAGCGTGCACAGCGCCGGCATCCTCGAAGCGCTGCGCAAAATCTACGAAGTCCCCGCCCTCGCAGACGAATTGGTGAAGGGCCACCGCTGACTTGCTTGGGCGCGCGGGCGTACTGCCCGCTCGTTTTCAGGGCGCCGCTCGTCGGCGCCCTTTTTTCTTGGCACGGCTCGGCTCTCCACCGCGAGCCGCTCGCCGTTGGCCCCATCGCGGGATCAACCCGCTCTTACGCATTCGCTACACGGTGCTCACTCTTCTCCGCCGTTCGATTTCTTCACACAGTTCCTCGAATCGCCGTCGCAGCCGGGTCGCGTTCGACACATCGTAGTGTCCCGGCACGATCCAACGCGCGCCGATCGCCCGCGCCTTGCGCAGACTGGCCAGCCGCAACTCCGGCGCATCGGAAAAGATCTTCGGCGAGACCTGCGTGCGCATCATGAATCGCACCCACAGATCGCCCGTGAACAGCAGGTCATGTCGCGGCGAGTAGAACCCGCAGTGGCCCACCGTGTGGCCCGGCAGATGCACGACCCAAAGTCCGCCCCAAAGCGGCAACTCGTCACCGTTCGCGATCGGCACGTCGATCTTCACCGGCCGATAGTGCGTGATCGCCCGGCCGATTGCCTCCAGCCGTCCGCAAACACGCGCTGCTCCACGATACGGGAAAACGCCGTCGAGGTGCGGCTGCTCCGCCGGATGGGCGTAAACCGGCGCCCCGGTCCATGCTTTCAGAGCGGCGGCGTTGCCCGCGTGATCGATGTGCCCATGCGTCAGGATGATTGCGCGCACATCGCGTGGACCGACGTCCGCCCGCCGCATCACTCGCCGCACCTGCCCGAGATCAACTGGGAACCCCGTGTCGAGCAGCACCGCTCCGTCCGAATCCACGAGCAGCTGCGCCACACTCATCACCCCGCGAATCGGCCACAAATCCTCCGGCCAGTCACGCTGTCGGCTCATTGCTTCCAGACAGACACAGCCGCTGCCCAGCCTCAAGTCCGTGTCGGGTGATTCCGCGAGGCCTGGCGCGACGCCCGTCCGCCGTGGCAGCGGCCTCATCGCCGCCGATTCAATCACGCCACAGCTCCGCGTTGTCCACGCCGGCGGTCTTCGCGATGTAGCTCGGCTCGGCGACGCCGGCCCGGCGCTGCGCTTCGTAGTCGCGCAGGCACGCGATCGCCGGCTTCGCCAGCAGCAGGATCGCGATCAGATTGAGCCAGGCCATCAGCCCGACGCCCACGTCGCCCATCGCCCACGCCACGTCCGCGTGCCGCAATGTGCCGTAGAACGTCACGCCTACGAACACCAGCCGGAGCGCCAGAAAAAGTTTCGGGCTGGACTTGCTGCGACGCAGGTACGCGAGGTTCGTTTCCGCGTAGTAGTAGTACGCCATCAGCGTCGTGAACGCGAAAAAGAACAGCGCGACCGCCACGAACGCGCTCCCGAAACCCGAGACCACGGTGTCCACCGCCGCCTGCGTGTAGCCCGGCCCCGCCGTCTCTCCCGGCAGCCCCTCGCGCAGAAAACCGCCCGCCGGATTCACGACGTTGTACTTGCCCGTGAGCAAGACCATGAACGCCGTCGAGCTGCACACGAGCCAGGTGTCCACGTACACCGAAAACGCCTGCACGAGCCCCTGCACGGCCGGGTGTTTGACCTCGGCGGCCGCCGCGGCCATCGGCGTGCTGCCCTGCCCGGCCTCGTTCGAATAAATCCCCCGCTTCACGCCCCAGGAAATCGCCAGTCCGACCACGCCGCCAAACGCCGCATCGGCCCCGAACGCACTGCGGAAAATCAGCGCGAATATCGCCGGCACCTCGCGCCAATGCAACGCCACCACGACCACCGCCATGCCCACATAACCGACCGCCATGATCGGCACGAAGGCCTCCGCCGCCCGGCTGATCCGTTTCACCCCGCCGAAAATGATCAACGCGATCAGCCCCGCGACGATCATCGCGCTCGCGAGCAACGGCAGACCAAACGCATTGCGCATCGCCTCGCCGATCGCGTTGGACTGCACACCCGGCATGAAAAAGCCCGTGGCCACCGTCGTCGAAACCGCGAACACGACCGCATACCACTTCACCTTCAAGCCGCGCTCGATGTAGTACGCCGGCCCCCCGCGGTACTGCCCGTTGATCTCCTCCTTGTAGATCTGCGCGAGCGTCGCCTCCACGAAGGCCGAGCCAGCGCCAAGGAACGCGATCGCCCACATCCAGAAGATCGCCCCCGGTCCGCCCATCGCGATCGCCGTCGCCACGCCGGCGATATTGCCGATGCCCACCCGGCCGGAGATCGCCAGCGCGAACGCCTGATATGAAGAGATGCCCCGCGCGGACGCTTCGCTGCGAAACAGCAGTTTGAACATATCACGCACATGCCGCACCTGTAGGAACCGTGTCCGGACGGAAAAGTAGAGCCCGGCCCCCAGACACAAGACAATGAGCGCCGGACTCCAGATCAGATCGTTGAGGAAATTGACAAAGCGGTCCACGGTCGGGCGGGGTGCCGCAACAGAGCCAGAGCCTCAGCCGGTCGCAACCAAGAACGTACGCGCGACTCGATACAACCAGCGCCCAGCGCTGCAACGCGAAGACCGTGGATCCGCGGGCCCACGCTCATCGAATCGTCCCGCGAATCAAGGGCGCCGTCGATGACCCGCCGCCGCACGTTCAGCGATTTTTCACCCAGGTGATCGCCACGAAAACCAGCAGGGCCATGCCTGCGAGCACCCAGCCTGTCGCGCGGCGCGACACGGCGCGCAGCCGCTGCTCTGCCTCGTCTGGCAACAGCCGGCCGTCCTTCAGTGCTTCCTCGATGTCGGCGACGTGAGCCGGTCGGTTCCACTGGAGCCACACGCCCGCCAGCGTCATGAGCAACGCGGCCAGGCCGACCGCTTCCAGTGAGCTTCCTGACAGCAGATGAGCGACGATCGCTTTCACGAGGAATAGTGCGAAATTCGTCCGCCAAACGGGTCAACCGGTCTGCGGCGCTTGATGGCCCAGGTCATAGGAAGCTGCGGGTCCGCGCGTGCGGCCGAAGCGCGCGAACGGGAAGAGCGAGACGGGTGGCGACGGCCGCACCGGGCCGAATAGGGAGGGTCATTGGCTCGCGAGCTTTATGACATCTCAACCGTCAGTGTACATTTCTTTTCAGTGGCCGCTCGCCGATCCGGCGCGGCGTAGTTTCCGGCGAATCCGCGGCCGGGCGCCTAGGTCGGCCAGCGAGAGGCGCGCCCGCAGACCTACCGGGATTCGGTGGCGGAACGCGGCGCCCTCCGGTGTCGTTTTTCCGCCGTGCGCGCCGACGGAAATCGTGGTTGAAGCTTCGGTGTGAAATCGATTCCGCTCCCGCCCACCACGCTGGCGCCCCAGCCCTACACCGGCCCTTCGGCGGCCGAGGTGCTCGCGCTGCGCCAGCGCTACCTCAACCCGGGGCTGTTCCTCTACTACAAACGCCCGCTCATGCTGGTCGAGGGGAAGATGCAGTATGTGTGGGACGAGACGGGGCGGCGCTATCTCGACGGCATCGGCGGCATCCTCACGGTGAGCGTCGGGCATTGCCATCCGCACGTGGTTGCCGCCGCCAATCGACAGAACGAAACGATCCAGCACACCACGACGATCTACCTGCAGCCCGCCGTGGCCCACTACGCCGAGAAGCTCGCCTCCAAGCTCCCCGGCGACCTGAAGGTCTGCTATTTCGTCAACTCCGGCTCGGAGGCCAACGACCTCGCCCTGCTGATGGCGCGCGCCTACACCGGCGCCTACGACGTCATTGCCCTGCGCAACGCCTATCACGGTGGCAACGCCTCGGGCATGTCCATGACGGCGCAGAGCACCTGGAAATTCAACGTGCCGCATTCATTCGGCGTGCACCACGCCGTCGCGCCCTACCCTTATCGCGGCGTGTACGGTTACGATGACGCTGATGCCGGGCGCAAATATGCCGAGGATGTCAAATCGCTCATCGACCACGCCACGCCCGGACGGGTCGCGGGCTTCATCGCCGAGTCGATCATGGGCGTGGGCGGGTTTGTGGTTTTCCCCCACGGCTACCTTCATCACGCCTACGAGCACGTGCGAGCTGCCGGTGGCGTCTGCATTGCGGACGAGGTCCAGACCGGCTTTGGCCGGACGGGCACGCACTACTGGGGCTTCGAATCGCAGGGGGTGATTCCGGACATCGTCACCATGGCGAAGGGCATCGGCAACGGCGCGCCGCTGGCGGCAGTCGTGACGACGCCGAAGATCGCCGCGGTGCTGACGCAGAAGGTTCATTTCAACACCTTCGGCGGCAATCCCGTGGTCTCCGTGATCGGCCAGGCCGTGCTCGAGGTGATCGATCGTGAAAACCTGCAGGCCAACTGCCTCACGCTCGGACGGCACCTGCTCGAAGGATTGGAAAAGCTGAAGGCGCGGCATGCCATCATCGGCGACGTACGCGGCCAGGGCCTGATGCTCGGCATCGAATTTGTGAAGGACCGCGTGACGAAGGAGCCTGGTCGCGAACTGTGCGCGCAGGTGGTGGAGAACGCGCGCGAGCTCGGGCTGCTGCTCGGCAAGGGCGGGCTGTGGAGTCAGACCATCCGGATCGCTCCGCCGATGTGCCTGACCCGCGCCGATGCCGATTTCATCCTGGCCGTCCTCGACGAGGCGATCGGCGCTGCGGGGAAATAGCGCGGGCGCGCGAAGCGCCAGCCCGCGCTCCCGCCCTGTGCGACGCGGTGCTTCAAGCGTCCACAGGGCGATCCGCTCTTGCGGCGGCGCGTGGTTTTCGGTTGTGTTTCTCCCGTGCACCCCGCGTCCGACGCTGCCGCGATTCTTTCGATCGAGCGGCCCCACCCGTCGCTGCTCACTTACTACCTGCTCGCGGCTGCGGTGATTCCGCCGCTGTTTCCGATCGTCGCCCTGCCGCTTTATTTCCGATACCACACGATGCGCTACCGGTTCACCGAGGAGGGCATCTCGATGAGGTGGGGCATCCTGTTTCGCCGCGAGGTCATCATCCACTACGCGCGGATTCAGGACATCCACCTGCGCTCGAACCTGGTTGAACGCTGGCTCGGCTTGGCGCGCGTCCTCGTGCAGACCGCCAGCGGCAACGCCGCCGCCGAGATGACCTTGGAAGGATTGCGGGAGTTCGAAGCTGTCCGTGATTTTCTCTATTCGCGGATGCGGGGCGTGAAGGAACACGCGCTCCCCAGCCACGGGCCGAGCGCGGCGGCCGCAACGGGAACCGCGATTCCGGCCGGAACGGAACCGGCGCTCGCCGCCACGCTGCGCGAAATCGCCGCCGAACTTCGCGCGATGCGCACGGCGCTGGCGGCGCGCGAGACGCGCGAGGCCCCGTCCGACGGCCATCACCATGCTTGAACTCCTGCGCGCCCGGTTGCTGTCGCTGCTGCGCGTGCCGCCCGAGCCGGCGGCGCCGTGGGGCGCCCCCGGCTCCATTCGTGTCTTTCGAGCCGCGCGCAACTTCTACCGGTTGCGGCTATTTCGTTGGATCGTCGGGCAGGCCGCGACCGCGACCGGCATCGTTTTTTCGCTTTGGTTCCTGTCCGATCTGAAGGCAGGGGTGGATTACTACAAAAACGAAGCTCCCCCTCCGGCGGTGCAGCCCGCGGCGCCAGGTGCCGCGAGCCCGGCAACGTCGCAGGTCATCACGCCGCGCCCCACCCCTCGCCGGCCGCAACTCAGCCCGAGCGGACTGCCGCGCGAGCTTGACCAGCAGGCGCGACAACTCGCCCGCCACACGCCGCGGTGGCTGTTCCCCGCGATCGGGCTGTTCGAGTTTGGCAGCGTGCTGCTCTATCTCGCGCAGCTGCCCATCACCTACGGGGTCCTGCGGCTCGATTTCGAACAGCGCTGGTATATCGTCACCGACCGCAGCCTGCGCATCCGCTCGGGGCTGATGTCCGTGCAGGAAAGCACGATGAGCTTCGCCAACGTGCAGCAGGTGACGCTGACGCAGGGTCCGCTGCAACGGCTGCTCGGAATTGCCGACGTGCGCGTGCGTTCAGCGGGCGGCGGCAGCGGCGACGCGCATGAAAAAGGGCAGGATGATTCGATGCACGTCGGCGTCTTTCATGGCGTGGACAACGCGCTCGCAATCCGCGACCTGATCCTTGAACGGCTGCGATCGTTCCGCGCCGCGGGGCTGGGCGACCCGGACGATCGTCGTGAGGTCACGTCGCCGGTCGTTTCCGTTCCTCCCCCGGCCGCATCGTCCAGTGAAGAGGTGCTGGCCGCCGCGGCGCTGCTCCTCGCCGAAGCGCGCGCGCTCCGCCAGACCTGCGAACGCTAGGGCAGGCTCAAGCTGCAGCCGGGCTCGTTGAGCCCGGCCCGGGTCGACGACCTCCGACTACAGCCCGGCAAATGTCCTGGCTGGTGTAGCCGGTGGCGCGGTTCGACTCACAAGTTTCTCCGGCCGCCGCGGAGCAGCGACACGAGGAACAGAACGAGGAACAGGACGAAGCAGATCTTCGCGATCGTCGCGGCCGTGCCGGCGACGACGCCAAAACCTAGCACGCCGGCAACCAGCGCGATGATGAGGAATACGATGGCGTAGCTGAGCATGGGGTGGTGGGGGCTTGTGCATCCCGCGGCGAAAAAGCTCGCGCGGGTGCGGACTTGGTGGACGAAGCGAGAGGCGAAAAAGTGGTCAGGCTTGGGCGAGCTCGTGGTTCTCGATCAGTTCACCGAGCATCCAAGCGGCGGTTTCGTGGTATTCGACCAGTTCATGCAAAAGTTCGGCCGTCGCCGCATCCGTGTCGGACGCGAGCTTGGATCGCAGCCAGTCGGCCACGTGGTCGTGCATTCCGATCATTTCCGCGAGCATGCAGGACGCGTTGAGGTCGGCGCCGCGCGCGGGCCGCAATTGCGTCGCGGCGAGCAGCTCGTTCCAACTGGCCCGGGGCGCCACGCCGAGGCCGCGCGCCCGCTCGCCCAGCCGCTCGACCCACCCGTCCAGCTCGCGATGCTGCTGATCAAACACCTCATGCAGGCTCCGGAACTGCGGACCGCTCACGTGCCAGTGATAGTCGCGCGCCGCGACGGAGAGGGCGGATTCCTCCGCGAGCGCATGGTTGAGCAGCTCGCCCACTCGGGTGCGGGCCTCGTCGGTCAATACGGTGTGGTCAGGAAAGGACATGGCAGCGAGTTTGGACGCACCGCTAGACCGACAAAGCCGTGGCGGGTTCGTCCGCGGGACACCCCGCGTCAGCTATCAGGCTTAACCCGGTGCCCGCCGCCGACTGACCAGAAGAATGTCACCCTAAAGTGACGTTCCGACCGCGCGGTTCCGGGCGGAGCCGTCAGCGCCCAAGCTTGAGCAGCCGCTCGCCGGCGGCGTGCAGGGTCTCGGGCTTCTTCGCGAAATTCAGCCGGATGTAACGGTTCTCGCCATGGGCGAAGAACGTCGATCCGGGCACCGGCGCCACACCAATCTCCCGCGCCATCCATTGGGCAAACTCCACGTCGTTCACGAATCCGAAGCGCGCGATGTCGACCATCACGAAATACGCACCCTCCGGCTTGGAGTAGCTCAAACCCGCGCGGTCGAGGTAGCCCAGCAGCACGTCGCGGGATCGGCTGTAGCCAGCCGCCAGCTCCTCGTAGTAACTCGCGGGAAACTGCAGCGCCGTCACCACCGCATGCTGCAGCGGCGCCGCCGCGCCCACGGTGAGGAAGTCATGCACTTTCCGCGCCTGCGCGATCACCTCGGGCGCCGCGTGCACATAGCCGAGCCGCCAGCCGGTGATCGAGAAGGTCTTCGAAAGCGAAGAGCACATCAGCGTTCGCCGCGCCATGCCGGGCAGCGTGGTGAAATAGGTGTGCCGGTGCGGCGGGAAGACGATGTGTTCGTACACCTCGTCGGTGATGACGAACACGTCGAACTCGTCCGCCAGGGTTGCGATCGACTGCAACTCGTCGCGCGTGAACACGCGGCCGCAAGGATTCGATGGGTTGCACAGCACGAACGCCTTCAGCCCGCCCGCAAACGCCCGCCGCAGCTCCGCGGGGTCGAAGCGATACTCCGGCGGATGCAGCGGCACGTGCACCGGCGTCGCGCCGGCGAGAATCGCGTCCGCCGCGTAGTTCTCATAAAACGGCGAGAACAACCCAACTTTGTCGCCGGGATCGCAGACGGTCATCATCGCGACCATCATCGCCTCCGTGGCGCCACAGGTGACCACGAGCTCGCGTTCCGCATCGACGGGAATGCCCATGAACCGGGTCAGCTTGGCCGCGAGCGCCGTGCGCAATTCCGGTGCGCCCCAGGTGACCGCATACTGATGCCGGCCGGCGTCCATCTCGGCCTTCGCGGCCGCAAGCAACTCTGCGGGCGGATCCCAATCGGGGAAGCCCTGCGCGAGATTGATCGCGCCATGCTGCTGCGCCACGCGCGACATCTCGCGAATCATCGATTCGGTAAATACGGCGGTTCGTCGGGAGGTCTTCGGCATCGTTGTGAGGCGGCATCTCCTGATGTCGCTTAGGCGGAGTCGGCAGACCCCGGCTACGCTCACGGGATTTTCAGTTCCATCCCAAGCCGCAGCGAGTTTTCGCTCGGCAATACGTCCCGGTTGGCCGCGTAGATGTCCCGCCAACGCGAGCGGTTGCCATAATATTTTTGGGCCAGACTGAACAGCGTGTCGCCTTTCACGACCACGTGTCGCCGGCCACCTTCGGTCGCGGGCGGCGTAGGCCGCGAGGGTGGCGGACGGGTGGCGGGCACGGGCGCCGCCTGGATGAGCGGCTCGCGGACGTCAGCCTCGGCCGGCTGCTCGGGCGCAAGCGAGACCGGCGAATCCGCCCCCGCTGCCGGCGATTCGATCGTGGGCGTGAAAAACGGTCGGGGCCGCTCGGGTTCTTCGCTCGCGCTGACGCCGGCGGCGGCGCCCGCTTGGTTGAGCATCGCCCGCGAACGGTTGACCGGCCCGGGCACGTTCTCATGCAGCATGGCGATCTCCGCCCGCAACTGCTCGTTCTCCCGCTGCAGCTTTTCAATTCTGTCGAGCAACTCGAGCCCGCTCTGGCTCTCGAGCGGCTGGGCGGGCAGCGTGCGCGCAAACTCGCGTTTGGCCACCTCGATGCGGCCCTTGACGAACACCGCCTGGCGCGAGTTCGGCATCAGCTCGAGGTATTTGCGAAAATGGTAGATCGCCGCGAGCGGATCCTTGACCTGGTCGAGATAGAGCAGCCCCGCTTCGAGGTGCGACTCGGGCGCCGATTCGCCGCGACGGGCGATGACCTTGAGAAACGCCGCGAGCGCCTCCTGGCTGCGCCCCTGTTTCACCAACTGCTGGCCGTGGCGAAAATTCGGTTCGTCGGCTTCCGACGAGATGGCCTGCGGGTCGCCGCGTTCGCAGCCGGCGGTCAGGGCGAGTGCGAGCAACGCCAGCCACACCATGACTCTCGGGCAGTTTCTCATCGAACGCGGGAAAAGGGATTGAACGAGCTGTTGTTGGCCGTAAATTCCGCACTCTCGCTCCGCGACTCAAACTCTAAATGGCGCTCTCACCTAAATCGATCCTCCGCCGCGCCCGCACGTGCATCAGGCTCGAAGGCGACGCGCTGGCGAAAACGGCAGACGGCCTGGGTTCGGAGTTCGTGGATACCGTGGCAGCGGTGCGCGCTACGATCGCCGCCGGCCGGAAGCTGATTTTCACCGGTGTGGGCAAGAACGCGCACGTGGCCCAAAAGCTCACCGGCACCTTCAATAGCACGGGCGTCACGGCCACCTTTCTGGATGCCACGCAGGCGTTGCACGGCGATCTTGGGCTCTGCGCCGAGGGCGATCTCGCGCTGCTGCTGAGCAACAGCGGTCAGACCGAGGAGATCCTGCGACTGCTCCCGGTGCTGAAACGGCAGGGCGTGACACTGGTCGCGTTCACCCAGCACGCGGATTCGGACCTGGCGAAGAACTGCGACCACCGGCTCCTCTACCGCGTGCCGCGCGAAGCCTGCCCGCTCTCGCTCGCCCCGACCGCGAGCACCACCGCGGCGCTCGCGCTGGGCGACGCACTCGCGATGGTGTTGCTCGAGGAACGCGGGGTGACCCGCGACGATTTCGCCCGGCTGCATCCCGCGGGCAACCTGGGCGCGCTGCTGCTCAAGGCCCGCGACATCATGCGCACCGCCGACCGGCTGCCGGTCGCGCGCGAGACCGTGTCCACGCAGGACGCGATCCTCGCGATGACACGGGCACGCGCCGGGAGCATCGCTTTAGTTCACCCCAAGTCAGGCAAGTTGACCGGCATCCTCACCGACGGAGATTTCCGTCGCGCCGCCCTCACCGGCCCGGACTTCCTGCAGAAGCCCGTCGCCACCTTCATGACACGCAACCCCAAGGTGATCGCCGAGAACGCGCTCGGCGTCGATGCGTTGCGCCTCTTCGAGGCCTACAAGATCGACGACCTCATTGTCATCAACGCGCAGTACCGGCCGGTCGGGTTGATCGACGGGCAGGACCTTCCCAAGTTGAAGATCGTGTGAAGAGACCCATCCGTATCGGTTTGATCGGGATGGGCGGGTTCGCCGGTTCGCACCACGGCACGGTGGCGCAACTGGAAGAGCGTGGCGAAGCCCGGCTCATCTGCACCTGCGATCCGCGCGCGGCCGAATTCGGCCCGCAGCAGGAGCAATGGCGCTTTGCGCAACGCGGCGTGAAAGTGTTCGACGACTACCGCATCATGCTCGAGGCGTGTCACACTGAACTCGACGCGGTCGTAGTCCCGACGCCCATCCAGCTGCATGCCGAGATGCACGCCAGCGCGGCGGCCTTCGGACTACCCTGCTATCTGGAAAAACCCGCGACGCTCGACCACGCGGAGCTCGAGGGGATGATCGCGCTGGACGCGCGATTGTCCAAGGCGTCGCTCGTCGGGTTCAATTTCGTGATCGAGAAGCCGCGGCTCGCGCTCAAGGAACGGCTGCTGGCCGGCGAATTCGGTGGCATGCGGGGGGCGACGCTCACGGCGGTGTGGCCGCGACCCACGATCTATTTCCAGCGCAACGAGTGGGCCGGCCGATTGGTGGTTGGCGACCACGTCGTGATCGATTCGTGCCTGGGCAACGCCCTCGCGCATTTCGTCTACGATCTGCTCTTCTGGGCCGGGCGCAGCTCGGTGTACTCCTGCGCGCAGCTCGCCGCCGTCCGCGCCGAGCTCTACCGCGCGCATGCGATCGAGGGCGCGGACACCTTTTTCGTCGAGGCTGATACGAGCACCGGCGTCACGATGCGATTCGCGCTTTCGCATGCGTGCTCGGGCCCGAGTTCGCAGTCGGAAGAAGTCATCTGCGAACGCGCGACCGTGCGCTACGTGGTCGGTCAGCACGCTGAAGTGCGCTGGACCGACGGACGCGTGGAGCGGATCGGGCTGGAGCCCTTCGATTCGCTCGCGGAAAACCACCTCGAATATTACCGCTACCTGCGCGGCGATAGTCCGCGTCCCGCCGCGACGCTGGCCGACTCGCGGCCCTTCGTCGCGCTCAACAACCTCGCGTATGTTTCCAGCGGCGAGATCTCCGCGATTCCGCCGGAGTTGATCTCGCCCGAGCGCGACGAAAAGGAGCAGAAGGATTATCTCAACGTCCGCGGGCTGCAGGCGGCGCAAGATCAGTTTATCCTGCGCGGGACCTGGCCGAGTGTCGCGGGCTGGCGGCGCGAGCCCGGCGTGGTGGCCACGCTGAGCGACCTGCCGCGATTTCACGACGTGGTCCGCGGCATGGCGCAGCGGTAAGCCGCTTCCCGGCGCCGTCTTTGCGCTCGCGTGCCGCGGCAGGCTAATGGCCGCCGCAACGTTCCTGCTAGCGCCGCGCCGCCAGCCCGGATGCTTGAACCAACCCAGTCCGCCGCTCACGCTTTTCCCTTATGGCTACGCCTTCTTTTGTTTACCAAGACCCTCTTCCCCTCGGCACGGACGAGACCGAATACCGGCTGCTCTCGAAGGAGGGCGTGAGCACCGCGATGTTCGAAGGCAAGGAGATGCTCAAGGTCGCGCCGGAAGCACTCGCCTTTCTGGCCCAGCAGGCGTTTCACGACTGCTCGTTCATGCTTCGGCCGAAGCATCTGCAGCAAGTCGCGGCCATCCTCGACGACCCGACCGCATCGGCCAACGACCGTTATGTGGCGCTGACAATGTTGAAGAACGCCGAGATCTCAGCCGAAGGCATCCTGCCGTTTTGCCAGGACACCGGCACGGCCAACATCGTCGCCAAGAAGGGCCAGCAAGTCTGGACCGGAGCCAACGACGCCGAGTGGCTCAGCCGCGGCGTCTACGAGTGTTACACCAAGGAAAACCTGCGTTACTCGCAGACCGTGGCGCTCGACCTGTGGAAGGAGACCAACACGGGCACCAACCTCCCCGCCCAGATCGACATCGGCGCGACAGAGGGCGCGAAATACGAATTCCTCTTCGTGGCCAAAGGCGGCGGCTCGGCAAACAAGACCTTCCTGTTCCAGGAAACCAAGGCGCTGCTCAACCCGAAGAGTTTTGAGAAATTCGTCACCAACAAGCTCGCCTACCTCGGCACCGCCGCCTGCCCGCCGTATCACCTCGTGTTCGTGATCGGCGGCACGAGTGCCGAAGCGTGCCTGAAAACGGTGAAGCTCGCGTCGGCCAAGTATCTCGACGCGCTGCCGACGACTGGCAACGAGCACGGCCGCGCTTTCCGCGATCTCGCGATGGAGGCGAGGATTCTGGAGCTCGCACAGCAAAGCGGGATCGGCGCGCAGTTCGGTGGCAAGTATTTCGCGCTCGATGTCCGCGTCGTTCGGCTGCCGCGCCACGGCGCCAGCTGCCCGGTCGGCGTCGGCGTGTCCTGCAGCGCCGACCGCAACATCAAGGCGAAGATCACGAAGGACGGCATCTTCCTCGAGAAGATGGAAGCGAACCCCGGCCGGTTTATCCCGGCGGCGCACCGCACGCTGAAGGATGACAACGTCGTGCGCATCGATTTGCGCCAGCCGATGGAGCAGATTCGTGCCGAGCTCTCGAAGCTGCAGGTCACGACGCGCGTGCTGCTCAACGGACCGCTCGTCGTCGCCCGCGACATCGCGCACGCCAAATTGAAGGAGCGCGTCGATGCCGGCCAGGGCCTGCCGCAGTATTTTAAGGATCATCCCGTTTACTACGCCGGCCCGGCGAAGACGCCCCAAGGGTACGCGTCCGGGTCATTCGGTCCGACGACCGCGGGCCGGATGGACAGCTACGTTGATCTGTTCCAATCGCTCGGCGGTTCGATGGTGATGGTCGCAAAAGGCAACCGCAGCCCACAGGTCACCGCCGCGTGCAAGAAGCATGGCGGGTTCTACCTCGGCAGCATCGGCGGTCCGGCCGCGATCCTCGCGAAGGAAAACATCACCAAGGTCGAGACGCTCGAGTATCCCGAGCTCGGGATGGAAGCGATCTGGAAGATCGAGGTGAAGGACTTCCCCGCGTTCATCCTCGTCGATGACAAGGGGAACGACTTCTTCGTAAACGGTTGCGGCGCTTGCACGCCGGCGAAGAAATAACGTGGCCTTGTAGGGCGGGGTCGCCCGACCCCGCCGCTGCTGGCGATATCGTGGCGCGTCAGCCTGACTCCGTGTAACCCAACCGGCACGCAGAGGTCGCCCGCGCCACGAGGTCCGGCGGGGGCAGGAGGCCGCGCCCTATATTCACTCGCCGACCACGGTCACGATCAGATGTCGTGAATGCGCCGCGCGGCGGTGCTCCCATAAAAAGAGGCCCTGCCAAGTGCCGAGCAGAAGCCGGCCGTCGGCGAACGGCACCGTTTCGTTCGAGCGCGTCAGCACCATCTTGATGTGGCTGGGCATGTCATCCGGTCCCTCCAGCGTGTGCTCGAAATGCGGATCGTTTTCCGGCACGAGCCGATTGAGCCAGTCCTCGAGATCGCGCCGCGCGGACGGATCCGCATTCTCCATCAAAACGAGCGAACAGCTCGTGTGCTGACAAAACACGGTGACGACGCCGCGGGTGAGCTTGCTGCGCGCAACTTCGCGCGCAACGGCCTCCGTGACTTCGTAGGTGCCCTGCCCGTTCGTGCGGATGGACAGCGTTGCTTGGTGAATCGGCATAGTTGATCTACCGGACGGTGGCTGATCGGGAACGCAGCCTGACTGTAGGAGGGGTTTCCTGCCGCGATCAAACTTAGCCACGTCAGGCATCGCGGCGCAAAGCCGCTCCTGCAATGGCAGCAAACGCATTTCCGGAAGCTATCCGCCGCCTGCACCCGCGACTGTCGCATTCGGCTTGGTCATCGCGACCGGATCGAGCGCACGATCCAATGCGGCCGGTTCCATGAGCTTTCGCTCGAGCACGATTTCGCGCAGAGTCCGGCCAGTCTTCAGCGCCTCTTTCGCGACGGCGGCCGCTTGATCGTAGCCGATGTGCGGATTCAGCGCCGTAACGAGCATGAGCGACCGGTCGACGAGTTCGCGGCAACGCACCACGTCCGCCTCGAGTCCGTCGACGCATTTTTCGGCAAACACGCGGGTCGCGTTTGCGAGGCAATGAATCGACTCGTGCAGACAGTGAGCCATCAGCGGCAGCGTGACGTTCAGCTCGAAATGTCCATCCCGCCCGCACAGGGTCACTGTCTGCATCAACCCGTGCGTGTAGAGGCACACCTGCACGAGCATCTCGCTCATCACCGGATTCACTTTGCCCGGCATGATCGATGAACCCGGTTGCGTGGCCGGGAGGCGCAGTTCACCCAGCCCGGCGCGGGGACCGGAACCGAGCAACCGGATGTCGTTCGCGATCTTTGTCAGGCTCGCCGCGATCGTCGACAGCTGTCCGGCCACCGCCACGCAATCGTCGCGGGCACCCTGCGCCTCGAAATGGTTGGCGGCCTCGCGGAAATCGAGCCCCGTTTCCGCCGATAGGATCCGGCAGACACGGCCGGGAAATTCCGCATGACAGTTGATGCCCGTGCCGACGGCCGTGCCGCCCACTGCCAGCTCCGCGAGCATCGTGACCGCGAGTCGCGCGCGCTCCGCGGCTTTGCGCGCCTGCGCCGCGTAGCCCGAAAACTCCTGTCCGAGCGTCAGCGGCGTCGCATCCATCAGATGCGTTCGCCCAATCTTCACCACGCCCGCGAACTCCGTCGCCTTGCGCGCGAGCGCCGTGGCGAGCTGATCGAGCGCCGGCACCAGCTGGTGATGCACCGCGAGGGCCACACTCACGTGCAGCGTCGTCGGGATAATGTCGTTCGATGACTGGCCGAGGTTCACGTCATCGTTCGGGTGCAAAAGCTTCTTCGCGCCAATCGGCAATCCGGCCAACTGGCTGGCGCGGTTCGCGATCACCTCGTTCGCGTTCATGTTCGTCGACGTGGCTGAACCCGTTTGGAATACGTCGATCGGGAAATGCGCGTTGAGTTTGCCGTCCGCGATCTCGCGCGCCACCTGCTGGATCAAGGTGCTTTTCTCGCGCGGCAGCAGGCCGAGTTCCTCGTTCGCGCGCGCACACGCCAGCTTCACCACCCCCAGCCCGCGCACGAAGGCTTCCGGCAAGGGGCGGCCGCTCACCGGAAAGTTCAACACCGCTCGCTGCGTGGACGCGCCGTAGAGCGCGTCGTCCGGCACGGGCATTTCGCCCATGGAGTCTTTTTCGGTCCGCATGGCTGCACCTTACGCAGCCCGGCCGGAAAGTAAAAAGCCCCGCGGAATTCGCGGGGCGAAGCCAACCGTCAGAGTGACGCGCGAACTAGAACTTGATCGCGACGCGATCACCGCGCACGCCGATCCGGCTGATCGTGTCGTACAGCCGGTCTTCCGTCAGCCGTCGCACCACGCGATCGCTCGTGCCCACCTCGACCTCGCTGTAGCCGGCCGGCACGGGCAGGGCCGTCGCCAACAGGCGTGAGCGACGGGATTCGCCCGGCGGGCTGATCCGCGCCAGCGGATCACGCGGACGTTCCGTGGCGTCCACGTTGCTCATCACCGTGCCGAAAAGCTCATTCATGATCTGGGGATCCGCTTCCTCCGCCGCCGCCAGGTTCGCCGCGATGGCGCGGGCGGAAGGCGAAGGTTCCGCGATCATGGGACGTTCGCCCAGCAGCGCTATCGCGTGGGCCGCACGCCCGGGCGAAACCGGCGATTCCGGCAGCGTGATCTGATCCTCAGGCTCGATGCTCGCGATCTGTTCGGCAGTCGGCATCGGTGAGGCGAGCTCCGGCTCCGCCGGCGTGAGCTGGAGCGTCGTTTCAGGCAACGACTCCACCGCCACCGGCGCAGCATCGCCGACGAAGGTCGGCCGATCGGGCGCCGTCTGATACTTGCTGAGGGTGAGAAAGGAAAGGGCAAGGATCGCCGCCGCCCCGGCCGGCAGCTGGTAGTGCGACATTCTTGCGCCGACCCGGATAAAAGGCGCCCACCATGGGCGCGGCTCGATGATGGCGGCGAGCTGTTTCGCGCGCATCTCGCGGTCGAACTCCGCCCAGAATTCCGGCGGCGGGCGCTCGGCTCGTTTCACCCGCAGGAGATCTTCCAATGTCACCGTCTGCTTCTTCGATTTCATCTGCGGATATAGGACTGCAATTCTGACTGGAGCAGCTGCTTGGCGTAGTGCAGCCGGGAACGAACCGTGCCCACCGAGCAGTCCATCACTTCGGCGATCTCCTGATGGCTGAGGCCATCGATTTCGAAAAGCGTAATCACGGTTCTATGCTTGATAGACAATTTCTGCATAGCCTCGTTCAATTTTTCCTGAAGCTCGTGGGCAAACGTCTCCCGGTCGGCTCCGGTGGCGTCCGTGAGCGCCGCCACGACCTCCTTCGCCACGTCGTCCTCCTCATCGATCTTTTCGAAGCTGAAAAAGGTCCGCAGTCGCTGCTTTCGCAGGTGCGTCAGCGTGGAGTTCACGGCAATCCGGTACAGCCAGGTGAAAAACGAGGATTGGCCCTGAAAACGGTTGATCGATTGGAACGCCTTGATGAAGGCGTCCTGGGTCAGATCCGCGGCGTCCTCACGATTGGAGGTGAGGTGATAGATCACCCCGTAGAGCCGCGCGCGATATTTGGTGACGAGCTGGTCGAACTGCGCCACTTCGCCCGCTTGCACCTGGCGCACGATCGCCAAATCAGAGTCCGCCTCGTGCTGGCGGTCGGGTGACGCCACGAGCGTCTTTCCGACTGATTTGACTGCGTCCATGACGGTGGCCAACCAATCTCAACCGGTCTGACGGCGCAAATCGAAATTGCTGGGGCCGGCTTGGTTTACAGAGCAATGACGCAAAAATCCCGCCGACGCGTGAGCGCCACCACGATTTCCTAGCGCGGTTCCAAGGCCGTCACCTGCGCGCGGAGCACATCGCAAAGCGACAGCAGCAGCGGCGTCGGCGCCTCGTTGGGCCACTCCTGCACCGCTTCGGTGGCGACAGCCAGTTCTGATTGCACCGCCTCGGCCACCACCCCAAACACGCCCAACTCGTTCATCTGCTGCAAGCGGGTCGCAAGGTCAGGGGAACGCTGGCCGCGGATTTCGGCGGCGAGATCAGCCTGATCCGTAGCGGACAGCCGCTCGGAGAGGGCGATCAGCGGCAGGGTGAGTTTTCCGCTGGCGAGGTCGGTGCCGAGCGTCTTGCCGATCTTCGCCTCCTGGCCGAAGTAGTCGGCCAAGTCGTCGTAGATCTGGTAGGCGACGCCCAGATGCTCGCCGAATCGGGAGACTGCTTCCACATATCCGGGCGCCGAACCGGCGAGCCGGGCTCCGAGAAAGCATGAGACGCGGAACAGCTCAGCGGTTTTCAAATCGATGATCCGGAAATAGTCGGCCCGGCTCACGTTGGTCGTTCCCCGACGCAGCGTCTGCACGATCTCGCCCGAAACGACGCGGCGCGTCGATTCAGAGACTGCTGCACACACCTCCGTGGTGGGAAACTGTGCCGCCAAATGCAGCGCGTGCGCGAAAAGCGCGTCGCCCAGCAGCACGGCGCCCGCGGCGCCAAACTCCCGCGCGGCCGTGCGCCGGTTTCGCCGCACCTCGGCTCCGTCCATGATGTCGTCATGTACCAGCGTGGCGAGGTGCACCAACTCGACTACGGCCGCGACGCGGACGAGATCGGGAGCCACCATGCCGTTGCCGCGCCAGCCGCCGAGAAATACCAGTGCCGGCCGGATGCGCTTGCCGGAGGTATCGATGCAATAATCCGCCATGCTCCGAATCTCCGGTTCGAACGCGGAGATCTGCCCGGCCAGAAACGTATCCAATGCCGCCATGTGCGGCTTCAGCAGCGCGAACACGCTCGCGAAAGCTTGGGCTACGGAAGCCGTTTCAGCGGGGCGAATGGCAGTCATGAAGGACGGCAGGCTAGGTAATCCGCGGCATTTGGCTAATCCGAATATTCCATCACCGCTGGAAATAGGCTCATCTCAGTTTTCCGCCAACCCACGATCAAAGCGCGCGGGCCACGTAGCATGGGCAGCCTGCCCGCTGTAGCCTGCCAGGGCGAACGGAGGCCGCGTGTTGCCTAGGTCGGTAAAATGAGATGCGACCTCCAGCAAGGCTTGCACTCGCGCAAGTCGACGCACCGCCGCGCCCGCCGTTCGGTGAAATGCGGGCTTTGGTCCGGGGAGAAGGTCGTTTCGGCGTGACCAGCGGGCGGGGAACGCCGCAACCTCCTGCAGGTCAACCTTGCGCCGCCATGACCGACCACCCGCTCCTGCTTCTGCTCCTGATCGGCGCCGGCCTTTACATCGGGAAACTCTGGTTGGACGACGCTCGCGCCGCACGCGCCGGCCGGCCAAACCCGCGAGCGTTTCCCGGTGCCACGCCCACCCAGCCCGCGGCCGTGCTCATTGCCGTGGGCGGCGTACTCGTGTTGTTGGCGGTCGAGACGGTCGGCGAGCACGTCCTCGGGCTTTCCGCCGAACAGTCGCACATCACGGGATTGTTTGCGTTCTACACCCTGGTCGCCGCGGTTTTTGAAGAAATCATCTTCCGCGGTTACATCGTGGTCGAGGGGCGCGGCCCGGGGTGGCGTTGGATCGGAGTGTTGGCGGCGTCGGTGGTGTTTGCGGCGCTGCATCCGTTTTTGTGGCGGTGGAACGAGGCTGGTTTCGCGTTCACGCTTACGGGCAAGGGCGCGTTCAGCACGAGCGTGGTTTTCGCCACGTCGCTCTGGCTTTATGTCGCGCGTTTCGCCTATTGGAATCCGACGCGCTCGCTCTGGCCCTGCATCGCCGCGCACGCGGCCAAGAACGCCGGTGTGATCGCGATCAAGGCCGCCCAAGGCTTCGTCGTCGGCGCGTGGTGAAGCGCGATGAGCGCCAGCGGTTCGGTACCGCTGGCGTTGCTCACAAATCGATCTCAGGGCCGACCGGTTCTCGCGCGGACTAGTGATCCGGATTGACGACGACCTGAGCGGTCACATCGACGCCATCCTCCTCCAGCCGTGAGCGATCTCTTTGGGCCGAAAGTAGCACGCCGTGCGACGTCGTGCCGTCCACGAACTTCAGCTGGGCAATCCCGCTCACCTGAACCGGCTTGCCGTTGGCCTGCCACAAGTCACCACCCGTGATTCGCACGTCGTCGCCCGCGCCAAGCACCAGCATCGGCGAAGCCGATCCGGAAGCTGTGAGGTCGCCGACAAAAACCGGCCCTTCAAACTGCACGCCCGGAGCGCAGATGCCGGCGAAACCGGAAGACGCCACATAGTTGGCGTTCGCGGTCCGGACGCCTCCAAACCGGCCACTTGTGCTCACGATCGCGAGGTAGGCGAGGTCGGCCGTTCCGTCATACGCAACCCCGCTCTTGAACAGCGACTGGTTGGCTGCCGTGATCGTGCCGACCGTGAAGACGCTGACGTTCGTCGTTTCGTCAGCTCCCGTGATCACGATGCCGGCATGGCCTTTCATGTAGCGCACGTCGGCTTGATTGTAGGAGGTGTTCGTCGTCGGACCCGTGGCGTTCTCCAACGAGATTGACAGCCGACCCGCACCGGAAAACTCCACCTGCACGATGTCCTGGCTGAGATCCGCGTAGGAAATCCGCGTGATCTGTCCGGGATCGGCCGCGATGCTGGCGCTCGCCCCTTCCAGCAGAACTTGGTCGTAGACGCGACCTCCATAGGAAATGTCGGACTTAACTTCGCGCGCCATGCCCTGAATCTTCGTGGTGCTCGCCGGCTGCAGCGAGGAGGAAGAGGCGGTGAAAGTGCCCCCGCTCGAGCCCGTCAACGTGCCGGTGAACACACCCGTGGCGGGATCGATCCGGCCGGAAACACGATTCCCACTCATGGTGGAGAAGCTGAACGCTCCCGTGCTGTCGATCATTCCCGGCGTGCCGCCACCCGCATCCTGGAACGCGCCATCCGCAAACCGGATCGTGATGGATCCATCCTCGCCCACGATCGCGGCGACCGCGCTCGCATCCCGGCCGGTAAACCGTCCCGCGTAATAGCCGGCTGCTACCGGGTGTCCGCTCGGGAAGAAGCTGGTATCCGTCCCAATGAACATTACGCGACCGTTGTCCAACGTGCCGCTCACGCCGGTATCATTCAACCGGCCGGAGAGCACGGGCTGCCCGGCGTTGTCCAGCTGGAAGCCGCCGGCAATGTCCATCGGCACACTGGTGTAGAAATACGTCTTCGGCTGCGACGCCAGCGTCGAGTAGCCGATGAAGTTGGCCTCCGCCCCGGTTGCCGCCACGAACGCAAACTTCCCCGCCTCCCCGCCACCTTGATACGTGCCGACCGCCACGGTGTCGGCAGCGGTGAGCGAAGCGGTGATCAGCAGCGGAGCCGAGGTAGCAACCGCGCCTGCATTGTCACTCGCGGTCGCCGCAATCCGATAAACGCCTTCCGCAGTCGGCGTCCACTGCACCTTGTAAGGCGGCTGGGTCGCCGATCCGACGGAAACGCCGTTCACGAAGAACTCCACTCCGGCCACGATGCCATCCGCATCCGTCGCCGCGGCGACGAGCGTCGTCGCAACGCCCAGGCGCACGGTCGCGCCGTTCGCGGGCGCGGTGACGGTAGGCACCGGCGCTTGGTTGGCCAGCACGGATAGCGCCACCGCACTCGAGATGGTCGTGTTGCCGGCGTTGTCGACGGCTTCGGCCTGCAACGAGTAATAGCCGGCGACTGTCGGCCGGAAGCTTCCGATGTAAGGTGGCGCCGTCACCGTGCCGACCGAGATCCCGTTGGCGAGGAATCGCACCGTCGTGACGGTGCCGTCCAGATCTCCCGCGGTCGCCGCCAGGCTGACTGCCACACCGGCCGAAACGACTGTCGGACCGCGAGGCGAATCGAGGGTCACGATCGGCGCGGCGCCGTTCGTCACGGACACCGTCACGGGCGACGAGGCGGTTTGATTGCCCACTTCATCGATGGCGCGAGCCACGACCGTGTAGGTGCCGGGCGAAGCCGGCAGCCAATCCGCACTATAGGGATAGGTCGTATCCGCCGGCCCCAACGGCTTTCCGTTGATATAAAACTGCACGCTCGCGATCGCCGTGTCGTCGGTCGCGTTCGCTTGGATCGTCGTGGGATTGTTCGCCGTCAACGGCGTCCCGGCCAGGGGCCGGGCGATGCTCACGGTCGGACCGCTCACGCTGGGATCCACGACGGTCACGATCACCGGTGTGGTAGTGACGCTGTTGGCTTTGCTGTCAGCGGCCACGGCCGTGATCGAGTAGTTGCCCAAAGCGGTTGGCGTCCACGTAGCGCTGTAAGGATAGACTTGATCGGTGGAAAGCACGGTGTCGTTCACCACGAACTGCACCGAGGTGATGGTGCCGTCCGCGTCGGAGGCCGTCGCGGTGAAGGTCACCGGAGTGTTCACCGTGATGGTCTGACCGGAATACGGTTGCGTCAGCGTGATCACCGGCGGGATGCCGTCGGGCGGCGGCGGCGGCGGGCTGCCACCCTGCATCACCGTGACGCTGACCGGCTTTGAACTCTGGCTGAGTCCAGCGCTGTTCGTCGCGACTGCGGTGAAACTCGACGGGATCGGCACTCCGTCTTCGTCCATCCGGCGCGTGGGTTTGAACGAGACGGTATAGGTCGAGCCGTCGGCGGAGGTCGTGGCGCTGCCGACGAACGTGCCGGAATCGAAAAATTGGACGGACGTGATGGTGACGGGGATCCCGCCTTCCACCGAGTTGCTGTCGGATGCGGCGGCTTTGAGCTGCGTGGTGATGCCCTCAAAGATCGTCCCGCCGTTACTGGGATAGATGATTGTGACCGTCGGCGGCGCCGCGACCCGGACCCGCGTGGGGGGTGGAGTCGTCGATCCACTGTCATCCGCACGCGAGGCGATGACGTTGTTTTTGTCGTCGTAGGTTAGCGCCACGAGGCCGTAGGCGCCGACCACCGTCGGCTTCCAGTCGAAGGTGTAAGGATAGGTGTTGTCGGTTCCGAACAGCTCGCCGTCGATGTAGAGCTCAACTTTCGAAATTCGGCCGGTCGTGCTGGCCGCATCGATAGTCACCGTGACCACATCCTCGTTGTCGATCGTGACGGGCACAGCGCTGCCGTTCAGCGGTGAACTGATCGCGGAGGTAGGCCGAGGCGTGATCGCCTCAACAATCTTAAGCAAGATCGGCGTGCTTGCCGCTTGTTCCGTTCCCGTATTGTCGATCGCCCGAGCCGTAATGCTGCGGGAGCTGCCGGCCACGCCGGGCGGCGTGTAGATCAGCGAATAGGGCAGCGTCGCGTCAGCTTCACCGATCTTCTCGCCGTTGTCGTAAAATTGGATCTGCTTGATGAACCCGCCTGTCACAGTCGCATCGGCCTTCAACACCACAGAAGAACCTTGTGGCACCAGCGTGCCGTTCACCGGGCTGTTGATCACCGACCCCGTGGCAAAATAGCGGACCGGCAGCGATGTCGCGGTGTTGTTACCGTCCGCAATGGTGACGGTCAGAAAATACGAGCCTGGCTGCGGCGGGGTCCACGTGATCACCGGCCGCTGTGGCGGTGGAACGGGAGCCGTGGTCGTGCCGATGTGCGTTCCGTTCACATAGAAGGAATAGGTGAAGCTGCTCGCCATCGAGGTGCCGACGCCGGCCGCCTCGATCTGCAACGGCGTGCCGAACGGTCCGGATTTCTCATTCGGATCGGTGATCCACGGGCCCGCGCCCACTTGGATCGCAGTGATGCTGACCGACACGATCGGTTGCTGGGCGACCGCGCGATGCAGAGCCAGCAGGCTCAGCGCAGCTCCGAGAAAGTATACGAGCCGAAGTTTCATGGTCTCACCTCGTGGTTGAGGTTATCGGTGCAACGCGGGGCGCTTCATTTCTTCCCGAACCATTTATGCTTCTTTTCCGCCGGCTTTTCGGTCGACGGCAGCGGAGCGAATGGATCCGTGCCATCGCGATAGCCGGGCAGGTCCTCCTTCTTCAGGTCCATCTGCCGGATCTGGCGGGGATCGAATATTTCCCCGGGCGCGGCTCCTTCCGCCGAAAGCGTCTTGGCCGTGAGGAAGATCAGCAGATTGCGCGTCGCGGTGGATTGCGTTTTCGAACTGAACAGCCGGCCGAGTACCGGGATCGAGCCGAGCACCGGCACCTTCGTCGAGCCGTTCGAGACCTGTGAGTCGATCAACCCACCGATCCCCATGGTGAATCCGTCCTTCAGTGAAATCTGCGTCCGTGCTTTTTTCGTCTGGATCACGGGGATGCGTGCCCCGGTCGCGCCGCCGAAGTTCACCGAGTCCGCATCGTTGAAACTGCTCACCTCGGGCTCGATCATCAGCTTGATGAATCCGCGGGCGTTCACCTGCGGCGTAACCTTGAGGATGATGCCGATGGGCTTGTAGGTGAAGCCCGCCACCTCGAAGCTGCCCCGCTGCTCGTTGTAGGTGTAGTTCGGAATCGGGTATTCCTTGCCGATGTTGATGAACGCTTCGGTGTTGTTGAGCGTGACTACCGTCGGATTCGAAACAACCTTCGCCGTGGTGAGTTCGTTCAGCGCGCTGATCACCAGGCCGAACTGATCGGCCGTGAACACGGCGTTCAACGCCCGCTCGTTCGTCGTAGTACCGGTCAGCGAGTTCAGCAGGTTGAGAGTCTCGTTGGCGGTCGTCGAATTCCCGCTGTTCGTCGTGTTGGTGAGGCTGCTGCCGATGGTCGTGCCCGACGTAGCGGTGACCACGCCGTTGCTCGAGGTCACGGAATTGGTGGTGTTCGAGTTGTTTGTCTGCGTACCCGTCGTGCCGCCGCTCGTGGTCGTCGTGTTGTCGTTGCCCCGCTGGATGCCGGCGTCCCGTTGACCACCGGCCGTGCGATTGAACGAGCCCACCACGCCGCCTTCGTTCTCCGGGTCTGGCCCCACGCCCACCTTGTAGCTCTTCAGCGACGACCAGTTCACACCGATGTTGCGGATGTCGCCATCGGTGACTTCGACGAATTTCGACTCGATCATCACCTGATCGGTTGCCCGGTCGAGTTGCTCGATGATCGGACGGATCCGGTTCATGCGCGACGGGCGTTCGGTGATCACGAGACTATTGCTCCGCGCGTCCACCACGATCTTGCCTCCGGCGGCAGTGTCGATCAGCGAATTGATGGTGGGCATGATGTCAGCGGCCCGCGCGTAGTTCACGATGAACACCTCGGTCGTGACCGGTTCCTGCTGCATGGAGGCGTTCGAAACGATCGTGATGATGTTTCCCTCCTCGATATAAGTGTAGCCGACGGGGGTGAGGATGACCTGGAAGATCTGCCGCCACGTCACATCGCGGAGCTTGATCGACGCCTTGCCTTGCAGCGTCTCCGGAATGACGAGGTTCAGCTCGAACAGGTCGGCGACATTGCGGAGAATGTTGCGGATGTCTTCGTCGGGAAAGTCTACGGACAGCGTGTCCTGGCCGGTCGCGCTGCGTCCCTTCGTCGCGCTGCCCGTCGCGTCGGCGTCCTTGATCGCAACGCTGGGGTCGCCGGAAGCGGAGTCTGTCGGCGAGGTAACCGCAGCGGCGGGCTCCGACGGAATCACCGGCGTCTCCGTGGGGGGCGTTTGCGCCCATCCCCGGCTGGCGAGCACAACGAGCAGCGACGCGAGCAGTGGCAGTACACGGGTTTTCATGGGGTCTTTCTGGGTTTGATCGGCCGGGTAATCTCGTCGCGATTCAGCCGAAGCGTGAAGTTCGTGCGATCGATGCCCGCCAGCTCGAGTTGATAATCCTGTCCATCATAGGCGACCGTGAGCCGGTCGCCGACACGGAGCCGCTTCTTGCCGAAGATCAGCCATGGTTCATCGCCGATGATAACGGTGCCCGAAGGCATGATACGCGCGGCAATCACCTGCAAAAATTCGCGGTCCGTCGTCGGCTTCGTGGCGGTTTGCGCGGCCTGGGCGGCCGCTTGCGCGGCGGCGATCGCACGTAGTTCCTCCGGATCGGGTTGTCCGAAGGCCGCTGGATTGAAGGGGTGCACCAGCTCGCCGGGGAGCGGCGCCAAGTTCGGTGGCTGCGCCAGCCGCTCAGCCAACTCGAGGGAGGGGCGTCGCTTTTCGGATGTGGAAATATCCGCCGCAGCTGCCGCGTGCACGCGAGCTACCACCGCGAGGCCGATCACCGCAGCTATCAGCATTGAAATACGCATCCTGTTCATGGCATCCCGAGCAGTTCGACGTCCATCGCCAGGTTGACGGGGCCGGTGCGATCCGGTCCCGAACCTCGCAGGTTGCAGTTGATCACCCGCGCGTAGTGTGTGCCGTTCTCAAGCCGTCGAATCACCTCGAGCAGCGCGAAATACTCGCCCTGCATGGAAATCGTGAATCCAACGCCGCCCAGCGCCCCGGCGGCCGGTTTCGCCGAAGCCGCGGTTTGATTTTGGCGCAGATCGATCAGCTTCACGCCCGTCTCAGCTTCCAGTCGGTAAAAGTATTGGAGATTCTGCGCGAGGTCCGCGGCCCGCACCAACCGGGCGTCGATCGCCTTCACTGCGGTATTCAGCTGTTCGAGTTGTTCCGGCAGCTGGGTGGCGTTGCGCAGATTCGTGGCGAGCCGCGCTCCCTCGCGCGACTTCTCGTCGAGCGTGGTCATTGCTTCAGGAACCGCAGAGCTGCGATAAAAGATGGCGATCGCCAGGATCAACGACAGCACGCCACAACCGACACTGATCGGATTGCGTTTCAGGAAGGCGACAAAATCGGCGTTCGAGATGGCCATCACTTCTTCGCCCCTTTCGGAGTGCCTTTCAGTTTCAGCGAGATCTCGAACAGCAATCGGCCGGTTTGCGGATTGCGACTGAGGTTCACCAGCGTGATCTCCTCATAAGTCTCCGCCAGCACGGGATCCGCCTTCAACAGCTGCAGGTAGCTGGAGGCGTAGCCGCTGGCCTGGTCCGGCGCCCCGCGCACCGTACCTTGGATGGTCGTGGTGACGTTGCGGAAATCGAAGCCGTCGAGCGCAATGTTTCCCGGCAAGATCTCCGCCAGTCGCAGCAACGACGCCGACATGAGCGGCTTCGATTTAATGAACGTGTCAACCTCGGTCACGCGCGCCGCCGCCGCCTGGAACTGCTTGTGCAGCGCGATCATCTCGGCGCTCGGCTTCTGATCCCGGTCGATCTGCGCCTGGGCGGCGCTGATCTGCCGACGCAGGTCGAACAGATTATACTCCTGATAGGCGCACCACAGCAGCATCATCACCGCGACGAGAACGGCGATGCCATTGATGAAAAATGCCGTCCGCACCACCTTCGTGTCCGGCAGCCGCTCGAAATTGCGGAAGTTCGGATGCCACGCCGGCGGCAATGCCGCCGCGGCCGCCGCCTCACTCTTTTTTTTCAGGAACGGCAGCATCGGGAACAACGTTGTAGGAAGCCATCAACCCGAACAGCCCAAGCCATTGCGCATCGATGGGGCCGGCGAAAACATTTTCCGGCACGGTGATCTGCCGGGATTGCAGCCACGGCAGCAGATTCAGTTGCAGCGTCGCGACGCCCAAGGCTGACGCGATGGCGGTCTCAAGCCAAGCGAGCTTGGCCGGCAGGGAGGTGCACAACACCTGTCCGACGGACTGGCCGGTCTGCACTTCGTAAAAACCGATCGAGGACTGGAGCTCCTTCAGCAGTTTTTTCACCAGCAGCGGCCCCATCCCGGTGAAATCGAATGTATTCGAAAAAAACAGCTTTCGCGCCGACTCCTCGTCCTTCAGGCCGAGTTCTTTCTGCACGACCGGCACCATCGCGTTTAGTCCTTGAGCGATCGGTCGGGAGGCCTCGACGCCACCAGCAGTCACGATGAACGAATGCGTTGCCTCGCTGTTGACCTCCAAGATCAGCACTGGCGTTTTCGATTTGTTGAAAGCGAGGTAGTCCACCATCCCGCCGAGCATCGCGACCGACCCGAGTTCGAGCCGGTCCGGATAGATGCTGCGCTCGAGCAATCCGTCCTGCGTGCTGTTCGCCTCCTCGGTCAGCATCCCGCAAAAGAGGACTTCCTTCTGATTCAGCTTGGCCGGGTCGAAATCCAACCCGTCGTTCGCGTTCAACACCTGAACCATGTGCTTGTCGGGTTCCACGCGCAGCTGCGTCGACAACACTTCGGCGAGATAGCCCGGCTCCTTCAGTTTTTTCGGCTCCAGCGTCGCCCGGCGTAGCACCCGGCGCGGCGGATAAACTCCGCAGACCGCATTGAGGAACCCGCTGGGCGGTCGCTTGGGCTGCATCCTCCGGATCGCGTCCGCCAGCGCCGCCGGATCACTCGCCGCAAATTCCACCACCTCTTCGATCGCAAACGGCACCGCCGGCGCGGATGTTCGAGCCATCCGGATGGTGTGTTCGTTTTGCTCAACGAAGTATCCCTTTGTCTTGGCAGCAAAGAGCATGCGTGCAGTTTGGGGCAGTGTTTTCAGGCCCGGAACGCGAGTGATTCGCACCCTCGGTCCGGAGGCGCACGCTCCTAAAACCCGACTGGCAAGACAAGTCTATTCCCCTACGTGAGTATCAGGGTTTCACCTATTTACCCTTTCTTGATGCGGCTCTTATCCACGGTGCCCCGGGGTCATCGCCCAACAAAAAACCCGTCGCGTCGCGACGGGTTCGCTCAAAAAATTCGGTGCGTCGGGCAGCCTACTTCTGCCACGTGCGCTTCTTGTGCCGGTTGGC
This sequence comes from Opitutus terrae PB90-1, assembly GCF_000019965.1. Taxonomy (GTDB): domain Bacteria; phylum Verrucomicrobiota; class Verrucomicrobiia; order Opitutales; family Opitutaceae; genus Opitutus; species Opitutus terrae. Next base: position 785,880 of record NC_010571.1, read on the forward strand.
CTTAAGGCGCTTGCGGCGCTTGTGCTTCGACATCTTCAACCGACGTTTCTTTTTCAGATTACCCATGGAATAGATAAATGCGTGAGGCAACGTGCGCGCCGCCTCCGGGACTGTAAAGCCAGAATTTGCGGAGTCCGGCACGTTGGTCACCGGTCCCCCCCCAACCTCCGTTGCTAGTCCTGTGTCGGGGTCGCGTCGGTTACCGCGACCGCTCTCCGGGCCCGGGTGAAGACGGCCTCGCTTGTGATCGCCATGGCCGGCAGTCCGGTGAGCACAGTCGCCACCCGCCGATAGAGATTCAGCTGCCCTGCATGGCGGCGCGCGAGTTCGTCCCACTGCGGCGATTCGCCCACGCGATCGGTCTTGAAGTCGAACACGCTCGCCCGGATGGGACGGCCCGCGGCATCGCGCCAGACGATCACGCGATCGAATATTCCGGAGACCCATACGTCCTCGAGCACGATCTCGAAGGCCCGCTCGCGCCAGACCTCCGCGTTGGCTGCAGAACGCCAGACGTGCGCGAGCGCCGGTGATTCCAGGCAACCCGCCGCCTCCGCAACCACCGCTGCATCCTCGCCGCGCGCCCGCCACTCCGTCGTCATCGACTGCGCCGTGGCCGGGGTGCCCCACTCCACCTCAGCCAGCAAACGGTGCACCGCGGTGCCGAACTCGGTCCGGTCCGTCCGTGCCGCAGAAAATAGCTGCGCGCCCATCCACTGCGTCCCTTGCACGGACGAGGGCCGGCGGGCAACGAGCCGCCGGGGAGACTTCGCCGCCGCCGACCGCAACGGTTCGATCCGCTGGCGAACGACGGACGTGGCCGCGTCCGCGGCAATCGCCGGCTGAAGATCAAGGTGCCAGCGAGGATCGCCCTCACTAAACGCCCCCGCAAATTCCCGTGCGCCGACCCGCACAGGGATCGTTTCTTCGCCGAGCGTCCTCGCGAGCAGCCGTGGGTAGTTGCGCGAACTCGAGGCGCCCGGCGGCTTCACGACCAGATACATGGCGCGTTTGGCTCGCGTCATCGCGACGTACAACAGCGACAACGCTTCGTAGCATGCATCGGCCTCGGCCGCCCGCACGTGCTCCGCCAAAATCGTGTCGCAGTCGTGGATGAGTTTACCCGGCAGATCCAGCACCCATTCCACTTGGCGGTCGGGCCCGCGCTGCACCGCGAGTCCATCGCGACGCGAGTCGAGCTTCTGGCCTTCGAGGTCTGGCAGGATTACGACGTCGAAGCCCAGGCCTTTCGCTTTGTGAATGGTCATCACGCGCACCACGTCCGCGCTCTCCACTTCGCGGACGACGTGTCGTTCCATGAACGCGATGAACTCCGCAACGTCCCGGCTGCCGGTCGCATCGAACAGCCCCGCTGCTGCGGCAAATTGCCGGAGGCGTTCGCGACTGAATGCATCGTCCGACGCGAGTCGCGGCTCGAGCCGGCGCGCCCACTCACCGAACGTGCGTTCGAATCCATCTCGATGGATTTCCGTCAGCAGCCGGCGAGTCAGCTGCTCGGGCGTGCGCACGTGCTGAGCGTGCAGCACGCTCGCCAGCGGGCTCATCTGCACGTGCTCCCACGCCCGCGTGTCGCCCGGATGCGCCGCCGCCTTCGCCAACGCGAGCAGGGCGGTGCCCACCGGATTATCGGTGCACACGTGGAGATCCGACTCGGCCACGGCGGCGATGCCGCCGGCCCGACGCAGCCTGTCCGCGAGCGCCGTCGCGGTACTGTTCTTCTGCACCAGCACCGCACAGCTCAGGCCGCGCGCGAGCGGCTGAATCTCCTCCAAGAGCGCCAGCGTCAGGGCGAACCGTGCCTCTTCGGAAATGCCCGCAGTATCCCTCGGACCGCCGGCGTGCAGCAGCGCCACGTGGCCGGCGAGCTGCGGCCGCGCCGTTTCGTGCGCGCGCCACTCGCGATTCCAGGTCTGCGTCGCCGGACACGCGAACAGCTCGGTCAACTCCGCCGCCGCGCCGAATACTCGGTTGACGCTCGCGATCACTGCCGGACCCGAGCGCCACGATTTGACGAGATGCTCCTCAGCGATCGTGCCGGGCCGCATCGCGTTGTAGTGATCAAAAATCTCGCGGAAGAGCCGCGGATCGCCCTCGCGCCAGGCGAAGATCGCCTGCTTCACGTCGCCCACGTAGAAAAAGCTCCGCGCGCCGCTGGAATCCTGGACCGCCTCGTCAATCAGGTTTCGCAACACCGACCATTGGCCGAAGCTGGTGTCCTGAAACTCGTCGAGCAGCCAGTGATCGATTTCGCCGTCCAACCGATAATCGATCAGCAGCCGGCGTTCCTCCGCACCACTCAAAGCCGCCGCTTCGCCGAGCTCCATCGATGGCAGCGCGAGTTGCGAGTCCGCATCGTCGTCCGGGACCGCGCCCGGGGCTTCGCGGCCGCTCAGCAGCGGCGCCCCGTTTCCCGGCATCAGCAGTCGCTGCACATCGGCAAACGTCAGTTTGCCGGCGCGACGGACCGCGTCATGATACATCGCTTCATAGCCCGCCAGCACCGCGTAAATCCCGCTCGTCATCTCGAGCCGCCGCGTCAGCTCCCCGCCGACCACGTGCCGCGCGAGCGCCGCGAGCGCCGCGCACGCCGCCGCGCTCAGCTCCTGCGGCTTGCGATCGAATTCGAGCACGGCCCGACCCGCCTCGAGGTCGCTCCAGGCCGCCAGCACCTTTTCGAGCACATAAACCAGCGGCCGGACCGGCGCGATGCCCGGCGCCCACGCCACACAGGCGTCGAAGAACTCCATCCAGCGCTGGCGCTGCTTCTCGCCGACACCGGCGGCATCCACCCACGCGCGCAGCGTCTGCACTGCCGCCGCGACGTCACATGGCGGCCCGAGCCAGCGACTGCCGTTGCGCCAAATCCGGCGCGCGTCACCCCAGGCGTCGCGCGCGGACGCGTTCAGAAAAATTTCCTGATGCTCGTCGAGAAACGCATCCAACTGCGCGCCGAGCCGCTTCTCCTCGACGCCGAAGGTCGCGCGTTTGAACGCTTCGATGAACTCCCGCTGCGCGTCCGCCAGTCCGTCGGTCGGCCGCTCAAACAACTGCCGCAGCACGCGGCTCCGCTCCATCCGCGCTGCGTGCTCCTCGAGCAGTTCGAACTCGCCCGCAAGCCCGAGTTCCAACGGGAAATTGCGGGCGATCCGCGCGAAGAATCCGTCGATCGTGCCGAGCCGGAGCCGGTGCATCGCGTCCACCATTCGCCGTAGCAGTGCGAGGAATTCCGCCGTCCCCATCGCTGCCGGACGGCCGATCTCGGCCGCCAGTTGGCGCGCATACGCCGCATCGCTGGCCGCGCGCGCCAGCTTGTTCAGGATCTCGTCGAAGAACTCGCCGGCTGCCTTTCGCGTAAACGTCAGCGCCACGATCCGCTCCGGCGCCGCGCCGAGCGCGAGCAGCCGCACAAAACGGTTGGTCAGAGCGTAGGTTTTGCCTGAGCCCGCCGACGCCAGAATCATCACGTGTCCGACGCGTGTCATCAGGCCCCCTCCACGGCGCCCACCGCCGCACCGTCCCATTCGACGCTGTCGGCCACGCCGTGCTGGAACAGCGTGGCAAAATCGTCCTGCTCCGGCCGGAGCGTTTCATTCGGCGGCCAGAAAATTCCCGCGTGGATCGCCGCCGCGACTCCGTTCGCGCAGCGCCATGCCGCGTCGTCGAGCTCACGGGTGTAGTCCGTCCACGGACGAATGCCCGTCTCCCCGATCGCTTTTGGCAGGTTGAAATAGGCGCATTCCAAGAGCGGCTGCTCTCCGCCGGTCGCCAAGGTCGGGTCCGTCTGCACCGCCAGGCGGTAGAGCGGCAATTGCAGATCGGTCCACACCTGCTCCTTCGCGTTGTAGGTGAATCGCGCCAACGCCGGCGCCGTTTCTTCCCGCCGCCACCCGCGCAGGTGCGCCTGCTCAGGATCGACCGGCCGGTCGGACGTTTTGTAGTCGAGCACGCGCCGTGCGCCGGTGCGTTCGTGACGATCGATCCGGTCGATTTTGCCGGTGACCACCAGAGGCCCAATCGTGATTTCGAACGGCCGCTCGACGTGCTCGATCACCCAGCCTTCCGCCCGGCTGAGCGCCTGGACTTCGGCCGCGCGCGATAGCCGCTGCCGCGCCGATTCCAGCTGCACGACCAGCGGCAGCGCGAGATGTCGGCCAAACCGCCGCGCCGCCTCCAATTCGAGTCGCGCGAGCAGAAACTCGCGCAGCCGTGGCGCATCCTGTTCGTCCCTCAGCGCCGGCTCGCGGCCCATCGCTTCCAACGCAGCATGGCACAGCGTGCCGAAATCGAACACGTCGAGTTCGCTCTTCGCCGGATCCACCGCCTCCATCCGCAGCACGCGTGACAGATAGAAGCGGAATGGACACGCGAGCCACGCGCGTATTGCCGTCACTGCGATGCGGGTCGGCGGCGCAACGATCCGCGGCTGCAGACGCCACGCGCGACGCCACGACTCGGTGGTGTGCGTCGACTCCGCCGGCCGAAATAGCTGCCGGATGCGCCCCGGCAGCTCTTCATCGGGACAGCGCAACAAAAGCCGCGACGGTCGCAGCGGTTCGCCCGCGACGGTGGTTTTCCCGAACAGCAGGTCGAGCCGACCCGGGTCGCCCGTCCGCCACGCCGCGATCGCCTGGAGCAGATACGCGTCACGCGCGAACCGCGTCGCGTTGGTTTTCAACCCGAGCCGCTCGCGCAGCGATTCCGGCAAAAAGGGATCGCCCACGATTGCGTCAGGCACACGGCCATCGTTCAGCCCGGCGACCACGAGGTGCGGCGCGTCTTCCCAGAGCAACTCGAGCCAGCCCTGCAGCTCGATCGCCCCGGCGACTTTTTCGTCGTAGCAGATGTTCTCGCCGTACAGTCGAAGCGCGACGTCCCACCAGTCCGCGTTCGAGGCGGCGGTGAACCGCGCTGCAGCCGCAGCGATGTCCTGCAACACCACCGACCACGTTTCGGCGGCCTCGGCCAGCTGCGCGTCCTCGTCCCGCGAGGATTCGAATCGCCGCGCGCCAAAAACGGCGGCGAGCGCGGCCTGGGCATTCGCGGGAAAATCACCCCGGCTGAGGGTGGCGCGCAATCCCGCGATGAGCCGCAGCGCGGGCCCGATGCGGCTGTTTGCCGGATGCGTTGGACCGGACGACACGTCCGGTTTGGGGCGTTCGCTCCGCTCCACGTGCTGCAACGCTTCGGTCAGCGTCGGGGGCAGGTGTCGCGTGTGCAGCTCGTCGAGTTCGTGGAGGAATCGCGCCGCGGAAAAATCCGGGCCGAGCTGCCCGTGCAGAAACTCCAGAAAATCCGGGCACCGCGCGAGCGCTTGAACTGTCGCGAACGACTCCTCGCGCGCCAGCCGCGCGCAATTCTGCAGCAGCTGGAAGAGCTGGTCTCCCAACCGCGCACGGCCCTCGGGGTTGAACCCCACCTGCCGCACCTCCGCGAGTTCGCCCTGCAGCAGCGGCAGCACTTCGGAATCCGCCACCCCGAGGCCAAGCCGCCCCTCCGGCTCCCGGTACTCCGCGGCGAGCGCGGCAATGCGCGCCGCCTGGGCTTCGGGATCGAGGCAAAGGTGCACGCGTTGGGCGACATCCGGAACCGTCAGCGTGCGCGTGTTCCAAGTTTCCGGTCGCGGCCTGCCCCAGTCGTCGAAGGCGTCAGCTTCGGCGGCCGGTGCGTAGACCGCCACCTCAACCGGCACCGCACGTGCGAGCGCCGCGAGCGCCTGCAACGCGATCGGCTGCGGATCCGGCGTGGCAAGCATCACGATTCGGCGCACGCCCCCGGGCAATTCCGGCGTACAGGCTTGGCGAAGACGTGCCGCGGGCGCATCAATCAGCCCGGCGCTCGCGAGCCGCTGTTCGTGTCTGGTTTCCAGCTCGCTGATCTGGCGCCAGCGTTCCGCCTCCGGAAAATCGGAGCCCGCGCGCGACAGAGCGTCCCGCAACTGCAGCCCGGCCTCCGCCAGCGACCGCTGCAGCCGCACGAATTCTTCGGCCAGCCGCAGCGCCCACGCGAAATTCCGTGCCGGTGGATCGACGGGAAACACGTCACGAAAATCATCAAGTGCCACGGAGCGAAACACGTCCGCCCAGGCCAACAGCGACTCCAAGTGCGTCGCGACGCCCGCGGCGGGAGCGGGAGTCATCAATGCTTCGGGCAGCATGACTTTGGGCGGGAACACCGCCGCCTGCTTCCGCGCGGCGTGCTCCGCGAGCGCTTCGCGCAGTCGCCGCCCGGACTGCCTCGTGGGCACGATCACCAGCAGATCGGACAAATCCAGCGGACCGTCGCCGGTCCAGCCCTCGGCCAGCAACGCAACGGCCTGCGGCAGCAGCGGCGCATCCCACGAGAGGAAACGGCGGGCGCGACCATGACCGGCAGGTTGGGCGGCAGTGGAATCCACGAGCAGGCGATGATGGGCGCGCTGATGCCGTCGCCTCAAGCTCGTAGGCCGACGCATTGCGGACGCCTGCGCACGGCGCGGCGGGAAAACAAAAACCCCGCGACGCTCGGCAGCACCGCGGGGCAAAATTCGAAGGGAAGCGTGATCGGCTGCTTACTTCGCGAAGACGATCTTCGCGACGTGCGACTTGGCGCGAGCAGCGACGTTGCGATGCACCACGCCCGACTTCACGGCCTTGTCGACCGCGGAGGTGTAGGCGACCGCCGCCGCCTTGCTGCTGGCCGCGTCACCGCTCTTGACCGCCGTCTCAAGCTTCTTGTGCAGCGTCTTCAGGCGGGTTTTCACGCCTTGGTTCCGGTCATGGAGACGCAGAGACTTACGGGCGGCTTTGATCGCAGATTTCGTGTTGGCCATGTCGGAATGAGATTGGAGCCGGACAGAAACCCAAAGCCCTGCAGGGGAGTCAAGGGGTTTTTCCAGTCGGCCCTGCCTGAGTCGCCGGCGTTCGCGGGTTCCGCAGCGGCCCGGCAGTCGGGTGCACGGAAACGGACTCGTGTTCCCGACCGCGGGCGTTTAGTTCTGCGACATGAGCGCATCCGCCCCCACGATTCGCGTGCTGGTCGTCGACGACAGCGCGCTGGTGCGCATGGGTTTGCGGTCCGTGCTGGGCACCCACGGGGCCGCCGCGCGAATCGTGGTGGCGGGCGAGGCCGATTCGGTCGCATCCGCCGTGAGCGAAACCAAACGGCTTAAGCCTGACGTCGTGTTGCTCGACATCCGGCTCCCGGATGGTTCCGGGCTGCACGCCTGCCGGGAAATCAAACGCATGGACGCGTCGACTCGGGTGTTGATCCTCACCTCGGTGGCCACCGACGAGTTGATCCAGGAAGCCGTGATGGCCGGCGCCCAAGGGTATTTGATGAAGGAGATCGATCCGGATGGGCTCACGCGGGCGATCGTCGATGCTTTCGCGGGCAAATCCGTGCTGACCCCGGAAATCACCGCGCGCGTCCTGCAGTTGTTGCGTGAAGGTCCGCCGGCCGCCGGCGACAGCCTGGCGGTGCTCTCCGCGCAAGAGCGCCGCGTCCTGGCACTTGTCGCCGATGGGCTCACCAACAAGGAAGTCGCTGAAAAACTGCGGTTGAGCGACAACACGGTGAAGAACTATCTCGTGAGCGTGTTTGAGAAACTGCAGGTGAAGCGGCGCTCGCAGGCCGCCGCGGTCTACGTTCAAGCGTCCCGCCCGACTCCGCCGCAGGCCTGAATGGGCCTATTCCGCTAGGCCTGATTCCCCAGCCTCTTGGGTCTACCGCGCCCGCGGCAACTCTGTTAGGCTGGGAGCATGGTCAGCTCCATTCTGCTAGCACCTTCGCACAAAACCCGCCCCCAGGGTCCGCGGCGACAGCAGGCGGGGTTCACCATAGCAGAAGTCGCGGTGGCTTCGTTCGTGATGGCGTTGGGCATTTCCTCCGCGCTGATCGCGATGCAGTGGGGTTTTCGACATCTGGACGTGGCCCGTGGCAACACCCTCGCCTCGCAGATCATGCAAAGCGAGATCGAGCGGTTGCGGTTATTCCCGTGGGAAAAGACCACACCCACCGGCGTGGTGGACAGCATCATCGAACTGCCCGCCTCGGAACCCGTCAGCCTCGCCAGCATGTTTTCCTCGAGCGCGGCGCTCGCCGCCCGCTTCACCGTGACGCGCACGGTGACCGCGGATGCCGCGCGTGCGGATGTGCGCTACGTCACGGTCACCGTGACGTGGAACACCTCGGATGGGCAGAGCCATACGCGCTCGTCCACTACGATGTATGCGAAGAATGGTCTCTATGACTACTACTACACCCTCGCCGGCAGCTGACCTCCTGCGCGCGTCGCGCAGCCGCCGCGCCCGCGGGTTCACCCTCGTGGAGGTGATGATCGCCTCCGTGCTGGGAGGTTTGGTGCTGGTGGCCGTGTTGACCGCGTTCCTTTTTCTCGGGCGCAGCGGCGCGAATATTCAAAATTACAACGACATGGAGGCGCAGGCCCGCCGCGCGCTCGAAATGTTTGCCGAGGATACGCGCCAGGCGAGCGCCGTCACGTGGACGAGCGCCGATTCCGTCACTCTGGTGGTCGACACGAATACGGTGACGTATGCCTTTTCGGGCGGACAACTCACCCGCGCTGTCGGCGGTGGCACGGCCAAGCCGATCGTCACCGGCATCACCTCGTTTTCGTTCCTGGCCTACACCATCACCGGGGCGCAGATCACCGATTTCAGCACGGCGGCGGCGCTCGTCACGGCGGCCAAGGACACCAAACAGATCCAAATCTCACTCGCCACCTCGCGGACCTCCGCGACCGTCGCCACCGCCACGAACACGGTGCTGTCCGCCCGGTTCATCCTGCGCAACAAGCTCATCACCACCTGATCCGCCCGCCATGACCTCCTGCCGCTCCCAACTTTCCCATTCACAGCGTGGCTCCGTGTTGATCGTCGCTTTGATCCTTTGCGCGATCATCGGGATCTCCCTGGCCAGCTACATCCGGATGGCGCGAACCGCCATGACCCTTTCGAACCGCGCACTCTACAACAACGCGGCCATGAACCTCGCCGAGCAGGGACTCGAGGAGGCGATCTATTCCGTGAACAAGATGGTGGAGGATCCGAGCTACGCGTGGTCCGGCGCGGGCTGGACCCTCTCGGGCGGCAATGCCCAGCAGAAATGGACGGGCGTCGCACTGAGCCAGAACAGCACCGCGCAATACCGCGTCTACATTTCCGGCTACAACTCGAGCAACCCGTGGATCGTGGCGCGCTCGACCGTGCAACTCGCCGCGGCCGATGCGGCGCCGATCGAGAAATGGATCCGCGTTACCCTCCGCGGCTCTTCGCGCTACGCCAACGGCCTCGTCGCCCGCAAATCGGTTTGGTTCAAGGGCAACAATGTCAGCGTCGACAGTTTCAATTCGACGCGCAACAACGACGGCACCCTCCGCGGTGCGCCCGTCGCCTACAGCGCGGGCGTTCGTCGCGATCGCGGCAGCGTCGGCAGCATCTCCGTCTCAACCGACGCCGTGCTGGTGAAACAAGCCGACGTGTGGGGCTACGTCAGCACGGCCAGTTACGATCCGACGAACACCGTCGGCAACAACGGCTCGATCCTCGGCGCCGACTCGGTGCCGGACAGCTCGTGGGACAAGAGCACCGTCGATCCCGCGCGCATCTCGACCACCTTTTCCGCCAGCTTCGAGCCCGAGACCCAGCCGGGCAGCAGCGTGCCGACCATCGGCTCGATCGACGCCGCCGGTACCTACGGCACCGCCGGCGTGGCCCGGACGATCGTTTGCTCCGACATCTCGGTCAGCGGCAAGAACAACCTCGTGAAATTCCAAGGCGACGTGACGTTGATCATCACGGCCGCCGCCGGGTCGGATGCGATCAGCATTTCCGGCAACGGCTCGGGCATCGAGGTCCTCGCCAATTCCTCGTTGAAGATCTACACCGCCGGCGACATCGACCTAACGGGACAGGGCATCGTCAACGCGACCAGCCAGGCGAAAAATTTCGAGATCATCGGCACGAGCACGAGCTCGGTGCCGCAGGACATCAAGATCGCTGGTGGCGGGTCGTTCGTCGGCAAGGTCTACGCCCCCAATGCCGGCGTCACCGTCCATGGCGACGGCGCGATGTCGGGATCGATCGTGGCCAACGACATCACCCTGACCGGCAACGCTGCGTTCCATTACGACGAAGCGTTGGGCGAACCCGACGGCGCCACGCCGTTTCGCATTTCCAAGTGGGAAGAACTCACGACCGCCACCGCGCGCGACGCCGTGGCAAGTCATGTCAGCTTCTGAGGGCAGCGCGCACCCCGCGCGTTGATCGCATCGGAGCTCGCAGGCTTGCCCGGCCGCGCGCGGCCTGGGGGTACGAAAAAACTTAGCTTTGGGGCCGGTAAGCCGGATTCTGTTCCTCCCGCTCACGCGGGATTCGGCCGTCATTTCTCTCACGCCCACCTCGCGATGGACCTGTCCTCCGTAGCTCGCGCGCGGAGCGCACGAGCGAAGGAGGATGCGGCATACCCGCGGCTATCGGACGGGCCGCCCAGCCGCCTATTTTGCCTTGCACCGGAAGGGGTTTTTCGTGCCGTCCCGCTCACGCGAAACGCGGTGGGCTCTTACCCCACCTTTTCACCCTTACCTCCACCGCGCGACTTTCGCCGCGCTGCGAAGGCGGTTTGTTTTCTGTGACACTGTCCGTCGCCGCGCCTTGACGCGCGGCGCCCGCACTTGCCGAAGCTTGTGCGGCATCCTGCCCGGTGGTGTCCGGACTTTCCTCTCCGAATATTCTAAAACGGGCGCGGCATTACCCGCGCCTTGGGATCAAAGAACACGGAGCGACGACCTGGCCCCAAAGCTAAGTTGGACATTGAACCCCGCGCGCCGTCCCGGCGCAAGCCCCGCCTGAGCTTCCCAGCCTTCGCCGCGCCCATCTTGCTTTTCCGAGATGGCCCCGGCGAACGCCTTCACCACCGGCACAGGCATCCCGCCCGTGGGTTTGCCGGAAACCGAGATGCGCCCGACCTGGCTCCGCGCGTGTGAGCGCGAGCTACTCGTCGCAAGCGCCGCCAGCGGCTGACTTCCGCGATCACGGCCCAGGCTCAATCAACACCCCCGTCACGTCGACGCCATCGGAGATCAACTTGCCGAGATTCGGCAGGGCGAGAAGGATTTCGCCGTTGGATTTCGAGCCGGCGGCCAGACACACACCTCCGATGCCCCACACCTCCACGGCGCGTCCGTTGTCCTGCCAGAGATCGCCGCCGGCGATGCAAACCTCGGCCGCATGCCCGAACACCAGCACCGGCATCGCCTGATCGAACGCACTCACGTTGCCGATCCGCACCGGGCCCGCGACTTGGATCCCGGCGGCAAACACCCCGGTCATGCCGCTGGCCGCGAAGAAATGCGCATTGCCGAGGAACAGGCCGCCGGCCCTCCCTGATGCGCTCTGCACCACGAGCGCGGCGATGTCCGCCACGCCATCATACACGACGCCCTCCTTGAACACGGACCGGTTGACCGCATTCGCGCGTCCAACCGAGAACACCGACACATTCGTCGTGCTATCGGCGTCGGCCACGAGGATCGTGGCATGGCCTTTCATGTAACGTACCGATTGGTGGTAATTGACCGGCAGATCTGGACCCGACGCATTCGACAGCGCGATCGTCAGGCTCCCCGCGCCCGAGAACTCCACCTGCACGATGTCGTCGGTCAGGTCGAGAAACGAAATCCGCGTCACTTGGCCCGGATCCGCGGTGAGGGTCGCACTCGCGCCGGTCATGAGCCACTGGTCGTAGCGGACGCCGTTCGGATGGAGCACATCAGCGGTCACCTCGATCGCATCGCCCGTAATCTTGACCGGCGATCGGATCGCGACCACGGCCGCCGCTATCGTGCGTGTCCCACCGGCCTCGGTCACCTCCAGCGTGTAGATGCCCGCATCGATGGGTTGGACACACGGCTGCGTCAGCGTCGGCTCCGTCGCCCCGGGCATCACCTCGCCATTCCGCCGCCACTGGCACCCGCCCGCCACGACGACTGGCGGTGAATAAACGAAGGAATCGCCCACGGCCACCGTGAAGGTGCGCAACCACGCGGGCAACCCGCTCAGCGGCGACGACTCGTCGAGTACGGTTACGTTGCGATCGATCGTGCCGGCCACGAAATTGGTTCCGCGCGCATACTTAACATGCAGCGTCGCCGGACCATTCGGCCCGATCAACTGCCCGACGAAATTGATGCCGCCGCTGGTCGCGACCACCGTGTAGTCGCCGGGCGCGGCGAGCCGAACTTGCCCCACCACGTTCCAGTCGGCCGCACGGTAGACGCCCGGCCGGGCGAGCGTCACCATGCCCACGAAATTGGCTCCATCGTTACGGTCGAAGGGCGGAACGACCATTCGGTCGCCTACGTAGGTGATCGCATGCGCCGCGGAGGCGAACGCGAGAAAGAGCAGCAGTCTGATTTTCATCGGAGGTTTCTGTAAGATCGAATTGCCCGCCGACGCCGTGGCTCGAGCGTCGCTGTATCCGGCGCCTTGTTCGACCAGCCACCGACCTGCACCCGCTATTCCGCTCGAACAAAAAGTTCGCTTGCGCCCGCCGGCCTCAGAAATCCCACGTGAAACCGACGCTCGGGATGAGCGGCATCAGCAGGTCGCCTCGCGTGCGACGCACCTCCAGCGAATCGTCCGGGCGCACGGTCACGTTGTGGCCGTAGCTGATCATGTTTTCCCGATCGAAGACGTTGAAGATATCCACATACAGCCGCAGCGTGCCACGCTTCAGCTCGAAACGCCGCTGGATCCGCAGGTCGACGCGCTGATAGGCGGGCAATCGCTCGGCAAAGGGCGTTCGCAGTTCGCCATAAACGACCGTCCCGCCCTCCGCGTAAGGCGCGGCGTGGAAATCCAGCTCGGTCGTTGGCCACCCGGTGTGGTACTGGCCGGCGAGGCTGAATTGCCAGCGCCGGTTCGGTGTATACGTGACGTCGAGATAGACCGTGTGGCGTTGATCCCGCGCGCGGGCAATCGTCACGCCCGAACGGAGCGTCTCTTCCGAGCGCGCCAGCCCATAGGATCCCGACCACGAGAGCTTCGTCCCGCGGCGTTCGGCGATCAGCTCGAGCCCGCGCGCGCGCTGGCGGAGCGGATCGAGCCGCAACCGATCGTAGCCTTGCTCCGGCGCGGATTCGAGTGTTTCGACCCCGTTCTCCCAATGCGGCTGCGGCCGGTTCACGGCGCGCTCGTAAGCCTCGAGCCGCAAATTGATCCCGCCCCGCAGTCGCCGTTCCAGCCCGACGACGCGATGCTCGGCGCGTTCTGACGGATAAAACCGAGTCTCTCCATCCAGCACGCCAAGCCGGTACAGCGGCTGCGCCTGGTGGAAGCGACCCCAGCCAAAACGGAGCGTCGTCGCACCGCGGCTCCACGCCGCGTTGAAGCGCGGGCTCACGTCGGCGTCGTGCGCGTAGTTATTGCCGTCGAACCGCACGCCCGGCTCCACGGTCCAGCCCCCACCCGGCTGCGCGCGCACGGCCAGATAAGTTCCCCACGATTCTCCGGCGGGCGCCACGGTCAGGTCCCTGAACTGTCGCGTCTTGATCAATCCGGCGTCGGTCGACACCAGCGCTTCATGGAACCCATGATAATCGAAATCGGCCCGACCGGTCGTCACCTGCATGCCCGCCCTCAGCAGGACGCGCGGGTGCCACTTGGCCGTCCAGTCCTGCCGGAAGCTCGTCGTCCGCAGCTCCCGCTCGTCAGCCGCGCCCAGTTCATACCAGCGGTTCCACAGCCCGCTCGCACGTCGCGACCACGATAGCTGCGCGTGGGAAAGAACCGCCTCGCCTTGCACCGCGCCGAAATCTCCCTGCCAACGCAGCCAGGCGTAATCGCTGCCGTAGCGACTGTGCAGCTGCGCCTGCGTGCCTTCGTTCATTGTCATCCGGTCGGCCGCGTGCAGCGCATGGACCGCCAGCGTTTGGTTGGGCGTGAGATTCGTCTCCCACTTGGCGAACACATCGTGGTAACGCGGTTTGAGCTCGGTGCTGTCGTCCGCTCCTCGCACCCGCAAGGCCACCTGCGGATACCCAGTGCGTGCACTCACCAGCCAGTGACTGCGGCCACTGGGAGTTGCTCCGCGGCTCGCGACGCGTGCGCCGGTCATGCTCATGCCCAGGGTGGTGCGCGGCTTCGCCCGCACATAACGGTCCGTCTCCATCGTCAACACTCCCGCCAGCCGGTCGCCAAACTCCGCGGTGAATCCACCCGTGAGCAAATTGAGCCGGCTGATCGTCTCCAGATCCAGGATCGAGAGCGAGCTGTCGGTGTCCTTCATGTGAAACGGCTCGATGAGCTCCACGCCATCGAGCCGCGCCAGTACCTGATCATGCGGCGCGCCCCGCACCCAGAATCGCGCCGTGATGTCATCGGCCGCGAGACCCGGCAGATGCGAGATCGCGCGATAGAGATCCTCGCCTACCTGGGGCAACGCCAGCAGATCCGCCTCGGTCAGCATCGCGGCCACGAGCCCGCGCTCCTCCTCGATGCCGAACCGGCTGGGCGTGACGATCACCTCCTCCAGCAGGAAGGCCGGCGGTCCCGTACCGCCGAGTTCGCTTGCATCCACCACCACCGCCTCCAATGCCTGCAAGTCCTCGCCCGCGGTCAGCCGAATCGGACCGAGCTGCGTACTCCGATGCGCCGCGACAAAAACGGCCTCGACTCGCGCCGTGGTAAACCCCTCGGCCTGTACGAGCAGGGTCGGCCATTCCGCCGGCACCTCGGGCAGCCGAAAAAAACCGTCCGCCCTCGTGCGCACCGCCAGCGTTGAGTCGACCAACCGCACCAACGCGTTCGCCACGGGCTGCCCGGTCGCATCTGCCACGACGTGCCCCTGCACTTCTCCCGTGCGCCGGCGGTTCCGTTCCGACACCACCACGAACTTCCCCGCACTGTTGCGGATCGCCGTGAATCCCGTTCCGCGCAGCAGCCGATCGATCGCTTCGGCCGGTTCGAACAGGCCCGCCACCGCGTTCGACTGCACCGCCTTGAGCTCGTCGAATGAAAACAGCACCTCGACCCCCGCCTGCTTGGCGAACGCCATCAGCGCCGTCGCGGCCGGCTGCGTCGGCAGATCGAACCGCGTGGGCGCCGCGCGCGCCAGCGGCCCGAGGACCGCGAAAACGAGCGCGAGGCCGAGCCAGCGTCGCGCCATGCAGGCGCGCGTCCCCCCGCGGATGATGTTCCGCGCAGGGATTTCCGCGGCTGGCACGGGATGGCTGCGGCTCACAGCGCCCATTCGTCTACCGATTCGCTCGTCTCAATGCCAGCGGAAGCCTGCATGCTCATTTCCTTCAGAATTTCCACCGCACGCCGAGCCGGGCCGTCCAGGCGTTGTCGCCATCGCCCGCAAAATCGACATACGTCAGATCGGCGTAAGTTGCGACCTTGTCCGTCAGCCAGAGATTGGCGTGCAGGGTAAAATGAGTGGATCGATCCGTGCTGCCGTCGAACGAGTCGGTGTAACTGATGCTCGGCGTGAGCGTCGCCCGCCCCGCCGGGACCTCCAGACCGACCGCACCACCCCAGATGCCGCTCTTCTCGGTCGTGCCGAACCGCCCCACGTCAAATTCCAGTTTCTGGTGCCCAATCAGCACCCCCGCGAAAGGCTTCAATCCCGCGGCCGCCGGATGCACCACCGCCGCTGCACTGATCGTGGTGTCCTTCAGACCCACGTTTCCCGCGTCAATCCAGCCATGCCCGATGTGCAGACCGAGATCGAGATTCGCTGTGGCGGGAAAATTGACGTCGGCGCCGACCACGTAGCCGTGTTCGTCGATCGCGTCCACGTCGACCGTGCCGGCATCGGCGCTGATCGTGCGCTCACCAAGGACGCGTTGGCCGGGCAAGCCGGCCACGACTTGCTGTGCGGGCAGCGGGCTACCGGCGAACAGGATGGTCGCGACGGCAAGCAGAGTTTGAACGGAAATGAAGGAGAGGAGTTTTCGCATGAGGCTGGACCGTTGCGTCCGCTCGATGCGGAGCAACCGGCATCCGGATACGACCACCCGCGCGCGGAAACCCGCTATTCCGACGAAAATGACGGAGCATTTTCCCGTCACCGACCCTCGATCGGCACGACGCGTACGACGCCGTCCGGCTGGCGCAGCACGCGCACAGGCAGGACACGTTCGATTTCCTCGAGCAGTCCTTCGAAATCATCGAGGCTGTAGCGGCCGCCCAGCCGCCGATCCGCCACGCGTCCATCCACCTCGACCGTCCGGCCGTGATACGCCGCAAACCGCTCCAGCGCCTCACTGAGTGGCGTGTCTTCAAACACCGCCTGCCCCTCGCGCCAGGCGAGGACATTCTGCAGCGCTCCCGGTTCGACGCGGTGCACGTCCAACGCAGCCGTGGTGACGAGCGCCTGCTGGCCGATCTCGAGCGCCGTTTCACTGCTGGCCGCCGCAGCCGGCTGCACGCGCACGCGGCCTTCCAGCACCGTCACCTCGACGGCCCCTTTTGGCCGGGCCCGAATATTGAACTCCGTTCCGGTCACACGCACCACGCCCGCCGGAGTCTCCACGACGAAAGGACGCGCCTTCTCCGGCGCTACGTCGAACCATGCTTCGCCACGCGTGAGCCGCACGTGTCGTTCGGCTTTGCCCAAATCCACGTGCAGCTCGGTCAACGCATTCAGCGCAATCCGTGATCCATCGCTCAGCGCCGCCACATGTCGCTCGGCGGCGCCGGTGCTGAACTCCTCCCCGCCGCGCGTCGCCACGATGGCCGTGAAGGCCACGACCGCCGCCGCCGCCAACCCGGTGGCGCCGATGCGCCACCGCCGCCGCGCTGTCGCGCGCGCCTGCGTCGCCGACTCGACAAGCGCGTCGAACTCCGATTCGAGTTGCGCGGAAAGCTGACGGTAGCGCGACAATAGCCAACGATGCTCGGGATTCGCCGCCAGCCAGGTGGCCAGCGTCGCGCGGTCCGCATCCGTCATCCCGCCGCCATCCAGCCGCGCCGCCCAGAGCGACGCTTCCTCTTCGATCCGTTCGTGGGTTTCGTCTCGTGCCATGTTGTTACAGGCCGGCCGCCCGGCCTCCCTCCACGTTTGAGTCGTTTTTGCCGCGGCCCACCGCGGCATCGTCCTGCACCGCTGCGCGCAACAACCGCAGCGCGCGCGCATGCTGTTTCTCGACCGTGCTCACTGCAATCCCTAGCCGCGCGCCGATCTCGGCGTGGGACAACCCTTCGACCTTGCAGAGCAGCAGCACGCTCCGGCAACCGGGCGGCAATGCGGCGATCGCGGTCTCGAGCCGGGCCCATTCCTGTCGCGCCATGACGACGCGCTCGACGCCTGGGCCTTGCGCCGGCGCGAGTTCGATCAGCTTGCCATCGACTTCGCGCACGGGCGCAATCCGCCGCCGCTGCAACTGGTTCAGCGCCAGCCGGCGCGCCGTGGTGAACAAGAACGCCCGCGGCGCGTCGATCCGTTCGCCCTCAAACGCCGCGTAAATCCGGGCATACGCGTCGTGCGCCAGATCCTGCGCGTCAGACCGGTTGCCGAGCATCCGCGCCAGATAGCGGCGCAACGGAATCACCGTTGCCCGATAAAACGCACCGAAATCCGTGGGCCCGGGGTCAGGCATGGCTGCGCGGCGTCGGCCGTTCTAACGGCAACGACCAGGGGGGTAAAGGTTCAACGGCGTGGACATGGGCTCCACGACTTAGGACAAGCCACCGCCTCGAACCCGCTACTCGGCTCCACTCTAGACTCTGAGCTCTGGGCTCTCAGCTCTGGACCTGGGCCCTCGCCCCCGCTCACGCCTCCCAATAGACGATCCGGCCACACTGGTCGCACGTCGCCAAGCCCGCTCCAGGCAACGGCTGGCCTTTGCCGCGCGAAGCGCTTTCGACCTCGCTGGAGACCTTGAGATGGCAGCCGCCACACTTGCCGTCGTGAATCGCCACCACCGCCGGCATGTTGCGCGCCGCGATCCGCGTGTAGAGCCGCAGCGCGGGCTCGCCGACCGGTGTCCGCGACGCCGCCACTGCCGCCTGCGCCTCTTTCAATTCGGCCTGCAGATTCGTCTCCCGCTGGCGCAGCGTGTCGATCCGCGCCTGATGTCCGGAAATGTTGGCCTTCAGCACGGATTCCGCGTCGTGAAACCGCTTTCGCGCCTCATCGATCGCATACATCACCTCGAGGTCCCGCTCCTCGAGCGTGCCAATCGACTTCTCTGCTTCTTCGATCTCATGACCGAGTGCCTGGTATTCGTCGTTTTTCCGTACCAGTGACTGCTGGGTGCGGTAACGGCCGAGATTGCCCTCTGCGGTCGCGATCTCTCCCTCGACGCCCTTCTTCTTCAACTCAAGATCCTTGAGCTCGCCCCGCGCGGTTTCGATCGCGGCCTTCTCCGTCGCGATCCGCTCTTCCACCAAGGCGATCTCTCGCGGCACCGCTTTGAGCTGCGCTTCGATGGCCAGGCGGTGCATGTCGCGATCCTGGAGGATCAGGAGCGTTTCGATCACAGGCGTCGGCATGCCTGCGAGCGTGGCGGTCCGGCCGCAGCCCGCCAAGCAGGAATCTCGGAAACACGGCGCCACGCCGGTTGGCGCACGTGCTGGCTTCGGCTCCGCGACCCGTTTTCCGGCTGCCCGAACCCGCGCCCCCGGGCGTCGTAAAGCCGCTTACCCGGTGGAGGGATAGCCCCCCTGGCACCCGCCTCGTTTTAAACGCAATCCAAAGCGCGTTTTGCGACGGTTTTTTCTCGAAAAAACCCTCGCGTCCGGCACGCGTCGCGGCCACTTTTTTCCTTTCCATTTTCCCTTCGAAAACACCCTTTCATGGCCGACGAATCTGCTGCTGAACATACCGCGAAAAACCTGGCTGGTGCCGAAGCTTACGATGCCTCCAAAATCCAAAAACTCGAGGGGCTCGAGGGCGTGCGCAAACGCCCGGACATGTATATCGGCGACACCAACGAGCGCGGCCTGCACCACTGCGTCTTCGAGGTCGTCGACAACTCCGTCGACGAAGCGCTCGCCGGGTTCGCCTCGCTGATCGTCGTCACCATCCATCTCGACGGCTCCTGCTCGATCGAGGATGACGGCCGCGGCATCCCGGTCGACATGCACCCGGTCTACAAGATTCCGGCGCTGGAACTCGTCCTGACGAACCTGCACGCGGGCGGCAAATTCGGCAAAGGCGCCTATCAGGTGTCGGGCGGCCTGCACGGCGTCGGCGCCAAGTGCGTCAACGCCGTCTCGGAATGGTTCGAGGCCGAGGTTCGCCGCGGCGGCAAGGTTTACCAGATGCGGTTCGAGCAGGGCATCACCACGCAGAAGATGCAGGTGATCGGGGACACGAAAAAGACCGGCACGAAAATCACCTTCAAGCCCGACCCGGAGATCTTCAAGACCACCCGCGAATTCCAGTACGAGATCCTGTCGAAGCGGCTGCGCGAGCTCGCGTTCCTCAACCCCGGCGTGCACATCGAACTGGCCGACGAGCGCTCGCAGAAGGGCGACCGGTTCTATTTCCGGGACGGCATCACCGAGTTCGTCCGCTACCTGAACCAGAACAAGAACGTCGTTCACGACAAGCCGATCACTTTCAGCGACTCGGTGCCGAACGAGACCAACGCGGCGCTGCCCAACATCGTCGTCGACGTGTCGATGCAGTACAACGACTCGTACAACGATCAGGTCTTCGCCTACGCGAACTCGATCTACAACATCGAGGGCGGCACCCACCTCTCCGGCTTCCGCACCGCGCTCACCCGGGTCGTCAACAATTTCGCCCGCGCCAACAATCTGCTGAAGGAAAAGGATCCGTCGATCACCGGCGACGACGTGCGCGAGGGGCTCGTGGCCGTGATCTCCGTCAAGGTCCCCGAGCCCCGCTTCGAGGGCCAGACGAAGACCAAGCTCTCCAACGGCGAGATCGACGGCATCGTCCAGCGGATCGTCGGCGAGAAGCTGCGGTTCTATTTCGAGGCCAATACGAACATCGCGAAGCGGATCATCGACAAAACCCTGAACGCCGCCCGCGCCCGCGAAGCCGCCCGCAAGGCCCGCGAGACGGTCCGCAAAGGCGCGCTGTCCGGCGGCGGGCTGCCCGGCAAGCTCGCCGACTGCTCCGAGCGCGATCCGGCGCTGTGCGAGCTTTACATCGTCGAAGGTGACTCCGCCGGCGGTTCGGCGAAACAGGGGCGCGACCGCCGCTACCAGGCGATTCTTCCGCTCCGCGGCAAGGTCATCAACGTGGAGAAGGCGCGGCTCGACAAGGTCCTCGCCAACGAGGAAATTCGCACCCTGATCACCGCCTTCGGCACCGGCATCGGCGACCACGAGGGCGACGGGGCCTTCGACGGCGACAAGGCTCGTTACCACAAGGTCATCATCATGACCGACGCCGACGTTGACGGCTCCCACATCCGCACGCTGCTGCTGACGTTCCTCTACCGGCAGATGCGCGGGCTGTTCGACCGGGGCTTTGTCTACATCGCCCAGCCGCCGCTCTACAAAATCAAGCGCAAGAAGCGCGAGCAGTACATCGACAACGACGACCAGCTCAACCGCATCCTGCTGGAGCTCGGCTCCGAGGACGTGGTGCTCACGCGGATCGCCGATCAGCACGTGTTCGCGCCCGCGCAGATCGACAAGATCGTGGAAAATCTCGCCGCGCTCGAGAAGCTCGGCGCCGGCGTTACGCGCTACGGCGCTGCGCTCAGCGAATATCTCGACCAGCAGGATCACGTCACGCACGCCTTGCCGCGCTACATCGCGCGGATCCGCGAGGGCAACAAGGAGAGCCATGAGTTTCTCCGCGACGAGGCCGCCCGCTCCAAGTTCGTGCAGGATCACGGGCTCGACGCCGACATGTTCGAGCAGCCCGACAACGTGGTGCCGAACGGCACGGGCACGGCCAGCGGGCTGCCGGTCAACGGGACCACGGCAGGCGTGAACGAGCCGCCCAGGAAACCCGCCGCCACGCCCAAGCGGATCACGCTGCACGAGATCTTCGAGAGCACGGAAATGGCGAAGCTCCTGAAGGCGATCGCCGCCACGGGACTCGAGATCAACCGGTTCGGCGCCACCGAGGAAGCCCGCTACTTGATCACCGAAAACGCGGGGCAAAAGAGCGAGAGCAGGATCGAGCTCCACTCGCCGCTCGAGATCGTCACCGAGATCCGCGCCAACGGCCGCAAGGGCCTCTCGATCCAGCGCTACAAGGGTCTCGGCGAAATGAACCCGAAGCAGCTTTTCGAGACGACGATGGATCCGGAGAAACGCCGGCTGCTCAAGGTTTCGATCAACGACGCCGCGAAAGCCGACGCGCTCTTCACGCTGCTCATGGGCGACGAGGTCCCGCCCCGCCGCCAGTTCATCGAGGACAACGCCCTCAACGTCCAATACCTCGACGTCTAGTCCGATCGACTCGTTCTCGTTCTCTTAATCGTTCTCGTTCTCTCGAGGCCGATCAGCGGAGAACGAGAAAGAGAACGATAACGAGAACGATTTTCTCCCCCTTTTCCGCATGTATACAGCGAGCGAAAAACTCTCCTCCGCCAACATCACCGACATCATGCAGACGGCCTACATCGATTATTCGATGTCGGTCATCATCTCGCGGGCGTTGCCGGACGCCCGCGACGGCCTCAAGCCCGTCCAGCGCCGCGTGCTCTACGCGATGCTGCGCGAAGGCCTGCTGCACAACCGCGCGTTCGACAAATGCGCTGGCGTCGTCGGCGAGGTACTGAAGAACTATCACCCGCACGGCGACTCGTCCGTCTACGACACGCTCGTCCGCATGGCCCAGCCCTGGGTGATGCGCTACCCGCTGATCGATCCGCAGGGCAACTTCGGTTCCGTCGACGGCGATCCTGCGGCCGCCTACCGCTATACGGAGTGCCGGCTCAACGCCATCGCCGAGGACCTCCTCCGCGACATCGAGGAGGACACCGTCGATTTCGCGCCGAACTACAAGGAGTCGACCACGGAGCCGACCGTCCTGCCCGCCGCCCTGCCCAATCTGTTGATGAACGGCTCCACGGGCATCGCCGTCGGCATGACGACGAACATCCCGCCGCACAATCTCGCCGAGATCATCGACGCGACCTGCGCGATCATCGACAACCCCCGCATCTCGGTCGACGAGCTGTGCACGATCGTCCAGGGCCCCGATTTTCCCACGGGCGGCGTGATCGCCGGCCGTGAGGGCATCCTCAGCTACCTCAAAACCGGCAAGGGCATCGTCCGCACGCGCGGCAAGGCCCACACCGAGGAGATGAAGGGCGGGATGGAGCAGATCGTCGTCACGGAGATTCCGTACAACGTGAACCGCGCCACGCTGGTCACGCGGATCGCCGAACTCGTGGGCGACAAACAGATCGACGGCATCCGCGATCTCCGCGACGAGTCCGACGAGAACACGCGCATCGTCATCGAGCTGAAGCGCGGCGAGCAGTCGAAGGTCGTCATCAACCAGCTATTCCAGAAGACCGCGCTCGAATCCTCCTTCGGCGTCACCCTGCTGGCCCTCGACAAGAAGCGGCCGAAGCAGATGAACATCAAGGAACTCATCGAGTGCTACATCGAGCACCGCCGCGAGGTTGTCACCCGCCGCACCCGCTTCCGGTTGAAACAGGCCGAGGACCGCGCGCACATCCTCGAGGGCTACATCATCGCCCTCGATAACCTCGACGACTTCGTCAAAATCATCCGCGCCTCGCAGAATCGCGAGGAGGCGAAGGTCCGGTTGATGGCGAAGTATCCGCTTTCCGAACGCCAGACCGACGCCATCCTCGAACTCCGGCTCTACCAGCTCACCGGGCTGGAGCGCGGCAAGATCGAGGCGGAATACCTCGAGTTGATGAAGCTGATCGAGGAACTCCGCGGCATCCTGGAGTCCGAACCCAAGCTGCTCGCCCTGATCAAAAAGGAGCTGGCCGAAATGAAGGAGAAATACACGTCTCCCCGCCGGACCGAGATCATCGCCGCCGCCGGCGAGTTCCGCATGGAGGACGTCATCCCGAACGAGGGCTGCGTGATCACGGTTTCCCATCTCGGCTTCATCAAGCGCACGCCGGTCGCCGAATACCGCTCGCAGCGCCGCGGCGGCAAAGGCGTGATCGGGGCGGAGACTTACGAGGAAGATTTCGTGGCAAACCTCTTCACCGCTTCGACCCACGACTACATTCTTTTCTTCACCAGCATCGGCCAGTGCCACGCGAAGAAAGTCTACGACATCCCCGAAGGCACCCGCGCCTCCAAGGGAAAGTCCGTCTCATCCTTCCTCCGGCTCGCCGAAGGCGAAAAGATCGCCGCGATGCTGTGCGTGAAGGACTTTGCCGAGGATCGCTATCTCGTCACCGCGACCAAGCGCGGGATCATCAAGAAAAGCGCCCTCTCGGACTACGCCAACGCCACCCGCGAGGGCGGACTGATCGGCATCAACCTGCAGGAAGCCGACAGCGTAATCGGCACGGTGCTCACGACCGGCGAAAACGAACTGATCCTCGTCTCGCATCAAGGGCTGGCGGTGCGGTTCCGCGAGCGCGATCCTGAGAGCGGCGAGGAGCTCTTCCGCGCCACGGGACGAGCGACCGGCGGTGTCACGGGCATGCGCTTCAAGCTCAAGAGCGATTACCTCGATGTCATCGAGGTGGTGGACCACGAGGCCAAGTTCCTCGTCGCGAGCGAGGCCGGGCTCGGCGTGCGCACGCGCTTCGAGGACTACCGGCTCATCAATCGCGGCGGTAGCGGCGTCTGGGCGATCGACCTGCCGGAGGACGGCTCGATCAAGCTCGCCGGCGCGCTCAGCGTTCGCGAAGACGACGAGGTCATGCTGCTCACGGCGAAAGGCCAGAGCATCCGTTGCCCAGTGAAGGACATTCGGGAAACCAACCGCGGTGCGAAAGGCGTCCGTCTCGTCACCCTCGAGCCGGGTGACAAGCTCCTAAGCATCGCCCGGATCGTCGAAACCGAGGAAGAATCCGGGGCCGAAGCGACGCCGCCCGTCAGCTCGTAGCGGAACGCGTCAGCGTTCCGATCGGGGATGGTCTCTTCCCATTCACCCCACTCCTCACGGAGCGAGCCCCGCTGATTTCGATGGCCCTGCGCGTGAGCGCAGGGGATGCGCGCGGACGAGATTCTAAAAACAGGCCTGGGGTTGAGGGGACGCAACGCCCTCGTCGCGCCGGTGTGATGTAGCCGGGTC
Organism: Opitutus terrae PB90-1; assembly: GCF_000019965.1. Taxonomy (GTDB): domain Bacteria; phylum Verrucomicrobiota; class Verrucomicrobiia; order Opitutales; family Opitutaceae; genus Opitutus; species Opitutus terrae. The sequence goes on from NC_010571.1 coordinate 810,075, forward strand.
GCCGACCCCGGCCCGGACGAATCCGGTCAATGCGCCCGCCAGCCGCCAGCATCGCCGCGGGCCGTGCTCCGGCATCGATGCTCGCGCGACCGCCGCTCCGCGCGACCACCGGCCGCGCGGAGGATCCGTCGTGGACAAACCGCGACACCCTGCCTATCTCCGAGCCGCCCCGCTCCTCGCCGTGTCCTCGATTGCTGCACTCCCGACCGTCGCCCTGGTTGCTGCCAACGATTCCTATTGGCTCACTGGCCGCCGCGCAGCGCTCATCACGTTGCAGCTCGTTCTGCTCCAACTCGGGTTCGGCATCGTCCTCGGCATGGGGCTCGCTTTCTGGAATCTCGCGAACGGCCTTCCCAGCAACACCGGCACGAACCATCCGCTTGCGCTCATGCTCAGCAACGGCTCCGCCTACGCGCTGGTCATCTGGCGGGAATGCCGCCGCAGCCGCTGCACGCTGGTCGTACCCGCAACGCCGCAGTTCTCGCCCGCGCTTCTCCTGGCGCCGATGAGCTTGCTGGTGGCGGGTGCGGCCATCGGTCTTTCCGACCTGGAGAACGTCACCCACGCGCTTGCGCCGCAACCCGAATGGCTGCGCCATTACTTCGGGCAGCTCACCAGCATGGCGGCGCACCCTTACTTCGCGCTGTTCTTCGTGGCCGTGTTCGCCCCTATAACCGAAGAAATTCTGTTCCGCGGGCTGTTGCTCCGTGGGTTGCTCGTCACCAGCACGCCGGTTCGCGCGATCGCGATTTCATCGCTGCTTTTTGCGGCCATGCACCTCAACCCCTGGCAGATCCCCGTCGCGCTCGTTTACGGCGGCTTGCTTGGCTGGGTTTATCTCCGCACGCGTTCGCTCACGCTCTGCATCTTCGGCCACGGGCTGAACAACCTCGGCAGCCTGCTTTCACCCGGGCTGCCGTTCACGATTCCCGGCTTCAACGGGGAGCACGCGCCGGGCGTGGCGCTGTTTCAACCGTGGTGGTTCGACGCGCTGGGTCTGATTTTCCTCGTCGGCGGAGCCTTCCTGTTTCACCGACTCGCACCGCCGGCGGTCGCGCCCGCCCGCGCTGGCGAACCGCCGCTGCTGACCGATCAGCCTGCGGCGAACACGAACTGAGCGGACCGTCCTCCGACCCGCCTGCGCAGCGCCGGGCCAACTGTCCCGTCACTGCGCCGGTCGACGTGACCTCCGCGCTGACTCCAGACTTCCGACCACCCGTCGAACGGTCCACGCCTCGCGCTTCCTGGTCAGATCATGCTCCCAAATCAGCACGCGCCAGCCGGCTTGCATCAGCATCCGAATTCACCGCCCGATCGCGCCGCTGGTTGCCGAGAATTTTCTTCAACCAAAACTCGGCATTCTGTTTCGGCCACGTGGTGGGAACCGGACATTCATGCCAGAAGCAGCCGTCGAGGATCCGACACGATTGCCGAAGAGGCTTCGTTGGGTTGAACGAGCAGCGGCTTGCTTCTCAATAAGGACGCTCTCACAAAGCCTACAGTGGCAATTGCAGAGCCTACACCCACCGCATCAAGGGCTTGGTATGGCGCGTCGATCGAAGAGTTTCGGGGCACACTACCGGTAACAGTCTTTGGACTGCTCGCTCAGAATCCTGAGTTCGATCTGGCGACGACTCAAAAGGAGGCGTGGCTGGAGCAGACTGCATTTCTTCAGAAGAACCTGGAGGGGCTGTCTGGCACACTCTACTTGGAGTTCAACATCCCGCGCATGGGCAGTCGGGTAGATGCTGTGCTGCTCATCGGCCCGGTGGTGTTTGTCGTAGAATTCAAGGTGGGCGAAGCGAAGTTTGAGCGGTCTGCGTTCGACCAGGTTTGGGACTACGCGCTCGACCTAAAGAATTTCCACGAGGCGAGCCACCGAGTGTCGCTTGTCCCAATCCTGATTCCGACCGAGGCGAAGGAATCGCCCCCGGTGAAGCTGAGTGCCGATCAAGATGGAGTCTACCGCCCGATCGCGGTGCATCCCGAAGGGTTTCGGGCGGCGATCGAGCGGGCCTTGGATCAAATCGTCGGGCCAAGCCTCGATCAACAGCAATGGGCGCAGGCCCCTTACAGACCCACACCGACCATCGTTGAAGCCGCGCGCGCGTTGTACGCGCACCACGGCGTGCAAGCGATCAAGGCTTTTGACGCCGGCAAACAAAACCTCGGCATCACCTCTCGCCGGATCGAGGAGCTGATTAATGAGGCCAGAACGAGGGGTCGAAAGATCATCTGCTTCCTCACCGGTGTACCGGGAGCCGGGAAAACGCTGGTAGGCTCAATGTCGCCACCCAACATGCGCGAACAGACAGCCCGACGCACGCCGTGCTGTTGTCTGGCAATGGTCCACTCGTTGCGGTGCTGCGTGCAGCTCTATCTCGAGACGAGAAGGCCCGCTTGAAGAAGCGTGGCCTAGAGCAGAAGAAGCGGAGCGATCCGGTGAAGCAGTTCATCCAGAACGTTCACCATTTTCGTGACGAAGCGCTGAAGAATCAGGCGCCACCTGCTGACCACGTGGTGGTATTCGATGAGGCTCAGCGCGCCTGGAATGCCGCGATGACGGCTGACTTCATGAAGCGGAAGAAAGGTGTCTCCGATTTCACGGATTCGGAGCCGCAATTTTTGATTCGCTACGTGGACAGGCATCAAGACTGGGCCGTGATTCTGTGTCTGGTAGGCGGAGGGCAGGAGATCAACCGCGGCGAGTCCGGAATTGGAGCTTGGTTGGATGCCGTGAAAACGTCCTTTCCGTACTGGGACATGCATATTTCTTCGCGGCTGACGGACAGCGAATATGCGGCTGCGCAGACCATCGAGGCAGTGCGAGGGACGCGAGGTGTTCATTTTGACGACAGCCTCCACTTGGCTGTGTCGATGCGCTCGTTTCGTGCTGAGCATGTCTCGGCGTTCGTTAAGGCGCTCCTCGATTGTGAACGAGGCCAAGCTCGCCAGCTGCTGACCAAGCTGAAGCGATACCCAATCGTTGTTACCCGAAACCTAGATCTCGCAAAGCAATGGGTGCGATCGAAAGCGCGAGGAAGCGAACGCTTCGGACTGGTGGCTTCTTCGAAGGCCGAGCGGCTCAAGCCGCACGCGATTGATATTCGAGTCAAAACCGATCCAGTGCACTGGTTTCTCGATGGGAAAGAGGACACTCGTTCGAGCTACTACCTTGAAGATGCGGCTACCGAGTTTCAGGTCCAGGGATTGGAGGTCGATTGGGCGTGCGTGACGTGGGACGGTGATCTGCGATTCACTGCGACGGGATGGAGCTTCACGACTTCCGCGGAACGAAATGGCAGAACGTGCAGAATCCCGACAACCGGAGGTACCTAAAGAACGCCTATCGGGTGCTGCTGACTCGCGCTCGGCAGGGCATGGTCATCTTTGTGCCTGATGGCGAAGCAAGCGATCCAACCAGGCCGGCAGCATACTATGACCCGACATTCGAGTATCTCGTGGATCTTGGCATACCCGTTTTGAAAATGTCGTGTCCATAGCCGCGGCGGTGTTCTCCGGTACGCCCTGCTGATTAGGTTTCCTCTTTGCCAAAGCGACGATCGTCTTTCGTTTGAATCGTCCCGTCAGACCAGACTTCAACAGGAGGATAAAGTCACCGGTGGTACAGGCGTCCTCAAAGTCGCGCTCGCCAACGAGGAACTGTCGCAGGTGCTCGATCAGCATTTCAGCGATTTCGATTTCGGCTTCTCGCCGCGATTCGTAGGCGATCGGAAATCCGTTTTCATCGCGCCATGTTGGGACCACACCGTCGCAGATCGTTTCCTAAAAAATGGCAAAGGCACTTCGGAGTTTTCGTTCAGCGAAATACACGGGAGTGGCGAATCCCGTCAGTCTACCGGAACATGAGCCAGAAGTTAATGGACGATGAGTCATACCGCAGCAGCGGCAGCCGTGAGCTCCGGCGTTCAAGGCCTCTTCCGCCCGGTCATCCGTTCCTCCTCTTCTCCGGCCCAGCCCAGCCGACGGCCGCTGCTCTGGGAAAATGCATGGCTCGAACCTCTCTTTCCTCATAGGGCCATTTGGCGATTACCTTCGTGATCTCGGTGTCGGCGCTTCGTGCCCTTTGTGACTAAGAATTCACCCGAGGCCGTTTCCCGTCGCCTGCTGTGCCGGCTCCTCCCGCCCGATTCATTGCCCTGGTTTCCTCGTGCACTCACTCTGCCTTTCTCGAACCTCGAATCCCTCATGAAAATTCCCGGACTTCGCAGCGACTACGAACAGATTGGCGGCCTCGTCTATTTCGGACGAATGCTGGACAAGATTCGACTTAAGGCTGCCGGGAAATTGCCCGCCGACTTCTACACGGGCACGGCTGACCGCACGCATTTCGACGCGCGTTGCTGCACGTTCCTTCACGTCGCCTACGACGCACTGACGGCACGCGTCCTTCAAGGCGGCAGCGACGAGGAGATCCTGCAGTGGTGTTTCGAACATGGCCGACGCCCGAGCACCGACGAGATCGAGATCTGGAATGGATTCATGACGAAGCGCGGCTGGCGCGACGGCGGCAGCCCCGAGCTCGCGCAGGCGAAGCGCGCCGCAGGACTGGCGAATCGCGACGACATCCAAACCTGGTTCGACCTGCACATCGCCGAAGAGGCCTGAGCGCCGTCATCGGTGAAACCCGTGTTCGCCCGGGGCGTCGCCTGCCGGGTGGGAGGTTCAGCTTTTCAGGGCACCGATCACGACCCCGCCGATCGTCGCCAGCGCGCATCCGCCGAGCGTGAGTAGGGCGCCACGCGTGCGGGGCGCGGGTTCCTTCAGCCAGTAGATTCCGACGAGCGCATTCACCACCAGCGAGAGCTGGGACACGGTGTAGCCGCGACCGGCGCCCCACGCGTCGACCAGCATCAGCATCCCGAAATTGCCGACCGACCACAGCACACCCGTGCCGGTCACGCGTAGATAGTCCTGTGCAGCGGCGAGTCGCGGACCGTGGCGTGTCAACAGTAGCAGCACCGTGCTCCCCGCGAAAATTCCGATCGCCAGAGGCAACGCGCCGGCCCACGGCGACACTCCCGCCAGCTCCACCGGCACGAAGTAGAGACCCCACAACACGCCGGCGCCCAGTGCGCCGAGCAATCCGCGGGGGACACTTCTCGTGCCGCTCTGTTGCTCCGCGCCGGGTTTCGCGGCAACGATGAGCACGACGCCGGCCACGATCAGCAGCACCGCCAGCACGAGCACCGTCAGCTGCGTTCGGCTCGGATGCGCGAACTCGCCGAAAATCACGCGCCCCGCCACGAGGCTCACCACGATGTTGAGCGGCGCCCAGATCCCAAACGCCTTCGCGATGCCGAGATTCGCGGTCGCCGTGAACGCACACAGTCCGCTCACCGCCCAGACCAGCCCGCCCGCGAATGGCCACCAGAACGCACCGGCATCCAGCTCCCACGAACCACGCCAAAGCGCCACCGCCAGCGCGACGATGAGGTTCGCCGTCGCCACGTAGAACGTTCGGATTTCCTGCCGCCGCAGCGGCACGTTCTGCGACGGCGCCAGCCACGTGCCCCACGCGAGCACGGTGACGAGGGCGGCAAGAATTCCCATCATGGCAGCATTTCACAACGCGCCCGAAAACTCGCTGGCCGCAACCGAATTCATCCGCCGGTGCCGGGCGCACCCCCGCCGACCAGCGGACGCGCGGACCCGAAAAACCTGTAACCTCCGCCCGCCTCTGGAGTATCATCCCCGTTCGTCCACTGCAGCTCCAACACTCCAGAAAATGAAGCGTTCTTTCGTGTTAGCTTTCGGGTTGGCCATCACGACGTCCTGGCTCCACGCCGAGGTGTCTTCGGACTACGTCGTCGAAGCGAAATCGGCCTCGGAGACTTTCACCTCGAAGGTCCTCAAGGTGTATTCGTTCTCAGCAGAAAACATCGATTACGTGGCCTACGTGGTGAACTGGCGCGGCCACGAAATCGTCGTAACACCGGGGTTCATGCCAGCCGGCAAAGCGCTCGGCGTCGGCGATCCCATTCGTTGCACGATGCACCACTTCTCGCGCCCGTCCGGCTTGGCGCGGGTCGCCTTCACGATGGCTCCGTCGGTGGGCGAAGCCCCCGGACTGTTGCCCGATCCCGCCCATGAGCAGACCCGCCTGGATGCCATCGCCGCGGAGGTCGAACGTCGTCGCGCGATCCGGCAGGAAGCGCTCAACGCCGTCCAGTCCGCCCGTCCGGGCAGAAGCGCGGCCGAGCCCAAGTCGGCGCCATAGTCATCCCGGTTCTACGCTCAAACGGACCAGGACCGCACGCACAACCACGACGTTTGTGAACGTCGCCAGCACCGTCGACGACCTGCTGCGCCGAAACATCATCGGCCTTGTCGCTGACGATGCCTTCCGCCCCGCGGTCCGGTAGTCGGCAAATGATCAGCCGCGTGTCAGCCGCGTGATCAAATTGGTGTGCTGCGGATGCGCCCGACAGAGCTCGGCTCGCCGCGCCAGCTCCAACGCGGCGTACGTGAATCCCGGCGCGCACACATTGCTGCCAAACGCATAGGTAGCGCCCGCCGGCAGCTCCGCCGCCTGCCAATATCCCGCTGGAACGACGGCTGTCGGACGCTCGCCCGCGGCCATCCCCAGTCCCAACGCCAGCACGCGATGTTTCCCAGCGGGTTCGACGATGTGCAACGTGAGCCGTCCCGCATGGATCGCCCAGATTTCATCGCACTGCTTCACCCGGTGAAACACCGAGATCGATCCCGGCACGAACAGCCAGTGACCGACGGTGCGATGATCGTTCTTCGCGACCTCGACGAACTTCATCCCCTCGGGATGATCGAACCACGGAAACGCCGCGAGCAGGTCCTCGATCATGGCCGGGAAGATCAAACGCGCGACCCGCGTCGTCGGCAAGCCCAGTCAGACCGCAGTTCCGGCGGGGGATTTTTTCAACATCGGCAGAACGCCCCTGTCACGTGGCACGATCGTCCCGCCCGTGGGTTTGCAGACGGTGGGAGGTGAGTCGCTCCCTTCAGCGGGCGCGATTCACTCAACCGCGCCAGCGGAACAGATGCATCTGCCATTTCGTAAGCGGACTCTGCCCGGTCTGACGAAAGCGAGCGAGCGCTGCTTGCGCGGACATCGTCGGCGCATCCGTCGGATGCAGCGGATCGAGGAAAGTATACGCCAATCCTCCGCGTCGCTCCTCGGCCGCATACGCTTCGAGGCAGTGCAGCAGATCGTCGCGCTCGAGATCGAACGGCTGCCAGTCCGTGCTGCTCAGCAATCCCTCGGCGCGAAAGCCCTCAACCTCCTCGGCCAAGCGCGCGATTCGCCGTGCGCCATATTGGTAGGAGATATTCAGCAGCACCGCACCGCCCGGTACGAGATAACGCCGGGCCCCGCGCAGCACGATGCGGCGAAACTCGAAGCCATCGTCGCCTTCGCTCGAGGGCGGATTCGCCAGGATAAACTCGGTCCGCCCCGCCAGCAGTTCCAGCTTCTCGCGATCGTCCGGCAGTCGCGGCGCATACGAGTCCGAACACAGGAAATCCGTGCGCTCGGCGACGCCGTTGCACACCGCATTGTCCCGGGCGGTGCGGACGTTGGGGCCGTAGAGTTCGAGACCGAGCACGAATTCCACGCTCGGGACCTTGGCCGCCACGATCGCCAGACAGCCCACGCCGCTGCCCCAGTCGATTCCTCGTCCATGCAAGAGGCTTTGATGATCCGTGATCGCGTGGATCGCGATCGCGCTGGCCGGCGTCAGGGCAAACGTCCCGGGCGGATGTCGGAACATCACGTCGCCCAGCCCCTTCATCTCGCGCGCCTCCAGGTGGGATGAACTGGTGTTGAGTGAAACCATGGCGTAGCGAAAGCAGCATATTCGAGGCCGCGCCGCCGGTGGCTCTCGAGAAATCGCGCCCGCTGACGCACTTCGTAGCGCGCTGCATGCCGCCGTGAATCGCGCCGAATGCGCCGCCTTGCCCGCTTCTCCTCGATCACAGGATCGCGCCCGAACGCGAACGAATCGCACCCTGAGCGCTGCGGCGTGGGGTCGCTGCGGCTACGCCCAAGCCTTTCCCGCGACGCTCAACCGGCGCTCATTTCAGGAACGCCGGGATCTTTTCGTTTGCGATGGTTTGCTCGAAGGTCTCGCGCGCGTTGACCAACTCGAAGCTGCTGCCCCGCACCACGACCTCGGCCGGCATCAACCGGGCGTTGTAGCGGTTGGCCATCGCGTAGCCGTAGGCGCCGGCACTCATGAACGCGAGCAGTTCGCCCTCGCCGACCTCCTGAAGCTGGCGGTCCTTGGCGAAACAATCCGTGCTCTCGCAAACGGGTCCGACAATGTCGGCGACCAGCGCCCGGCGCGAGCTGTCGCGGTGCAGCGGCACAATCTCGTGGTAGCTGTCATACATGGCCGGCCGCACCAGATCGTTCATCGCCGCATCGACGATCAGGAAATTTTTGCTCGCCCCGCGCTTCAGATGCTCGACGCGGGTGAGCAGCACGCCCGCGTTGCCGACCATGAACCGGCCATGCTCGAGCAGGATCTTGAGTCCGAGCGGCGCGAGGAGCGGCGTCAGCGCCTCCCCGTAGCTTTCCGGCGTGATCATACCCTGGCCCGCGGGTTGGTTGCTCCACCAAGCCTGCTCGCCGCTGGCGAGCGCATCGCGATAAACGATGCCCATGCCGCCGCCGATGGAGAAATAGCTGATCCCGTGATTCGCCTTCAGATCGGCGACGAACGGCACCAACTTTTTCACCGCCTCGACGAAGGGGGCTACCGACGTGAGCTGCGAGCCGATGTGGATCTGCACGCCTTTCACCTCGATGTTTTTCAACTTGGCCGCCGCCTCATAAGCCGCGCCGGCCTGCCGCAGCGGAATGCCGAATTTGTTGTCGCTCTTGCCGGTGGTGATCTTGGCGTGCGTCTGGGCGTCGACGTCGGGATTTACGCGAATCGCGATCGGCGCCTTCACGCCCAGCGTCCCGGCCACGTGGTTGATGCGAGCCAGCTCCGGTTCGCTTTCGACATGGAAGGCGAATACTTGGTTTTCCAGCGCGAGCTTGATCTCTGCCTCGCTCTTCCCCACCCCCGCGAAAACGCTCTTCCGCAGATTTCCGCCCGCGGCCACAACGCGGCGGATTTCGCCGCCACTGACCAGATCGAATCCCGCGCCAAGGTTGGAGAACAGCCGCAGCAGGGCGAGATTCCCATTCGCCTTCATCGCGTAACAGACCTGCAGGTCGAGCCCGGACAGGCTCCGCTGTAGCCGCTGGTAGTTCTCCGTGATCGTAGTCGCGCTGTAAACGTAAGTCGGTGTGCCGTAGAGCCTCGCCACCGCGGCCAAATCAACGGACTCACAGTGCAGATCGTGTCCTGAATAGCGGAAGTGATGCATGGGGACTCGGGAAAGGAAGCGTGAAACCGGCAGGCTAGTTCGAATGGCGCCCAAAAGTCATGAACTATTCTGCGCGTCCGAAGCTTGCTCCACGCCCGCCTCCGCAGGCAGCGCCGCGGCCGAGAGCACCTTTCTTTTCCATCACACCTGCGCTGGACGCACCGCCGCAAATATTTGTGAAAAATCCGCCCCGACCGTTTCCGTCTTGAGAAAAACGCTCCTAAACTGCGGAAACGGTCCGATTTAACCACTGTGCTGCGTTTCCTGCTCAACTCCTGTCGTCGCCCGCCCATCCGTTTTGGATTGGCGCGGGATACACGCGGAGCGCACCGCAACGCCAGTTTCGCCAGCTTCCTCGCCCAGAGTAACCGCAATCCGCTCGATTCCCATCGTCATGGGGCGATCCTGCGCAGCCGGAGATTCGCGCGGCAGGTGCTGTTCGTCGCGCTCGCCTGTGGAGCGGCCTGGGTCGTGGTGGAAAGCGCCAAGGCGCTGACCACATTTTAGGTTTCGGCGGTCTAGACCTGCGACGGTCGGGATCGGTCGTGAGCGCTCAGTCGCTCGCGCGGCAAACGCCCGCCCGCAGCCTTGCACTTTGGTGCGTAACGCCCTTGCGTCGTTGCCACCCATGAAGCTGTCCTGCTTTTTCTCCGCGCTGCTGGCGTCTTTGTGCCTGATGACCTTCGGCTGCTCGCACGGCGCACGGCCAGGCGGGGTGACGGTGTCGCTGGTCGACTTCCGGCCCACGGAAGCGTCGCTCTTGGAGAGCCGCGGCACGCTCACGCTGCGTTACACCAACGAGAACATCTCCGCGCTCGGTTTTTATGGCTCGCGCCACAAACTCTATTTGAATGGCAAATACGTGGGCCTCGCGGTCAGCGATCAGCCGTTCGGCATTCCCCCGCTCAACACCACGACCCAAGAGGTCACGGTGAATCTCGAGAACCTGGCGCTGGTCCGGCAACTCGTGTCGGTCAGCGAATCCCAGCAGGTGTCCTATCGGATCGAGAGCGTGCTCTTCCAGACGATCTACGAGGACAAATACGAGATCAAGACGACCGCCGAAGGCATGCTGGACCTGCGCGGGTTGTCCGCGCCTGCGCGCTGAAGAGTCACGCGCGGCTCACCGGAAACCAGCGGCCCCCGCCAATCGGGAACCCCAACAAGGGAGTCCGCGATCAACGGGGGCCGGTTCAGTGCAAACAGGCGGTAATCAAGCCGCCAGTGGGAAAGTTGAGGCGCGCCGGGAGACGAGCGCGGGCAACGGCGTGACCGCGGACGCAAGCCGGAGCCGTTTCGGTCGGGCATAGTCGGCGACCAGCAGACCGACGAGGCCGCCCACAAAAACGAGCGCGCCGGTGAACTCGAAGCTGAAGGGCAGAACCAGGAACGCGGCGGCCGCGGCAACGATCAGAAGAGAAGTGAAGGTTTTCATGTTAAAGGGAAGGTGCCTCGAAAACCCAGCGTCTCCGCAAAAGTTGCAGAATCGTTCGCGATCGTCGCTAGGCCGCCGCCGCCCTGGCCCGTGCCGGCACAAAAAAGCGCGGGCCGAAGCCCGCGCTGGGTGAAGCTCGAAGTTGGTCCGTGTTCAGGCCGCGCCGCCGCCCGCGACTGCGGGCGTTGGCTTGAAGACCGCCTTGAAACTCGCCTTCAGGTAATCGCGATTCATCCGAGCGATGAAATCGTGGGAGATGAGCTTCGGGCAGGCCGCGCTGCACTCGTACTGGTTGGTGCAGCTGCCGAATCCGAGTTCGTCCATCTTTGCCACCATCGCGAGCACGCGTTGATCCCGCTCCGGCTGCCCCTGCGGCAGCAATCCGAGCTGCGAGACCTTCGCCGCGACGAAGAGCATCGCGCTGGCGTTCTTGCAGGCCGCGACGCACGCGCCGCATTGAATGCACGAAGCTGCATCCATCGCGAGATCGGCGTCGGCCTTCGGAATGGGAATGGCGTTCGCATCCGGCGCGGCGCCGGTGCGCACGCTGATGAAGCCGCCCACCTGTTGGATTTTGTCGAACGCGCTGCGATCGACGACGAGGTCTTTGACGAGCGGAAACGCCTTCGCGCGGAAGGGCTCGACGACGACGATGTCGCCGTCCTTGAAGCTGCGCATGTAGGTCTGGCAGGTGGCAATGCCCTCGCCGGGACCGTGCGGCTTGCCGTTGATGGTCAGCGAGCACGTACCGCAGATGCCCTCGCGGCAGTCATGCGCGAACGCGATCGGCTCCTCGCCCTTGCGCACGAGATCGTCGTTCACCACGTCGAGCATCTCCAGGAACGACATGTTCGGGTTCAGGTTCGTGGCCGGGTAGTCGACGAACTTGCCCGGAGCATTCCGGCTCGGCTGACGCCAGGCACGTACGGTGATGCTGATGGATTGCTGGGAATTGGCTGCGACCATGGTCGAATGAAATGGTGGTTGCGTTGGGATCGATCCGCGAACGGCCGGTTACTTGTAGTTCCGGACCGACATTTTGACGGTTTCGTAGGTGAGCGGCTCGACGTTGCGCAGCGGCGGCTTGCCGTCGCCCTGGAACTCCCAGGCCGCCACGTGGGCGAACTTCTCGTCGTCGCGTTTGCACTCGCCGTCCGGATACTGGTATTCCTCGCGGAAGTGACTGCCACAGCTCTCCTCGCGCGTGAGGCCGTCGAGGCAGAGCAACTCGCCGAGTTCGAGGAAATCGGCCACCCGGCCGGCCTGCTCGAGCGACTGGTTCAAGGTCGCGGCGGAACCGGGCACCTTCACGTTCGCCCAGAATTCCTCGCGCAGCTTCGGAATTTCCTGCAGCGCCTTCTGCAGCGTCGCAGCGGTGCGGGCCATGCCACAACCGTCCCACATGATCTTGCCCAGGCGCTTGTGGAAATGGCTGACGGGTTCCTTGCCGTTGATGCTCAGCAGCCGCTGCGTGAGCCCCACGATCGCGGCCTCGGCGGCCTTGAACTCAGCGGCGTCGACGGAGGGACGCGAGCCGGGCTTCTGGGTCGCGAGGTAGTCGCCGATGGTGTAGGGAATGACGAAGTAGCCGTCGGCCAGCCCCTGCATCAGCGCCGAGGCGCCGAGCCGGTTGGCGCCGTGATCGGAATAATTCGCCTCGCCCAGCACGAACAGGCCCGGGACGTTGGACATCAAATTATAGTCCACCCAGAGCCCGCCCATCGTGTAATGGACGGCCGGGTAGATGCGCATCGGCACCTTGTAGGCATTCTCGTTCGTGATCTCGTGATAGATGTCGAACAGATTGCCGTAGCGCTCGCGGACAGCCGCTTCGCCCAGGCGATTGATCGCGTCGGCAAAGTCGAGATAGACGCCGAGCCCGCTCTCCCCCACGCCACGACCCTCGTCACACACGCGCTTGGCCGCGCGCGAGGAGATGTCGCGCGGGGCGAGGTTGCCGAAACTCGGATACATGCGCTCGAGATAGTAGTCGCGGTCGGCCTCCGGAATCGTGTTCGGATCCTTGCGGCGGTCCTCCGCGCGCTTCGGCACCCAGATCCGGCCGTCGTTGCGCAGCGACTCGGACATCAGCGTCAGCTTCGACTGGTAGTCGCCGGTGACGGGAATGCAGGTCGGGTGGATCTGCGTGAAGCACGGATTCGCGAAGCACGCGCCCTTCTTGTAGGCGCGCCAGATCGCGGTGGCGTTGGACTGCCGGGCGTAGGTGGAAAGATTGAAAACGTTGCCGTAGCCACCCGTCGCGAGGATCACCGCATCGGCCGCGTGGCGGGCGATTTCACCGGTGATCAGATTGCGCGTAATGATGCCCTTCGCCTGGCCATCGACGATGACGAGATCGAGCATCTCGGTGTTGGCGAAAAGCTGGACCGCGCCCTGACCGATCATCCGCGACAAGGCCGAGTAAGCGCCGAGCAGCAACTGCTGGCCGGTCTGGCCGCGGGCGTAGAACGTACGCGACACCTGCGCACCGCCGAACGAGCGGTTCGCGAGCAGGCCGCCGTATTCGCGCGCAAACGGGACGCCCTGCGCCACGCACTGATCGATGATGTTGACGGAAACCTCAGCGAGCCGGTGGACGTTGGCTTCGCGGGAGCGATAATCGCCGCCCTTGATCGTGTCGTAGAACAGCCGGTAAACGCTGTCGCCGTCGTTCTGGTAATTCTTCGCGGCGTTGATGCCGCCCTGCGCGGCAATCGAGTGGGCACGGCGCGGGCTGTCGTGATAGACGAAGCACTTCACCTTGTAGCCGAGCTCGGCCAGCGTGGCGGCCGCGGAGGAACCGGCGAGGCCGGCCCCGACGACGATCACCTCGTATTTCCGCTTGTTGGCGGGATTGACGAGCCGGATCTCCGCCTTGTGCTTGCGCCATTTGTCGGCGAGCGGGCCGGAGGGGATGCGAGATTCGAGTTTAGCCATGGCCGGAGAGATTAGCGGTGAAGAGCAGCGGTGGCGGGTGTGTCGGCGTGCGCTTGCAGCCGGCCGAGCAGGACCGCGCCAGGAATGGCGAGATTGCCGAGGAAGTAGAGCGTCGCGAAGGCGAGCGCGATCTTGCGCAGCGCGGAGGACCAGCGGCCGCTCCGGAGTCCAAGCGTCTGGAACATGCTGTCCGCGCCGTGCGCGAGGTGAAAGCTGAGCAGACCCACCGCGAGAATGTAGAACAGCGAAACGATGACGTTCTGGAAGCCCCGCACGACCATCGTGTACACGTCATGCACCGCGAGGCCCTTCGCGACGACCGGGAAACCGGCGACGTGATACTCGCTCTGCATCGTGTATTCCGGCAGGTTCGTCTTGAACGACTCGGCCTGCGCCCAACCCACGGTGAAGTGAGCCAAGTGATAGAGAATGAATGCCGCCACGATGTAGCCGGTCCAACGCATCGTGCGCGAGGTGAGCGTCGCGCGAATGGTGTGCTTGACGTTGTAGGCGACATCCCGCGCCTCGTGATTCTCCAGCGTCAGCACGGTCGCGGCCCAGATGTGCAGGCCCACCGCCACCAGCAGTCCAATCCGCGCCACCCACAGCAAGGGCCCGAGGGATTGCAGGAAATGCGCGTAGCCGTTGATCTTGTCCGGGCCGGAAAACACCTGGAGATTGCCCACAAGGTGGCCGATCACAAAGCCGATCAGGATCAAACCAGTGACGGCCATGATTATTTTCCGGCCGATGGTAGAGCGGAAGAGGTTCATCTCAGTTATCGCGGGTTGATAAAGTCATTGCGCGTAAGACGCTCCAGTTCATCGCCGCGCCCGGCGAAGTAAAGGAGCGCGCTGCGTGCAGCGCGCTTATTAGGCCGACTAACTTTTTTGAGAAGCGAACGGGCGAATTAGCGCGACGCAAGCCCGCGCGAACGCGACGGATTCGCTAATCGTGGCAGACACGCCGGACACGGTGCCGAGGAACGCACCCCGGAGTCGTTCGCGCCCATGCTTCGCGACAACGCGGGTCGCGGCGCGGCGCGTCTACTTCGCCAGTGGCTTCAACAGGCTGAACTTGCCGCTCGCGGCGGGCGCGATCACCCGCCGGCGAAACGCGCTCACGCGCACGCCTGCACCCAGCACCGCCGCCACGGCGGGTTCGAGTTCCGCCGGAGCCACCGCGTCCGCAACGTAGTGGAAGTCCCACCGGTTCTCGGACGTCTGGACGAGTGAATAATGCCAGCACGAGAAATCAGCCGGGAGCGCCGCATCGATGTCGGTGGGCGAGACCAGTGAGCCGTCCCGCCGGAAGTGGAGATTCCCCTCCCGCCCCAACAATCGGAAGCCGGTCGGGAAGCGCTGGACGATGTCGCCCGTGTGATAGCGCAGCAACGGCATTGCCTCGCGGTCGCGCGTGGTGACGTAGATTTGAAACACATTCGACAACCGAACGTGGCTCGAGCCGTTGGTCGGCGCAGGCCACGGGACGAGTTCGATGAACGCGTTGGCATCGATCACCTGCGAGTTGTCCTTGAACGCTTCGCCGACGAACAGATAGCCCGCCTCGGTCGAGCCATAGAGGTCGACCTGCGGCGCAGGAAACACCTCGGCGATGCGGGCACCATGCTGGGCGCTCGCCTTGCCGTAGGTGAGGATCACGGCCTTCAAGCTCGGCACCGTCACCCCGCGCTTTTTCGCCGCGCGCGCAAGCAACGAGAGATAAACCGGCTCGCCTTCCAGCACCTCCGGCTTCGTGGCCTGCAGCTCGAGCACGATCCGATCCCATTCGGCCTCGGGAAACGCGAACGGATCGCTTGAAAGATTCAGGTAAACCGTGCCGTCGAAGTATCGGTGTGGAAATGGATGATCCTCGTAAGGGCAGAGGTTGCTCGAACATCCGACCGGCGCGAGCACGCACTTCCGATACGGCCGGTCGACGAACTGCCGCAGGATGGGAGACGCGAGATAAGCACGACGCGTCTGCGCGTTCCACCAGCCGTCCTCCATGATGACCGTCATCGGCGCCTGCGTGGTGCCACCGGTGCTTTCGTATTCGTAGCGCTTCGTCTGCAGCCCGCGTTCGACCTCGCCGTAGTCGGCGAAAAACGCCTGGTGGCCGCGCTGTACGATTTCCTTTTTCGAGAGCGTCGGAATTTCGCGGTAGCACCCCCACTGCAGCGGCTCCGCATGCAGCGGGAAACGGCTGCCATACAGCGGACTGCGGTCGTAGATGCGACGAATCTCGCGCTCCAGCGCCTCCGGCAGTTGGCCTGCGGGCGCGGAACCGAGCGTCTCGGAGGCATTGGCGAAGATCGGAGCCGTCATGAAAGTCAGGTGGTGTTACTAAGCTGCCGGCTCCCGTGAAGTCAAATGACCGGGCCGCGGCTGCTGACAACCATGTGTCAGCAGAGGAATGCGCCTACCATTCGCGCGCGCCCACCGTCACGCCCGCGGCGAGCGCGTTCCCCGCCAGACCGGCTCGAAGAGCAACAGTGCGTTGAGCGCAAGCGCATGGGTCACACCACCCGCGTGCGCCAGCTTCAGCACTTTCTCCACGGGCATCGTGACGACTTCGATTTCCTCGTCCTCGTCCCAATCGAGCGGATGGGTGCAGGTGGCGTCTTCGACGAGCACGAAATGACAGCGATTGGTCTGCAAGGCCGGATTCGGATGCACGCTGCCCAGCAGCCGCGCGGGTTGGCCGGTGTAGCCCGTTTCCTCGGTCAGCTCCCGTACGCCCGCGACCAGCGGATCCTCGCCGCGCTCGATCACGCCGCCCGGGATTTCCAACGAGAAGGCTTCCGTGCCGAAGCGGAACTGACGCACGAGCACCAACTGCTGGTCGCGCGTCAGCGCGATCACATTCACCCAATCCGGCGAATCGATGATGATGAAGTCGCGCTCGGTATCGCGCCGCGGATGTCGGAACCGCGTGCTGCGCACGTCGAACACGCGTGTGGAGGTCAGCGTCTTGTCACCGAGTCGTTCCCAACGCGAAGGAGCAGCGGAAGCATTCATCAAGGCGGGTGGAATTGGGTCCACGACACGCGGAGCTGCGCGAAAAGCGAACTGAATTCGCGACGCCTCGCCGCCGTCCGCCAAAAAAAACTCCCAGCCGGCATGGCTGGGAGTCGGAAATTCTCGGGATGAGTACGGACTATTTCTTCGGCAGCTTGATCTTCTGACCGACCTTCAGGTGAGTCCAATCCACGCTGGGATTCACCGCGATGAGATCCGGCAAGGCGAAACCCTGCGCGCGCGCGATCTTCGCGCCCGTGTCGCCACCCTTGATGACATACTCATCCGGGCCGGCGACGACCGGACCCGAGGAGCCCTTCGCCGCGACCGCGGGCCGCTTTTGCGCTTCTTCGAGCTTCGTGATGGAAGCCTGGATATTGCCGA
Source organism: Opitutus terrae PB90-1 (assembly GCF_000019965.1). GTDB lineage: Bacteria > Verrucomicrobiota > Verrucomicrobiia > Opitutales > Opitutaceae > Opitutus > Opitutus terrae. Next base: position 827,229 of record NC_010571.1, read on the forward strand.
GGCTCGCCGCGACCGTGTTGAACGCGTCCTGCGTGCTCCGATTGAGCGAGCTGATGTCGCGGGCAGCCTTGTCGGCCGCCGCCGCCGCCGTGCTGGCCTGCGACTCGATTCCGTCGATGCGCGCGATCTTTTCCTCGTGAGCTGCCACCGTCTTTGTGAGGCTGGAGGCCTTGATCGCGGCATAGCCGCCGACCAAAAGAGAGAGCACGCCTACCACGACCCCGGCGACGGGTAGCATGCTGTTGTTTTCACGAGAAATGGTATCCATAGGTGAAGAAGTCAGTTGCGGAGGACTAGCTGAACCATAGGGCGAGGCAAGCAGAGATTATTCACCTGCATCGGCACAATACGGCCGGGCATTAGGGCCTGCGAGAGCGTAATGCCAGCTGGGCAAGCACCATAGGCATAAGCACAACTCGCTACAGTCGGACCCTGGCGCATGTTTTACTCCACCTTTGCGAACGCCATGTACCGCCGGTCTGCGCCCGGCGGCGCAACTCCGAAGACTGTCGCGAACGCTAGCCCGGATATTTCACGAAAATCGTGAAACGTGCGCCCTCCGGGCCGACTCTGTCGGGGCTAACCGGGACAAAGTCGCTCCGCCGCAGGCGGACGGAAATTTCGGACGGAGCTTCACTCCTGTTCATGAAATTTCCGGGCCAGTCCGTGGTTCGTCAGCCCGTGGTTTCGCCTCCGAGCACCGGCAGCACAATGCCCGTGATATAGGAAGAGTCGGCATCGGACGCGAGGAATACATACGCCGGCGACAGCTCTTCGGGCTGGGCCGGTCGACCGACCGGCGCATGGCTCCCGAACTTGGATACCTGCTCGGGGGAGGCGCCCGCATCAGAGGGGTTCAATGGCGTCCACACGGGGCCGGGCGCGATCGCGTTCACGCGGATGCCGCGTTCGAGCAGGTTGCTCGCGAGCGTCTTCGTCAGCGCGTTGATCGCGCCTTTCGTCGCCGAGTAGTCCGGCAGTTTCTCTGAGCCGAAAATGCTCGTCTCCGAACTCGTCGCGATGATGGCGGATCCGGGCTTGAGGTGCGGCAAAGCCGCACGCACGAGCTGGAAATAGGGATAGACGTTCGTGCGGAACGTGCGATCGAACTCGTCGTCGCTGACCTCCTCGGGCGATGATTTTCGTGCCTGATGCGCAGCGTTGGAGACCAGGACGTCGAGGTGACCCAGCTCGCGCACGGTTTGCTCCACGAGTTCCCGCGCGGTTCTCGGCTCGGTGAGGTCACCGGGCAGCAGCAGGCATTTGCGCCCCACCGACTGCACCGCGCGCTGCGTTTCTTCCGCGTCCGCCTGCTCCACGGGCAGATAGTTAATCGCGACGTCGGCACCTTCCCGGGCGTAGAGATACGCCACCGCGCGACCGATGCCGGAGTCGCCGCCGGTGATCAAGGCGACCTTGCCCTTCAACTTGCCGGCTTCGCGATAGAGGGGAGCTCGCCAGCGCGGTTGCGGATCGAGTTCGGCCTCGATGCCAGGGGCTTCTTGATGCTGTTTCGGGAAAGGGGGCTTGGGCTCAGACGTGAGCTGCGGTGCGGAGGTGCGGGATTCGGAGTGGGCCATGGCGTCGAGGGATTGGTGTTCTGGGGCACGCAGGCGCTGGCTGGATCGACGTCACTGCTGCGGGCGCACGACATGCGGCCGCAAGCGCATGGTAGCGGGTGTGCGGCTGCGGTTCCCCTGCGCGGTCGCCCGGAACGTCGGATCCTCCCCACGCAATCATCCGGCAATTTCCGGGGCTCGCGCGCACGTCGCCTGAAATAACCGCGGCGGTCGACGGCGACTCACAGATGGTCGGGGCGGCGAGATTCGAACTCGCGACCTCCTGCTCCCAAAGCAGGCGCTCTACCAGGCTAAGCTACACCCCGATCTGGGCGTATGGGACGCTGCCCACCGCACACTGTCAATGTCCGCCTGCCCCAGACCCGCCCCCGGGGCTTCGCGGCGCGCCTACATAGTACTTGCATCAGCAGAAATTTTGCACGAAGTAATGTGGAGTTTTTGCAATCCCGTGAATACGCCGGTCCAAACGCGGGTGACGTCCAGCCGTCACTCGTCGATTAAGCGTCTCGGAGCCGCCGGCACTCCGCATGTTCTCGGCCTGCGCCGCGTCGTGCGACCGTGGCTCCTGCTCGTTTCGCTCTGCGTTGTTGATGCGCAGCTCCTCCGTGCCCAGCCCACGGTACTCTTCCATGAAAACATGGGCAGCCCTGCCGGGAACACCGCGGTCAGCACGCACCTGTTCGAGAATTCGAGCGAGTTGAGCTTCGCCGGCAACGCAGATGTCCGCACAACATCGGCAAGCACCGGCTATGCAAGCGCCAGCGGAGCTGGGAACGTTTATCTCACGAGCTCGGGCGACAAGTGGTTTGAAATCTCGGGGATCTCCACGATCGGTTACGCGCCTGAGTCGTTCACGCTCAGCTTCGGTGCACACAAATCCAAGCAGGAGTCTAATCTCACCGAGCTGACGCTCGCCTATCGCGCGAGTGCCTCGGACTATGTTTGGGTTTCACTCCCCGCGCAGCCCACCGGGAGCGGCACGGCAGTTTGGCGGTTGATCACATTGGATACGCTGGACCTGCCAGCGACAAACGATCTTTCACTGCGCTGGTCCTCCGTTTCGACGAGCACCGCTTTCCGCATCGACGACGTGACGCTGAGCGCTACGGCGGTGCCGGAACCGAGCGCTTATGCCGCGTGGTGCGCCGGGGCGATGCTGGTCTTCGCTCTGTTCAGTCGACGGGCGATGCGGCCGAAACGCAGTGGCGAGTCCACCGAGTGACCCGGTCCACGGCAGTGTCACCGCTACCGCGGTCGCCGACTATTTCTTCCCGCCCGGCACCGTAATGCTTGGCCCTTCCGACGCGGGCGTTGCGACGGTTGGCGCGTTCGCCCGCAACATCATCGCGCGTTGCGTCCACGGACTCGTCGGATCCAGCTGCATCAACTGCTCGGAATAAGACTTCACGTCCTCCGGTTTGCCGTTCGTCAGGGCACTCACCGCGAGATGGTAAAGGGCTTCGACGCGGAACGCTTTCACCTCCTTGGCCTCGTTGGCGAACGCCTTCAGCGCCGTCTCGCCCTCCGCCGCGCGCCCGCCCTGCAGTTTCGCAATCGCAATGCCGAGCCGCGCCCGGCTTTCCAGCACCGGCGCGTCCAGCGCTTGGATCGCCTGTTCGTAGAGCCCGACCGCATCGGTAAACTTGCGGTCCGCGTAAGCGTCGTCCGCCATCCGCAGATAAGCGGCCCCGGCCAGCGGATGCTCCGGATGGGCCGCGGTAAACGTTTTCAACTGCGCCGGCGTAGTCGCGGCCGCATAGGCGCGACGGACCTCGCGATCCTTTTCCGCCTGCAAATACTCCCAGCCGCCTTTGCCCAGAATCGCCAGCAACACGACCACGAGCGCGCCGGTGACCAGCTTGCTGTTTTGCTGCCAAAACACCCGCAGGCGTTCCTCGAAGCTCGGCCCGACCGGGCTCTGGTCGGCGCGCGCGGCGGCGCGATTGTCGCCCGCAGGCGTCGGGGCGGAAGGGTTGACAGGGTTCGGCATGGCGAAAGTTCTCGGGTTCGTGAACCGGCGACCGAAACAGATCGGGCCAGCGGCGTAAAGACGGGAGTTCGGACCCCGTTCAGTCGGGGCGCATCTCACGTTCCTGATCTGGTCGGGCCCAGGCTACGCGGCACGGGCGTCTCACCGGTAGGTTTGCCGGCAAGTGAGATGCGCTCGTTCAGTCGAAAACCACCGTCTTGTTGCCGTAGGCCAGCACGCGGTTGTCGAGATGCCAGCGCACCGCCTGGGCGAGCACGCGTTTTTCCAGGTCGCGACCAAGCCGGATCAGGTCGTCGACGCCATACCGGTGGGTGACGCGCGTGACGTCCTGATGGATGATCGGTCCCTCATCGAGATCCCGCGTCGCATAATGCGCGGTGGCGCCGATGATCTTCACGCCGCGCGCATGCGCCTGGTGATAGGGCCGGCCCCCGGCAAATGCCGGCAGGAAGGAGTGGTGAATGTTGATCACCGGCCGGCCGAGTTGCTGGAGAAATTCCCCCGACAGCACCTGCATGTAGCGGGCCAGCACCACCAGATCGGCATCGAGCTCGCGTAACTTTGCGAGCTGCTGCGCCTCCGCGGCGGCTTTCGTGTCGGCCGTCACCGGAAGGTGAAAGAAAGGCAGCCCGTAGCCGCGCGCAGCCGGCTCGAGATCGCGGTGATTCGAAATGACCGCTGCCAGCTCACCCGAAAATTCGCCCGCCCGCCAGCGCAGGGCCAGATCGTGGAAGCAGTGATCCGCCTTCGAGACGAACACCACGACGCGTGCGCGGTGGTCCGAGGAGGTCAGCCGAGCTTCCATGCCCAACGACGCTGCAAAGACCTGGAACGCCTCCGCGCTCGCGGACAGACCGGATCCGCTCGCGGCCAACGGTTCCCATTCCACTCGCTGAAAGAAAATGCCCGCTTCGCGGTCGCGGTGCTGGTCCGCGTGCAGAATGTTGCCGCCTCGCTCGTAGATCCAACCCGCGACGCGCGCGACCAATCCCGGTTGATCGGGACCATGCAGTAGGGCAACGAGGGTCGAGGACATAGGAGGTGCAATGTGACAGATTTGGGGCGGCGAGCGAGGCGAAGAATCAGCCGGGCTGGGCTCACGAGCGCAAGCCGCCATCTGCGACTAACGACGGCCTCCGACTCAGCGAACGCTCACATTGCCGCGATACTGCTGAATCGGTTTCACCCCGAGCGGTTTTTGCCGGAGCGCCTCGATGCCGTCGACCGCCGCCTTCGCACTCGTCAGCGTGGTCATGATGCAGACGTTATGGGCATACGCGCTAGCGCGAATCGCATTTTCATCGCGCCGTGGAATCATCCCGTCCGGCGTATTGATGATGAGCTGAATCTGGCCGTTCTTGATCATATCCACCGCCGTCGGACGACCTTCGTTAATCTTGGCCAGCCGCTTCACCCCGATGCCCGCGTCGGCAAGATGCTGTGCCGTCCCGCTGGTCGAATAGAGCACGAAGCCCATGGCTTCGAGCCGGCGGGCGAGCCCAACGGCCGCGGGTTTATCCGCGTTTTTCACCGAGAGGAAGACGTTGCCCTTGATCGGGAGCCCCGGCTTCGCCGCCGCTTGAGCCTTGGCAAACGCCAGTCCGAGGTCGGCATCGATGCCCATGACCTCGCCGGTCGAGCGCATCTCAGGGCCGAGCACGATCGCCGCGCCGGGAAAACGCACGAACGGAAAGACCGCCTCTTTGACGCACCAGTGCTTCGGCGTCTGCTCGCGCGTGAAGCCGAGATCCGCGAGCTTGGCGCCGGTCATCACTTTCGCCGCCAGCTTGGCGAGCGGCACGCCGATCGCCTTCGCGACAAACGGCACGGTTCGGGATGCCCGGGGGTTCACCTCGAGCACGTAGAGATCCCCGTCCTTGATCGCGAACTGCACGTTCATCAATCCGATGACGTTGAGCTCGCGCGCGAGCGCGTGCGTCGCCTGCCGCACCCGTTCGAGCATTTCGGCCGGCAGGGTATGGGGCGGCATCACCATCGCGGCGTCGCCGGAGTGCACGCCGGCGAATTCGATGTGCTCCAGCATCCCGCCGATCACCGAGGTGGTGCCGTCGCTGATGCAGTCGACGTCGAGTTCGATCGCATCCTCGAGGAACTTGTCGATCAGCACCGGCTTGCCGGGCATCACGTCGAACGCCTGCCGGATCACCGCCTTGAACTCGGCTTCGCTGTAGACGATGAACATGCCGCGACCGCCGAGCACGAAAGATGGCCGCAGCAGCACGGGAAAGCCGACTTCATGCGCAAACGTGAGCGCTTCGGCTTCGCTCAGCGCCGTGCGGTTCGCCGGTTGTCGCAGCCCGATTTTGTTCAGAATGGCCGCAAAGAGCTTCCGATCCTCGGCCACCTCGATGCTTTCCGGCGACGTGCCGATGATGTTCGCACCGTTCGCCTTCAGCGCCGCAGCGAGATTGAGCGGCGTCTGTCCGCCGAACTGCACGATCACGCCGTCGCATTTTTCCTGCTGATAGATCTCGATCACGTCCTCGAGCGTGAGCGGCTCGAAATACAGCCGATCGCTCGTGTCGTAGTCGGTGGAAACGGTCTCGGGATTCGAGTTCACCATCACCGTCTCGTAACCGGCTTCACGCAACGCGAAGCTCGCGTGCACGCAGCAGTAGTCGAACTCGATGCCTTGTCCGATCCGGTTCGGCCCACCGCCGAGGATCATGATCTTTTTCCGCGCGGACGGGATGATTTCGTTCTCCTCGCCGTAACTTGAATAGTAATACGGCGTGAAGGCCTCGAACTCCGCGGCGCAGGTGTCGACCAACCGGTAGGTGGTGTGGATCTGGCGCTCCTTGCGCGCACGGCGCACGCTACCCAGATCCGTGTTCAAAAAATGCGCCAGCTGGGCATCGGAGAAGCCGAACTGCTTGGCCCGGCGGAAGAGCGTCGTTGGAAGCGGCGGCCGCGCATCCGCGGCGGCGACGTCCGATGCGGACCCGCAGCTTTCGGCACTGAGCCGGTATTTCCTCAGCTCCGTTTCCATTTCGTGGATTTCCCGCAGCTGGTGGAGGAACCACGGATCGATCTTCGTGAGCTCGAAAATCCGCTCGACGCTGTAGCCAGCGCGAAACGCGTACCGGAGGTAGTGCACGCGCTCGGCGTTCGGGGTGCCCAGCTTCGCGTTGATCACATCCTCCGGCACCGGATCGTCGCTCGCATACTTGCCGCCGCCACCGAAACCGCGGGCGCCGACCTCGAGCGAACGCAGGCATTTTTGGAACGACTCCTTGAACGTCCGCCCAATCGCCATCGCCTCGCCCACCGATTTCATCGCGGACGTCAGCGTCGCGTCGGCATCGGGAAATTTCTCGAACGTGAAGCGCGGAATCTTCGTGACGACGTAGTCGATCGTCGGCTCGAAGCTAGCGGGTGTGAGCCGCGTGATGTCGTTGCGCAGTTCGTCGAGCGCGTAGCCCACGGCCAGCTTGGCGGCGATTTTCGCAATGGGAAACCCCGTCGCCTTCGATGCGAGCGCGGAGGACCGCGACACGCGGGGATTCATCTCGATGACCACCATCCGGCCCGTCACCGGGTCGACGGAGAACTGGATGTTCGAGCCGCCCGTCTCGACGCCGATCTCGCGGATGACCGCGAACGATGCGTCGCGCATGACCTGATACTCCTTGTCGGTGAGCGTCATTGCGGGGGCAACCGTGATCGAGTCGCCGGTATGCACGCCCATCGGATCGAAGTTCTCGATCGAGCAGATCACAACGCACTGATCCTTGTGATCGCGCATCACCTCCATCTCGAATTCCTTCCAGCCGAGCAGGCACTCTTCGACGAGCACCTCATGCACGGGCGAGAGATCAAGCCCGTTGGCCACAATCCGCTCGAATTCCTCCTTGTTATAGGCAATTCCGCCACCACTGCCGCCCAGGGTGAACGAGGGCCGGATGATCAGCGGAAACATCGCCAGCTCCTCGGCGGCCTCGCGCGCCTCGGCCATCGAGCGGACGGTACGTGATTTCGCCACGTCGAGGCCGATCTTCAGCATCGCCTGCTTGAACAACTCGCGATCTTCGCCTTTCGCGATCGCTTCAGGCTTTGCCCCAATCATCTCGACCCCGTAACGCGCAAGCACACCCGTCCGGTGCAGGTCCATTGACAGGTTCAGCGCCGTCTGCCCGCCGAGTGTGGGCAGCAGCGCCGAAGGCCGCTCCGTGGCGATGATTTTCTCCAAAACCTCGACGGTCAGCGGCTCGATGTAGGTCACGTCGGCGAACTCGGGGTCCGTCATGATCGTGGCCGGATTCGAATTCACCAGAATCACGCGGTAGCCCTCCTCCTTCAGCGCTTTGCAAGCCTGCGTGCCCGAGTAGTCGAACTCGCAAGCCTGACCAATCACGATGGGACCGGCACCAATGATCAGGACGGATTGAAGGTCGGAGCGTTTCGGCATGAACGTAGATTTTGCCGAGAGTTGAGACCGGCGAAACGCGCCGCAAGCGGGAAACGTGACAGCTCCGGATCGACGCGCTCGATCCTTGTGTCCGAGCAGCTTAGCGGATGATGCGACGCCAGAGTCCAGCCTCGGCCCCGCCCGTTCCAACGATGGTTGGAATGCCTACACGAAGGACGCGACGTCGATGCCGAGGACTTTCGCCGCGGCGGCTTTGTCCCCCCGACAGGCGTGCAGGACCATCTCCCGATACTGCTTTTCCTGACCGCCCAGATACTCCTCGAGTGAGGGCCAGCTCTTGAGTTCGCGCAATCGCAACGGTAACTGCTGCGAGGTCACGATGCGGGTCTCCGTCGTCGCCGCGATTTTCGAGACGACTTGGTAGAGCTCCGTCAAATTGCCGGGCCAGTGGTAAGCGTAGAGCACCGCCATCGCATCGTCGGTAAATTCGACCAAGCTCGCGTCGAAGTGCGGGTTCGCGGCCTTCGCGACGTAGCTCTTCACCAGCAGCGGCAGGTCTTCGACGCGGTCGCGCAGCGCCGGCAGATGCACGGGGAGCGACGCGACCCGATAAAACAGCTCGTCGTTGAACTTGCCCTCGTCCGTCAACGCCTCGAGGTCCTCGGTCGTCGTGCAGATCAGCCGGAAGCCGTGCGCGGTGTTGCGCAACACGCTCACCAATTCCTTCTGCACCGCCGGCGCCAGACACTGCAGATGCTGCAGCAGCAACGTGCCGCCTTTGGCCTGCTGCACCCACGTGCCGCCTTCGCCGTTCTGGCCGAGCAGACCGTCGCGGAAGCTCGCTTCCGAACTGAGCGAACAATCGATCCGCAACAGTTGGTTTTCCGGAGCCCCGGTGGCGGCGTGCAATATCTCTGCGACCGCGCTCTTGCCCGAGCCATTCTCGCCGATCAACAGCACCGGCGTGCGCACCGCCGCGAGCTTTTTGACCTGCTGAACCAGCTTGCGCATGCTCGCACTCTGGCCGATAAGCCGCGCCTCGATGTCGCCGGCCTTCACGCCCGACGCGGCGCCAGCCAGCGCGCGCTCCGACTGGAACTGCTTGAACTCGATCCCGCGACGCAGCGTCGCGATCAGCTCGTCAACGCGGAACGGTTTTTGCAGGTAGTCGAAGGCGCCAAATTTCAACGCCTGCACCGCGCTTTCGGTGCTGGCGTAGGCGGTCATGATGATGACGATCGCCGTCGGCTCGTAGAGCTTCAGCTGCTTCAGCAGCGTGATGCCGTCCATCGGCTTCATGTCGATGTCGGCCAGCACCAGGTCGAACTTCTCCGCCTTGTAGCGTGCGAGCGCTTTTTCTCCATCGGTCGCGAACGCGGTGCTGAAGCCCGTGGGCTGGATAACCGCCTCCAGCATCTCGTGAATCGAGAGGAGGTCGTCGACGATGAGGACAGAAGGCATGAAAAAGAGGAGGAAAAGCCGGGCGAAAACGTGCTACGTTCAATCGGCCCGCTCGAGAAAAAGATTACTGCAGTCCGCCGGCAACCGCGCCCAGTTGGAAGATCGGCAGGAACATCGCCATGACGATGCCGCCGACCACGACGCCAAGGAAGACAATGAGTAAGGGTTCAATCAGCGAGGTCAGGGCGGCCACGGTCGCCTCGCACTCGACGTCGTAAAAATCCGATATTTTTGTCATCATCCCGTCGACGTTGCCGGTCGACTCGCCGGCCTTCACCATATGTTTCATCATCGGGGGGAAGAAGGGATTGGCGGCGAGCACCTCGGACACCTGACCGCCTTGGCTCACATGCCGCGTGATTTCGACGCAAGCCTCCTCAATCTGCACCTTGCCGCTCGCGGCGGAAACGATTTCGAGCGTGCGCAGAATCGGCACGCCGGAGCGAATCAGCGTGGCATAGGTGCGGCAGAAACGGGACAGCGCGATCTTGTGAATGAGGTTCCCAAAAATCGGCGCCTTCACCAGGAACTGGTCCTTCTGTCGGCGGCCCGTCGGGGTCGAAACGTACTTCTTGATAAACCAATAAAGCCCATAGCAGCCGAGTCCGATGGCCCACCAATACGCCTTCATGAACTCCGAGAGATCGATCAGTGCCTGCGTGGGCGCCGGCAACTTGGCGCCGAAGTCCGCGAACATCGACGCAAACACGGGAATCACGAAGATCAGCAGCACGTTGACCAACGCGACCGCCAAGCCGATCACCGCGATCGGATAGGTCATCGCCGACTTCACCTTTTTCGTCAGCCGCACGGTGGACTCGAAGTAGCTGGCCACCTTGCCCAGAATCTCGGCCAGCCCACCGCTCGCCTCGCCGGCTTCGACCATCGAGACGAAGAGGCTGTTGAAGGCGTTGGGGAATTTTTTCACCGACGACGAAAACGAGTTGCCGGACGAGATGTCCGCACGCACATCGCGGATGATGATCCGGAAACACGGGTCCTCGGTCTGGTCCTGCAGCGCTTCCAGACACTGCACCAACGGCAGGCCCGCGATGAGCAACGAGGCGAGTTGCTGCGTGAAGATCGCCAGTTCACCCAGCGGCAGCTTGTATTTCTTGGCCTTCTTCTCGAGCGCCTTCTGCTTCGCCAATGCTTGCGCCGCCCGGACATTGCCCGTGCTTTTCCTGGATGCATCCGTACGGGTCGCGGCACCTGGACCCGATGCAGCCGACGAGATGAGAGCCATGGTCACGACGCAAACGCTAGCAATGCACGCTCGCAACCCCATTTGCGTTCACAATCGGTAAAAAGCCCGACGGTGACTTGCGGCACGAACGGAAGCTTGACCGCATTTTGACACGGGCAACACTGCCCCGGCGCTCGCGGGTGTAGTTTAGTGGCAAAACTCCGCTCTTCCAAAGCGGTATCGTCGGTTCGATTCCGTCCACCCGCACCAAGTTTCGCGCCCATCCGCAGCGGGCGCGCGCGGGCGCGGCGACGGTCCCGCCACCCGACCAATGCAGCGAACGATCGACCACCGAGCGAAAGCGGTCCACCGCCGACGCGGCGGAAGTGCTCCGGCCTCCGCCAGCAGACTGGGCTGGGACGGGAGTCTCGGCATCAGCGCTGCGTGCTCCGCAGCGGGAGCGGATCCCCTGTGAATCTGATTCTTTTCGAACCGGCAGAAATCAACCGACCGCTCGCGGCAGGTGATCCGCGGGTGCGCCACGTTCTCGCGGTACTGCATCGTGCTGCAGGCGACGCTTTCGACGCCGGCATCATCAACGGTCCGCGCGGGAAGGCCCGGCTGCGGCCGCGGGCCGACGGTGACTATGATTGCGAATTCACGCCCACCGCGGAGCCACCACCCGCCGCTCCGATCGCTCTCGTGATCGGGCTGCCGCGACCCCAGACCGCTCGCGACATCCTCCGGGACGCGACCACCCTTGGCGTGCAGGCGCTCCATTTTGTCGCCACGGAGAAGGGCGATCCGAACTACGCGAGCAGTGCTCTCTGGCGCTCGGGCGAGTGGCGACGGCACGTGGTCATCGGCGCCGAGCAGGCGTTCTGCACGCGGCTGCCGGAAGTCACCCATGGCCGATCTCTCGCCGAGGTCGTCGCCGCGCTCATGCCCGGCGAGGCGCGGTTCGCGCTCGACAATTACGAAGCGGCACAACCGCTCGCGCGGAGCGAGATTGACGCACCGCGGGTGACGCTGGCGATCGGCGCCGAGCGCGGTTGGTCAACGCCGGAACGCGCGTTGCTTCGCCACCATGGATTCACTTTCGCGCACCTCGGCGAACGTGTACTGCGAACCGAAACGGCCTGCATCGCAGCCATCACGCTGGTGCGAGCCGCGCTCGGCGTCGCATAGCGACGACGTAAGCCGCGCAAGACGCGTCTGAGCATCTTCGTTACCTGCAAAACCACGGGGGAGACTCCCGTGCCACGTGGGCGCAGCCCCGTCCCAAGTCAGAAAAGTGACATGCGCCGAAGAAGCGCCAGCCTCACTTCGCGCTGGGGGCGGACCGGCGAAAAAACGCCACCGTGGGCTGGCGCGCACCCTTGCCGAGCCGCTTGAGACAGGTCCAGCCCGTCGGCGCGAGTTCGACTTCACCCGGCATCTCCATCACCACGAGCGCGTCGGGTTCACCCGCAAGCACGTCCGTGAGCCGGGCAAACAGCGGCGCCGAAATTTCGGAAATCACCTCGTAGGGCGGATCGATGAAGACGAGACTCGGCACGCGACCTCCACCGATCGGCGCAGCCAACGCGTCCATCTGGAGCACGGTCAATCCGGTCGGCGCACGGCCCACGCTCTTGCACACCGCCGCGATGTTTTGGCGGATGGAGGCGACCGCCTTCGCATTTCTCTCCACGAACACACCACCAGCCGCGCCCCGGCTGACCGCCTCGAGCCCATACGCACCGCTGCCGGCAAACAGATCGAGGAACTGGGCTCCCACGACGCGTTCGCCCAGGCTCGAAAACACGGCCTGCCGCATGCCATCCGTCGCCGGGCGGACTGCGTCACCTTTAGGCACCGCCAGCGTGATGCCTCGCGCAACTCCGCCGGTTATGCGCATGACGCGGGTAGTTTTGGCCCCCCAAGCTCCAAACACTTAGGGATGGCGGGTAAAAACGCGTTGTTTGTCATCATCGAATACCGGGCGAGGCGCCGAGCACGTCCGGCGTCATGTGATTCCGGCAGCGGTCGTTCTTCAATTCCGAAACCCGCGGCAAGTCCGGCGGCGGCGAGTCCGCATCCGGAAAGGCGCGCCAGGGGTCCGCGCGAGGGGTTTTCACCCCATCCCGTCGCGTCGAACTCTGGCATGCTGCACGTCACCAGTTAATTGGAACACTCCGCTTCGATTCCGGTTCAACATAGCATTTGCACCGGCGGCCGATTTTCCTACCACTTGATCCTTAACACATCGAACGAGCCGTGGTCGCCGACTCCTCCACGGACCCGATGCGCAACGGCGCGCACGTTCGCTAGACTACAACCCATGAGCTTCCTCCGCTTCATCGCGACTCTCGGCTTTGCCGGGGTGTGCGCTGCCGCGCATGCGGAGGAAAACACGTGGCCGGTGCGGGTGGACCAAACCGACGACGAAGGGGTGGTGCTTTCATCGCAGTGGATCGGCCCGCTCGTGTTCGAAAAACCGTCTGCGGAGCCCGGCCGGGTCGCCGGAGTTCGGCCGCTTTTCGCCCGCTGGACCACGCCGGCCGGCGACCTGCGCGAGACCAACGTCCTCTATCCGGTCTTCACGTATCGCACGGATGGCACGAACTTTCGCTGGAGCGTCTTCCAGTTGATGAACCGCTCGAGCTCGCACGATCTCGCATCAAGCGAGCCGGCGACGACGCGCCACGATACGTTCGATGTGTGGCCGTTCTGGTTCTCGCGAGACACCGGATCTCCGGAAACATCCTATCGGGCGCTGTTCCCGATCGCAGGCACTCTCAAATCCCGCCTCGGCTACGACGAGCTGTCGTGGACCTTGTTTCCGCTCTATGGCCGCGCCGAGAAATCCGGCGCCGTGAGCACGAGCACGCCGTGGCCGTTCATCAAGGTGACGCGCGGCACCGAGCAGGGGTTTGCGCTCTGGCCACTGTTCGGCCGGCGGGAGCGGCCGGGCGAATTCGAGCGCCAGTATTTCCTGTGGCCGCTGATCTGGAACAACACCCTCAGGCCGGCGGGCGACGCCGTGCACCCCGCCGCTCCACGGCGCGAGGTCGGTTTCCTGCCGTTTTACACCAGCGAAACCGACACCGGGTTCGTGAACCGCAGCTATGTGTGGCCGTTTTTTGGCTACACCGATCGGACGCAACCCATCCGCTATCACGAGACCCGCTACTTCTGGCCGTTTCTCGTTCAGGGGCACGGCGATGAACGAAAGGTGAACCGCTGGGGCCCGGTCTATACGCACTCGATCGTGAAGGGCACGGAAAAGACGTGGATCGCGTGGCCGATCTACCGCGAGAAGACCTGGTCCGATCCCGCGCTGCAGCACACGCAACGGCAGGTTCTCTATTTTCTTTACCGCTCGACCCAGCAGCGGAGCGCGACGAATCCGCAGGCGCCGATGGCCGAGAAGGCGCACCTCTGGCCGCTGATCAGCTCTTGGGACAACGGCGCCGGCCGGAAGCAGGTGCAGATCCCGAGCCCGCTAGAGGTGTTCTTCCCCGACAACGAGCGCGTGCGCGTGTCCTGGTCGCCGCTGTTCGCGCTCTACCGCTTCGATCAAACCGCGCCCGACACCCAGCGACACGAGTTCCTCTGGGGGTTGTTGACGTGGCGGCGGGCGCCGCAACAGCGCGAGTTTCACCTCGGCCCGCTGTTCAGCGTCCGCGAACGCGCGGGCGAAAAACGCATCGCCTTCGGCAACGGGCTGCTCGCGTGGCAGCGCAGCGCGGCCACCGGCCGCTGGCGGTTCTTCTGGTTCGATTTCCCGGCGAAAGAAAACAAGCTTCGGGCCGCGGCCCGGTGACATGAAACAATTCCACGCCATCTTCGAGGGTATCGGCAGCACCGTGCTGCTGCTGGTGCGCAGCCTCTCGTTCATCGGCACGCTGCCACGTCAGCGCGCCCGGCTCATCGAGCAGTGCTTCACCATCGGCTACACCACCCTGCCGATCGTCGCGATCCTCAGCTTCTTCATCGGCAGCGTGCTCGCACTCCAGGCGGGCTACGCCATGCAGAACGTCGGCGCCAAGCAATACATCGGTTCGCTGGTCGGACTCTCCATGGCTCGGGAACTCGGTCCCGTCATGGTCGCCATCCTGCTCGCCGGTCGCGTGGGCTCATCCATCGCTGCCGAACTCGCCTCGATGAAGGTCTACCAGGAAGTCGACGCGCTCGTCACGATGAACATTCCGCCCGAGCGAATGCTCGTGCTGCCGCGATTGATCGCGGTGCTGTTCATGATGCCGGTGTTGGTCATGATCGCCAACCTCGTCGGCTGGTTCGGCGGCGCGATCGTCGCGAAATACACCACCTTCATCTCGATCGATCCGCCCGCCTACTTCGCCGTGTTGCGCCGCTACACGGAGTTCAAGGACGTGCTCAACGGGCTCATCAAGGCCGAGGTCTTCGGCTTCGGCGTCGTTCTGGTCTGCTGCAACATCGGGCTCAACACGCGTGGTGGCCCGCGCGAAATCGGCGCCGCCGTCACGCAGGCCGTGGTGACCTCGCTCATCCTCATCCTCGTGCTGAACTACTTCGTCACGAAAGCGCTCCTCTGACCATGGCTGACCGTTCTCCCAGTCTGACCCGGAACCCGTTCACGGCGGAGGAAAAGCCCGCCGTGAGCGTCGCCGTCGAACACCTGTCGAAAAGCTTCGGCGCGCTGCAGGTCCTCAAGGATGTCAGCTTCGCCGTCGAGCCGGGCGAGATCTTCGTGCTGATGGGCCCCAGCGGCTCGGGCAAGAGCGTGTTGCTGAAACACATCGTCGGACTCGAACTGCCCACCGCCGGCCGCGTGATGGTCGACAGCCACGACGCGAGTTCGGAACGTACGCGCGAGCAGATCCGGATGGCGCTGGTGTTCCAGGCTGGCGCGCTCTTCAACTCGCTCAGCGTTTACGACAACCTCGCGCTCTACCTGCGCGAGCACCAGGTGGCGAACGAGGGTGGCATCCGCGAGAAAGTGATGCGCGCGCTGCAGATTCTCTCGCTCGAAAACGCCGCTTCGAAGCTGCCCGCCGAACTCTCCGGCGGCATGAAGAAGCGCGTCGCCATCGCCCGCGCGCTCGTCATGGAGCCGCAGCTCATGCTCTACGACGAACCGACGAGCGAGCTCGATCCCGTGATGGGCGCGACCATCAGCGAAATCATCGCCACGCTGAAGGACGAGTTTCACGTTACCACGATCGTCGTATCGCACGACCGGGATCTCGCGCTGAGCATCGCCGATCGCGTCGGCATCCTGATGAACGGCCAGCTCATTCACGTCAGCCCGCCTGCGGCGCTGCGTGATCCTCACGACCCGCGGATCGACGATTTCCTGAACCCCCAGGTCGATCTGAAGAACCCCCGCTTCAAGAAGCTCGAGATCTGAACACGCTTTCGCACCGCACCTTTCGATTCGGAGACCTGCCCTATGAACACCGCACAACAAACCGCCCGCGTCGGGCTCTTTTTCGTCCTCGGCCTCGCTTTGACCTGGGTTACTTTCGAGACCCTCAGCGGCGGCAAGATCTTTCGGGAAGACGGCTACACGCTCATTGCTCCGTTCGGCTCGTTGAAAGAGCTGAAGAATGGCGACGAGGTCCGGATGGCCGGCGTGAAGATCGGCGTCGTCGAGCGCACCCGTTTGAACCCCGAGAAACGACGCGCCGAGGCGATCCTGCGGATCAACACTGACTCGACGATCCCGAGCGACGCCGTCGCCTCCATCTCGATGTCCGGGCTGATCGGCACGAACTACATCGCCGTCGATCTCGGCACCCCGAGTGCGCCGGTGCTGCGGCCGGGTGATGAAATCCGCACGCGCAACACCGCCGATTTCAACTCGATCATGAGCGACCTCGGCAATCTCGGCCAGAAACTCGAGGGCGCGCTGGGCGCGTTCGGCAAGGCCATGAGCGGCGAGGAAGGCCAGCCCGGTTTGTTCCAGAAGCTCGACCGGCTCGTGACCGAAAACCAGGAGAAGGTCACCGCGACGATGAGCAATCTCCAGGACATCACCGCCAAGGTGAACCAGGGGCAGGGCACGCTCGGCAAGCTCGTCAACGATCCCGCGCTCCATGACGAGCTGCTTGCGGCGGTGCAGGACATCAAGGGTGCCGCTGCTGGCGCCAAGGATTTCATGGCCAACGCGCAGGCCATCGTCGACCAGGTGAAATCCGGCAAGGGCACGATCGGCGCGCTCGTCTACGACGAAAACGCCGCGAGCGACCTCAAGGCCACGATGGCGAACTTCCGCTCGGTGTCCGACAAGATCGCCAAGGGCGAAGGCACGCTCGGCAAGCTAATCCGTGACGACCAGCTCTACCAGAGCGCACAGTCGACGCTAAAGAAGGCCGACCGCGCGCTCGACGGCATGAGCGACTCCGGCCCGATCACCGCCGTCGGCGTCGTCGCGAATTCGCTGTTCTGAGCGCGCGGCGGCATAGCCGCCGCGAGCGCCGAGCCAGCCCACGACCCTGAAATCTCATCCGATGGAGCCCGCCGTCCTGGCGGGCTCTTTCGTTGAAGATTTCCGCAAAACGGCCCACTTCGAGTGGGCACGGCAGCGCCGGTAGGGCGTGCTCTCCGAGCGCGCCGTGTAGCACCAGCGTGTTTCCGGCGGCCACGGTGTGGCCGCCCTGCCAACTACACCTTCGGACCGCCCTGCGCGTAATAGCGCGCGCGCAGCCGCAGCCCGTTGAGCCGGATGAACCCGGTGGCGTCGCTCTGGTTGTACCAGCTCCTCACGCCTTCCATCGAGGCGACCTTCATGTCGTAGAGCGAATACTTCGACTTCCGGCCGCAGGTGATGATGTTGCCCTTGTAGAGCTTCAGCCGGACCGTGCCGGTGACGTTCTCCTGGCTCTTGTCGACCAGCGCCTGAAGCGCCTCGCGTTCCGGGGCGAACCAGAATCCGTAGTAAACCAGCTCGGCATACTTCGGGATCAGCGAGTCGCGCAGGTGCATGACCTCGCGATCCATCGTCAGCGATTCGATCTGCCGGTGGCCCTGCATCAGGATCGTGCCACCCGGCGTCTCGTAGACGCCACGGGACTTCATGCCGACGAAACGGTTCTCCACCAAGTCGACCCGGCCGATGCCGTGCTTGCCGCCGAGCTTGTTGAGCGCCTTCAACACGCCCGCGGGCGAGAGCTTTTTGCCGTTCACCGCGACGCAGTTGCCCTTCACGAATTCGAGTTCGACGTATTCCGCCTTGTTGGGCGCGTCCTCGGGCGAGACCGAGAGTTTGAACATGCCCTTGTTCTCGGGCGTGGTCGGGTCGAACCACGGGTCCTCGAGGATGCCCGCCTCGTAGGAGATATGCAGGAGATTGCGATCCATCGAATACGGCTTCTTGAGCGACGCCTCGACCGGAATCTTGTGCTCCTGGCAGTAGGCGATCATCTCCGCGCGGCCCGGGAACTGCTCGCGGAATTTCTCGATCTTCCACGGCGCCACAATCTGCAGCTTCGGATCGAGCGCCATGTACGTCAGCTCGAACCGGCACTGGTCGTTGCCCTTGCCGGTGGCGCCGTGCGCGACCGTGTCAGCTTTCTCACGCTTCGCGATCTCGACCTGCGCCTTCGCGATCAACGGACGCGCGATGGACGTGCCGAGGTAATACTGACCCTCGTAGATCGCGTTCGCACGGATCATCGGGTAAATGAAGTCGCGCGCGAATTCCTCCACCAGATCCAGCGTGTAGTGTTTCGACGCGCCGGTCTTGCGGGCCTTCTGCGGCAGGCCTTTTAGCTCCTCCTCCTGCCCGATGTCCGCCGCGAAGGTGACGATCTCCGCGTCGTAGGTTTCCCGGAGCCACTTGACGATGACCGACGTGTCGAGACCGCCGGAGTATGCGAGGACGATTTTCATGGAAATGAATTCAGATTAGCCGCCAAGACGCGCATCAGGCGCAAAGAGAAAAATTCCGAGACACGACGGGCATCAAAGCTTTTTCGCACCTGCCAGCGTGGCCATAATGGCCTTCTGCATGTGCAGCCGGTTTTCCGCCTGATCGAAAATGATCGAGCGCGGCAGAGCGAGCACGTCCTCGGTGACCTCCTGGCCCACGTGTGCCGGCAGGCAGTGCATGAAGAGCGCGTCGGGCTTGGCGGCCGCGAAGAGTTTCGCGTCGACCGCGAACGGCGACATCACGCGAATCCGCTCCGCCGTTTCCTCTTCCTTGCCCATGCTGACCCACACGTCGGTGTAAACCACGTCCGCGTCCTTAACTGCCTCATACGGGTCGGTCGTAAACTGGTAGCCGTTCTTGAGCCCCTCGCGGTCGAGCAATTGGTTGAACTCGGGCGCGGCGTCAAAGCCTTGCGGGCCGGCGAGCGAGATCTTCATCCCGAACACGTTCGCCCCGAGAATCCACGAGTTCGCCACGTTGCAGCCGCGGTCGCCGACGAACGCGATCTTGCGGCCCCGCAGTGACGCGAGCAGATCGTCGCCGTTCGTCCCCGTCGCCCACCGCTCGGCGAGGGTGAACGCGTCCGCGAAGATCTGGCACGGGTGGAGCAGATCGGTCAGGGCATTGATCACGGGGATCGTCCCGTGCTGCGCCAGCTGTTCGACCTCGGCGTGCTCGAAGGTGCGCACCACCAGACCGTGCACGAACCGAGACAGCACCCGTGCGGTATCCTCAATCGTCTCGCCACGGCCGAGTTGGATGTCGTTTCGATTCAGGAAGAGCGGATTGCCGCCGAGCTCATGAATACCGACCTCGAAGGAAACGCGGGTGCGGGTGCTGGACTTGGAGAAGATCATCGCCCAAGTCTGCCCCGCGAGCGGGCGCGGGCCCGCGGCGCCGCGGTTCCGCTTCAGGCTCTGCGCGAGCCCGAACAGCGCGGGCAATTCTGCTGCCGCAAAGTCGGTCTCCTTGAGGAAGTGCTTCATGGAAACGGAAACTTTTAGAGCGCGAAACCTCGGCTCACGAGTGAAAAATTGGGAGCAAAGGGCCTTTCTACCTTTGTTGGCGCCTTGCCGGCGCAGCCGCACCGACGCTGCCGACGCGGTCAGCCCTTCGTCTTTAGGACGCTCCGCAGGATCTCGACTGAACGCGCCAGCTCTTCGGCCGGCGCATTCAAAGGCGGCAGCAGCCGAATCACGTTGTTGCCGGCGGTCGGCACGAGCAGCCCGGCTTCACGCAACGCCGCCACATACGGCGCCGGATCGGAAGCGAGCTGCACGCCGACCAGATAGCCCTGCCCGCGGACCGCTTTCACCTGCGCCGGAAACTCGGTGACCAGCTGCTGCAGCGCCTGCAGCCACGGCCCGCTTTGCTGACGGACCTTCTCCAGCAGTCCGTCGCGTTCGATCACGTCGAGCACGGCCAGCGCCGCCGCGCACGCGAGCGGCGTTCCGCCGAACGTCGTGCCGTGATTGCCCGGGTGAAACAAGTCCGCGTACCGATCGCGCACCCACATCGCGCCGATCGGGAATCCGCCACCGAGGCCCTTCGCCATGCCCACGGCATCCGGCGTAATCCCGGCATGCTCGAAGGCGTAGAACCGCCCCGTCCGGCCGATCCCGCACTGCACCTCGTCCAGCATCAGCAGCAGGTTGCGCTGCGAGCACAGCTCGCGCAGCCCGCGCAGAAACTCAACCGTGCACGGGTTGATGCCGCTTTCGCCCTGGATCGTCTCGATGAAAATCGCGGCCGTCTGGTCGTCGACGAGATCGACGAAGCTTTGGAGATGGTTGAGCTCGGCGAAGGCGAAGCCCGGCACCAGCGGCCGGAAGCCCTTTTGAATTTTCTCCTGCGGCGTCGCGCTCATCCCGCCGTAGGTCCGGCCGTGAAACGCATGCTTCGCGCAAATGATCTTGATGCACTTCCCTTCCTCGCCGCTCTTCTGCATGCCATGCAGTCGCGCGAGCTTGATCAGGCCCTCGTTGGCTTCGGCGCCGCTGTTGCAGAAGAACACCCGGCCTGGTCCCGCCGCCTTGACGACCCGCCGCGCGAGCTCGCCCTGGTTCGGGTTGCGGAAAAGATTGCTGACGTGAATGAGCTCGCCCGCCTGCCGCTGCACGGCGGCCACCCAGTGCGGGTGGCAGTGACCCAGCGCACTCACGGCGATGCCGGAGGTGAAATCCAGATAGGCCTTGCCGGTGTCGTCCCACACCTGCGTGCCGCGGCCGCGCACGAGCGTGAGAGAAGCACGCGCATAGTTCTTGAGAACATACGCGTCGTAGAGCTCGGCCGTGCTGGTGCGAACGATCGTGGGAGAGTTCATCGGGGAAGTGACAGTTCACACGATCGGCCGGCAAACGAAAGATCGATTTGCGTCGCGGCCAACACAGTCCCGCGCGTGATCGACGGCGGGAGTGTGACGGATGCGGGCGGGATGGAGAAACAACTGCAGAGGTAGAGCCCGCCGTCCCGGCGGGCGGCTCACTCGTGCGATCAACCAGCGCACCCGCCGGTACGGCGGGTTCCACCCGATCTCCGGCGTGGCCGCGCTACTGCACGAATTCCGTGCCGATGCCCTTGTCGGTG
This sequence comes from Opitutus terrae PB90-1, assembly GCF_000019965.1. GTDB lineage: Bacteria > Verrucomicrobiota > Verrucomicrobiia > Opitutales > Opitutaceae > Opitutus > Opitutus terrae. Next base: position 848,322 of record NC_010571.1, read on the forward strand.
AAAATCTCCAGCAACAGGGAATGCGCCAGCCGACCGTCGATGAAATGGACGCGCTGCACGCCTTCCTGCAGCGCGCGCATCGCACTCTGCACCTTTGGCCGCATGCCTTTGTCGATGATTCCCTTCTTCTTCAGGTCGTCGATCTGACCGACCTTCACGGTCGAGATCAATGACTCGGGATCGGCGGGATTCGCCAGCAGTCCGGGCACATCGCTCATGTAAACCAGCCGGCGCGCCCGCAGCGCACTCGCGACGCGGCCCGCCACGAGATCGGCATTCACGTTGTAGGGCTTGCCGTCGTAACCCTCCGCGACCGGCGAGATAACGGGAATGAAACCATCCGCGATCTCCTTTTTGATCAACTTCACCTTCACCTCGGTGACGTCGCCCACATAGCCAAGGTCGACCGGATTGCCGTTGTCGTCGGTCGTGAGCTTTTGGCAGACGAGCACGCTGTCGCCGGGCATGCCCTTCGGCTTGCCGCCGGCGCCGCCGATTGCGTCGCACACGTCGCGATTCACGACTTCATCGAGCGTCTTTTTCACGACGGCGATCGTCGCCTCGTCGGTCTGGCGCATGCCGTTGACGAAATTCGCCTTCAAGCCGGAGCTCTCCATCGCGCGTGTGATCGCCTTGCCGCCACCGTGCACGACGACAACGTTGATGCCGACAGCGGCGAGGAACGCGAGGTCGCGCGCGACGCGCGTCCGGCCGGCCGGATCCGGATCGTCCATGAAGCTGCCGCCGTATTTCACGACGAAGATCGAACCACGAAAATCCTGAACGTAGGGCAGCGCTTCCAACAGCACTTCCGCCTTGGCGGTGATTTCGGCGACGTTCATCGCGGTCAGAACGCGCGGCGCGCGGCCGCAGGCAAGGAGGAGAGACGAAGCGAGGTGCTCACGTGATTTGAAGTGACTGGTTGAATAAGCGACCCGACCGCTGCATTTCCACAAAAATATCAGCAGGGATTTCTCTGATGTCCGGCCACGAGCGTCTCTTAGTCGCCCGCCCCGCTCCGGCGAGCGGCATGGCCGGCGGCGAAAATCTTCTTCACTCCACGCGCGCGCGTGCCACTTGTTGCGCGTGCCTAGCACCAATCTCACGTTCACGAGCCAGGCCGAGCATCGCGCCTGGCTCGCCTCCCAAGCGGCGCTGCCGGCCGGTTTCCGCGTTGGCACGACGCGCTTCGATTTCACTCCGAGCGAAGCGCCGAAGCCGGCGAAGATGACGCTCACGCTGATCGCGCTCGAGCAGCCGACGCCGGATTTCGCGGCCGTGTTCACGCGCAACGCGTTTCCCGGCGCACCGGTGATCGTCGGCCGCCGCCGCCTGCAGGAGCCGGCGGTCGGCGCCGTGATCGTGAACAACAAGATCTCTAACGTATGCGCGCCCGGCGGCGTCGAGACGGCGGAGCGGATCTGCGCGGAAACGGCGCGGCAACTCGGCTTCCGCGCGACCGAAGTCCTGCCCAGCTCGACCGGCGTAATCGGTTGGAAGCTGCCGGCAGACGCGATCGTCTCGCATCTTCCACAGGTGGCGAGCGCGCTGGCCGGCGGATCGGTGATGCCGGCCGCCGAGGGCATCGTCACCACCGATCTTTACCCGAAAGTCCGCCGCGCCACGGTCGGCGCGGGCAGCATCGTGGGCATCGCCAAAGGTGCGGGCATGATCGAGCCGAACCTGGCGACGATGCTGGTCTACGTCCTCACGGACGTGGCGGTGCCCCGCGCGGAGCTGCGCGCGATGCTCACGCGGGCCGTCGCGGCCAGCTTCAACACGATCAGCATCGACAGCGACACGAGCACCTCGGACACGGTGCTGGTGCTTTCCTCCGGCCGCGTGCCCTGCCCTGATCCCGCCGCATTCGAGCGCGCGCTCACCGTCGTGTGTCGCGATCTCGCCGAGGACGTCGTGCGCAATGGCGAAGGCGTGCGGCACGTTGTTCGCGTATCCGTTTCTCAAGCGGCGAGCGCCGAGCTCGCGCGCGCCCTCGGCAAGGCGATCGTCAACGCGCCGCTGTTCAAGTGCGCCGTCGCCGGCAACGACCCGAACGTCGGTCGGCTGGTGCAGGCGATCGGCAAGCACGTCGGCGCGCATGCGCCCGACACGGACGTCTCGAAACTCCGGGTTACGATGGGCGGACTGGAGATTTTCGCCAATGGCGTGTTCCAGCTGAATCCCGAAAAGGAGAATGCGCTCGTCGCGCATTTGCGCAGCGCCGAGCTCTACGCCAGCGCTGCGCCGCAGAACGGCGTGTTCACGCCGCCGATCCATTTTCCGCCGCACGAGCGCTGCGTCGAGATCGCCATTTCCCTCGGCAGCGGTGCCGCGAGCGCCGTCATTCTTGGCGGCGATCTCACGCACGAATACGTGAGCGAGAACGCAGATTATCGGAGCTGAAGGCTGGGCGCGCTATCCCGACGCGCCGCCCAGCGCCTGATCGCCGATGGCATCGGCGCTTCGAGGACAAAGCGCCCTACCTACTGGTTCACGTGCACAACCTTCGCCGGCGGGAAGCCGTTGAAGTAGGTCGCAGAGGCGTGGCTGTAGGCGCCGATGTTGACGCTGTAGACGAAATCGCCGCGCTGCAGGTCCGGCAGATTCTCCGCCATGGAAACGACATCGAGCGCGTCGCAGGTCGGGCCGAACACCGAGCAGAGTGACGTCGGTCCCTTCTTGAACGCCTTCACCGGATATTTGCAGTGGTCGAAGATCACGCCCGAGTAGGTGTGATAGACGCCGTCGTTGATGTAGTAGCAGGTCTTGCCGTCGCGCACGGCCTTGCCGATGACCTTCGCCACCGACGTGCCCGACACGGCGGCGAGGAACCGGCCCGGCTCGGCGAGAATCTGGATCTCCTTCGGAAAGAGCCGGTCGAGTTCGGTGTTGATGACCTTCGCCAGCATCTCGAACGGCTTCACCGTGTCGTCATACGGCGCCGGGAAACCGCCGCCGATATCGAGCAGATTCATCTTCGTGTAACCGCGCTCGCGCGCTTCCTGGAAGATGTTCGCCGAGAGATTCAGCGCCTGGACGTAGTTCTCGAAGTTCGTCGTCTGGCTACCGACATGGAAGCTGATCCCCTCCACGCCGAGCCCGGCCTTGTCCGCTTCGAGGATGAGGTCCACGGCCTCGCCAGGCGAGGCTCCGAACTTCGAGGAGAGTTCGACCATCGCGCCGGTGTTCGGCACCTTTAGCCGCAGCACGAGGCCCGCGTTCGGCGCGTGCTGCTTGATCTTCTGAATCTCCTCGAGGTTGTCGAAGGTGACGAGCGGTTTGTATTGGTTCAGTTCTTCGAGCGTCTCCGTCGGCTTGGTCGGATTGGCGTAGATGATCTTGTCCCAGATCCACTCCTGCCGCTCCTTGGCCGGCAGGCGTTTGATGTTCTCGTGGACGATCATGAACTCCGGCATCGAGGCGACGTCGAAGCTCGCGCCTTCCTGGAAGAGCGTGCGGACAATGGCGGGGTCGGGGTTCGCCTTCACCGCGTAGTAGACCTGGATCCGCGGCAGGTGCTTGCGGAAGGTGCGGTAGGCTTTGCGCAAGGCATCGTGATCGACGATGAACAGGGGGGTGCCGTGTTCCTTCGCGAGTTTCTGCAGCCGCGTGGGAGAGATCATGGGATAGAAGAAAGCAATCGTTCCAAGGAGTCGCAGTCGCCGGCGCAAGCTTTAAGCCGCGAGCGAACGAGCCAAAGGGTCGAGGTAGGGACGGCTCTCCGAGCCGCCCGCGAAAGACGGGAGTTGATCACGGACGCGTCGGAGACGCGTCCCTACCTGCCGAACGACTCCCGCCGGCTCAGCCCGCGTGATCGGTGACCAGGAAGTTCTTGAACTGCCAGGGATCCTTCAGATCGAGGTCCGGCTTGTTGTAGCCTTTGAACGGATTGAAGCGGTCCCTCAGCGGCGTCCAATCCTGCGGCTTCGAGATGAACTTGCCGAGATACGGCTTGGCGATCTTCAGCACGTAGTCATGCGGGAGATCGTCCGGCACGCACACGCCTTCGAGCGGATTTTCGATCATCCAGCACGAGGCGGCGGTGACTGAAATCGCCACCTGCATCGTGGTCGCATTCTGATGTGGCACCAGCTTCCGCGACTGCTCGATCGAAAGGTCGCTGCCGGTCCACCACGCGTTGTAGGGATGGCCCATCAACAGCGCGCCCAGGATGTCGGAGCCGCTGGTGATCTCGTCATTCATGATCCGCTGGTTCTCGACGAGCTTGTAGTTGTAGCCGCGCATCTCGTTCAGCGAGGAGATCGCCTCATCGCACGGGCAATACGCGTAATGCACCGTCGGCCGGTAGACCGCCTTCTTGCCTTCCCACACCGTCAGCTTGTCGGTGATGGTGAACGCTTCGCCGTGGCGGATCACCATGCCCTGAATCGTGTAGTCGGGCACCCAGGTGCGGACCCACGTGTTCATCCCCATCCGGGCGAGACAAATCTGGTTCCGCGGCCCCTCTTTGTGCTCGTATGCGAGCGCCGGCAGTTGCTTCTCGTGCGTGCCCCAACCCATCTCCGCGGTGGTCTGGCCCTCTTCACGGAAGCCTTCGATACTCCACGTGTTCACGAACTCGTCCACCTGCTTCGGCTTGTCCGTGATCTGCGTGTCGCGTTCGCTGACGTGAATCACCTTCACGCCGAGCGCCTGTGCCAGCAGGTTGAACTGCCGCTCCGCCATGAACTGCTGGATCCGTTCGGCGGCGCGCGGCTTGAACTTCTTGTCCGCGAGCGCGGCCGCACCGATGTCGAGCAGACCCTGCTTGGTGAAATGCGAGATCAGACCGGGATTCGCGCCGTGTTCGATCACCGCGGTCGCGCCTTTCCCGTCCCACTTCGCGATCATGCGGCGGAGAGTCATGTGCCGCCAATAAAGCGTTTTCGTCGTCGGGTGCGCATTGAGCCCGGTCGAATACGGGTCCCACAGCTCGGTCGACGTGTTCACATACTTCACGCCGTGATCGCGGCACCACTGCAGAATCTCGCAGGCGTCGATATTCCAGGCGAGGTCGATCAGGAGATCGCCTTCGCCGAGGAATTTGCTGAGCAACCGATCGAGGTTTTCCTTCGTGATCCGATCGCGGACGAACCGCACGCCCTTCGCCGTCCACGGCTTCAGCTTGGCGGCCTTGTTTTCAAAATCCATCACCGTGACGTTTTTTGCCGGCACCTTGAGGTGCTTGAAAAGAATCGGCAGCGTGCACTCGGCTACGGCTCCGTAGCCGACGAACAGGATCTTGTTGGCGAATTCGATCATGATGGATTCCGGGGCGACGACATGCGCGCGTTCAGGAACGTTCGTCCTGAGAAATACGATTGGGCGCGCGCAACGTCGATGCGTCCGCACTTTGCGCAACGCGCGCGCGGACTGACAAGGGTTTTCGCACCGCGGGCGAAGCTGCGCGCGGAAAACCGCCCCCTCTATAGCCTCACGGTTTCGCCGTGCGGCGCGTGATGAACGCCGCGGCTACGCTGGGAGCGCGGGCGTCTCGCCCACACCGCTGCATTTTCGATTGCGGGCAGGATGCCCGTGCTCCCACGCACTCACACCAGCCCCGCCGTCTCCTCGAATCCGCACCACAGGTTCATGATCTGCACCGCCTGTCCGCTGGCGCCCTTCACGAGATTGTCCTCGGCCGAGGTGATCACGAAATTGTTCGTGCGTGGATCGTGCACCGCAGACATGTCGATCCGGTTCGTGCCAATCGTGTAGGCGGTGTCCGGCGTCTCGCCGCTCGGCAGAATCTGGACAAACGGTGCCTTGGCGTAGGTCTCACGCCACGCCGCGTAGAGCTTGTCGATGTTCGCACCGGCTGCAGCGGGCACCGTCGTCGTCGTGGCGATGCCGCGACGCATCGGCGCGAGGTGCGGGTTGAACTGGATCACGGTCTTGGCGCCGCTGTAGAGCTCGAGCTGCTCCTCGACCTCGGCGAGATGCCGGTGCTTGACCAGCCCATAGGCTTTCGAACTCTCCGCCCGCTCGGCGTAGAGATAGGCCTCATCGACCTTTTTGCCAGCGCCGCTCACGCCGCTGTAAGCGTTCACCACGATGTGCTCGCGCGTGACGAGGCCCGCCTTCAGCAACGGAATCAGCGGGAGCAGAATGCTTGTCGGATAGCAGCCCGGCGCGGCGATCAGCTTCGCCTCTTTCTTCCAACTCGGGGGCGTGAGCTCCGGCAGCACGAACCGGGCGCCGGGCAACAGCTCGGGGGCGTGATGTTCGCCGTAGTATTTCTGATAGGTGGCGAGGTTCGCGATCCGGAAGTCGGCGCTGAGATCGATCACGCGCTTGCCGGCCGGCACGAGCGCCTTCGCGTAGGTCGCGGCCGCGCCGTGCGGCAGCGCGAGAAAGAAGAGGTCGATGTCGCTGGCGGCTAGGGCCGCGGCGTCCGAGTCGGTGAACTTCAGCCCGCGATCGATGCCCCGCACCGCGGGAATCACCGCGGCGAGCGGCTTGCCCGCGTTCGAGCGCGACGTGACTGCCGCCAGCGTGACGTTCGGATGGCCGAGCAGGATCTTGACGAGGACTTCACCGGAATAACCGGACGCACCAACGATGCCGACTTTCATAGGAGGATGAGCATTGATGAAACTGCCGCGTAATCGAGGCGGTTTTCGGCCGGAGGCGAATCAGCCGGAGAGGTTTTCGCGGGCCAGCTGGGAGCGTGGGCGTCTCGTACGCATCTGCGCGGGTGTGCATGCCACGACGCACGCCGTCTGGGTGGGAGCGCGGCCGCCCTCGGCCGCAGTCCGGAGCGGGCGGACGCCCGCGCTCCCACGCACGCGTTGCCCGTGGCCCAACCGCAGGGCGCGCCAACAAAACAAAACCGCCCGGGCGCGAGCCACGGGCGGTTGAAAAATCGATCGAATGTCGCGCGAGCGCTTAGCGCTTCGAGAACTGGAAGCGCTTGCGGGCGCCGGGCTGGCCGGCCTTCTTGCGCTCTTTCTCGCGCGGATCGCGCTTGATGTGCCCCGCCTTCTTCAACGCGGGCCGCAGCTCGCCGTTCATCTTCTGCAGGGCCCGGGCGATGCCGTGCGCCACGGCGCCAGCCTGACCGGCCACGCCGCCGCCGGCGACGTTCACCGTCACGTCAATCTTGTCGCGCAGATCAACCGTGAGCAGCGGCGCGTAGGCCTGCTTCGCGAAGTTTTCGTGCGAAAAGTAGTTTTCGAAATCGCGACCGTTGCAGGTCAGCTTGCCGGTGCCTTCGGTGATCCGAACGCGGGCGGTGGAGGTCTTGCGGCGGCCGGTGCCGAGGAAAACGTTCGTGGCGACAGTGCTCATGGACTAGATCAGACGGTGACTTTGACGGGATTGTTGGCCTCGTGCGTGTGAGTCTCGCCGCCGAACACGCGCAGCTTCGTCAGCATCTTCGCCGCGATCCGGTTCTTCGGCAGCATGCCCTTGACGGCGTGCTCGATGATGAACTCCGGGTGCCGTTCGCGCATGAGGGAAACCTTGCGGCGGCTCTCGCCTCCGACGAAGCCGGAGAAGAACATGTACTCGTTCTGCTCTTCCTTCTTGCCGGTCAGCGCCACCTTGGCGGCATTGATCACGATGACGTAGTCGCCGGTATCGACCGTAGGCGTGTAGGTTGCCTTGTGGCGGCCGCGGATGATGTTGGCGGCTTTCACAGCGAGACGGCCCAGCGGAACGCCGGCGGCATCGATCAGATACCACTTCGGCTGCACTGTCTCCTTTTTGGCGAGGAAGGTCTTCATGAGAAAAGAGGCCAAGAGCTAGGGTTTCGCCGAAGCCTGTCAACCCCTGTTTTCGAGGGGAAACCAATCGAAGCGGCGATTTCAGCATCCCGCCGCCTGCTTCCGGCAAAGCCAACCCGAAAATGGCGTGCGCCGACGATAACTCCTCGTGGGTGCGTGATGAGGTTCGCCGACGCTCAGACGCGGCCGAGGGCACCAATGCGGCGGCTTGTTTTGCTGTCAGGTTGTGCAACCCTATCGCTATGAACCACCGGATTACGATGATCGCCGCCGCCTTGCTGGGGGCCAGTGGCGTTGGGCTGGGTGCAGCAGGCGCGCACGGATTGCGGGAAACGCTGCTGGCGCGCGGAATGACCCTCCCTTGGGAGACGGCAGCCCGCTATCACCTGCTGCACGCGATCGCGCTGCTCGCGCTGGCGGTCTGGTTGCGCGTTCTCGCGGACCACAACAAGCCCGTAGCCTGGGCGGCGCTCAGCTGGGTCGTCGGTCTGGTGCTCTTTTCCGGTTCGCTTTACTGGCTGGCGCTGGGCGGGCCGCGGTGGTTGGGACCGGTCACGCCACTGGGCGGGATCGCCCTGCTCATCGGCTGGCTGCTGCTGATCCCGGCCGCCATGAGCAAACGCGAAAGTGGCACGGGCGTCCCGCCCGTGAAGGAATAGTCAGACTGACACGGGCGAGACGCCCGTGCCACCCTAGTTCATGCCGCCGCTCCCACTGCCCCCCGATCTACGCGCAATGCTCGAAGCCGTGCGCCGGATCGGCCGTCCGCGGCTGGTGGGCGGCGGCGTGCGGGACTGGCTGCTCGGACTCGAGGCGAAGGACTTCGACGTCGAGGTGGCCGGCGCGGACTTTGAAACCCTGCAGCGCGCGCTGGCGCCGTTTGGCGCGACCGACGTCGTGGGCCGCAGTTTCGGCGTGATCAAGGTTCGCAGCGCCGCGAGTGGCGCGGAATACGATTTTAGTCTGCCGCGACGTGAGTCGAAAACCGGCGCAGGCCATCGCGGGTTTGCCGTCGCGCCCGATCCGCAGCTCAGCGATGCCGATGCGGCGGCGCGACGCGATTTCACCATCAACGCGATCGCTTGCGATCCGTTCACCGGTGAGCTGATCGATCCGCACCACGGGCAGCGCGATCTCGGCGCGCGGGTGTTGCGACATACCAGCGCGGCGTTCGTCGAGGATCCGTTGCGCGTGCTGCGCGCGTTTCAGCTGGCGGCAAGATTCGATCTGCAGCTTGCGCCGGAAACCGCCGCGTTGTGCCGCACGATCGCCGACACCTATGGAGAACTTCCGGTCGAACGCGTGTGGGCCGAATGGGAAAAGTGGGCAACGAAAGCGGCCAAGCCTTCACGCGGATTGGACGTGCTCGAACAAACCGACTGGCTGCGACATTTTCCCGAGGTCGCGCGGCTACGCGGCACGCCGCAGGAACCCGCGTGGCATCCGGAAGGCGATGTGTTCACCCACACGCAGCACTGCGTCGACGCGCTCGCGGCGAATGCGGAATGGCAGTCGAGCGATCCTGCGCGCCGTCGACTGCTGATGCTCGCCGTGCTCGCGCACGATTTCGGCAAGCCTTCGACGACGGTGCGCGGCGAGAAACGCGGTGCGATCCGCTGGATCAGCCCCGGTCATGAGCCCGCGGGCGGTCCGATCGCGAAGGAATTTCTGCGGCGGATCGGCGCCCCGCTCGAACTCGACCCGCCCGTCTGCGCGTTGGTGGTTCACCATCTCGTGCACCACCACGGCGCCGGCGGCGAGGACAACTACTCCGATTCGCAGGTGCGCCGGCTCGCCCGCAAACTCGCCCCCGCGACCATCGACGATCTCGCGCTCGTGATGATCGCCGATTCGAACGGCCGACCTCCGCTCGAGTCGCCGGAAACGATCGCGCTCATCGGCGAACTGCGCGCGAAAGCTCAGGCGCTCGCGCTCGAACGCGCTGCGCCAAAACCGCTCGTCGGCGGCCGGCATCTGATCGCGCTGGGTTATGCCCCGAGCCCGGCGTTCAAGCCGGTGCTCGATGCCGCGTTCGAGGCCCAGCTCGATGGGGCATTCGCCGATGAGGCGGGCGGACTCGATTGGTTGCGCCGCCGTTTGCAGGAAACCGGCGGCGAGCTACAGTAAGGCAGAACCGTAGAAGCGGCTTTATGCCGCGACCGGAAATGCGCCGGGGCATAACGCCCTGCGTACAGCCACACACCACTCCCATGCCCACCAACCAACTCGAGCAGCTGAAGCAATTCACCACGGTCGTCGCGGATTCGAGCGATTTCGACAGCATGAAATCCTACCAGCCGCGCGATGCGACGACCAATCCCAGTTTGATCCTCAAGGCTGCGGGGATGCCGGACTACGGGCACTTGGTGGAGAAGGCGATCACGGACGCCGGCAGTGGCGCATCGCCCGCCGCGGTCATCGACCTGCTGCTCGTCCTGTTTGGCGCCGAGATTCTCAAGATCGTGCCCGGGCGGGTCTCGACGGAGGTCGACGCCCGGCTCTCGTTCGACCGCGTCGGCAGCATGGAGAAGGCGCGGACGCTCATCGCGCTTTACGAAAAGCAGGGTGTCCCGCGCGAGCGGATCCTCATCAAGCTCGCGTCGACTTGGGAAGGCATTCGCGCCGCGGAAAAGCTCCAGCAGGAGGGGATCAACTGCAACATGACGCTGTTGTTCTCGTTTCCCCAGGCGGTGGCCGCCGCCAAGGCCAAGGTGAAGCTGATCTCGCCGTTCGTCGGTCGGATCCTCGACTGGTACAAAAAAAGCACCGGCCAGGACTACGCGCCGGCGGACGATCCCGGCGTAAACTCGGTTCGCGAAATCTACACCTACTACAAACGCTTCGGCTACGAAACCGAGGTGATGGGCGCGAGCTTCCGCAACAAGGACGAGATTCTGGAACTCGCCGGATGCGATCTGCTGACGATTGCGCCGAAGTTGCTCGGAGAGCTCGCGGCGTCGACCGATCCGGTGGAACGCAAGCTGGAGCCGGAGGCCGCGCGAAAGGCGAAGGTAAAGCGCGTGAGCTTCGACGAAAAATCTTTCCGCTGGGCGTTGAACGAAGACCAGATGGCGACGGAAAAATTGTCCGATGGGATCCGTTCGTTCGCGGCCGATGTGCGCAAGCTCGAGCAGCTGATCCAGCAGCAGCGCGGGTAGTTGCCATACATAATTTGCCGGGACGCCTTTGCTGCAGCCCTGGCAGATTTCCTAGCGAACGCGGACGCGGCAAGCCGCACCGCCACTGCTCCGCGGTGCGGCCGCTGTTGCGCGCAGGCTTCCACTCCGCCATGACTCGACGGCGATGATCCGCGCGTTTCAATGGGACCTCGCCCGGCAGGTCGAGCGACTCGACTGGCTGCTCGCACAGCTGCCGCGTTACGCGGATTGGGGTTACCAGGAACTCTATCTGCACCTGGAGGACGCGATCGAGTATCCGAGCCTACGCCGCGTCGCGCGGCGCGACGCCTACAGCCGGCGGCAGGTCGGGCAGTTGGTCGACGCGGCGTCTCGTGCGGGGATCCAGGTCGTGCCGATCGTCAATCTGCTCGGCCACACGCAATATCTCATCAAGGTACCCGAGCTGCGCGACCTGAACGAACTCCGCGCCGCGGACGGGTCGCCACTCGAGCGTGGGCAGATTTGCCCGCTGCATCCACGCACGCTGGAGATTGCTGAATTACTGCTGAGGGACGTCGCGCCGTTCTGCACCGCGGGCAAGGTGCACGTCGGGCTCGACGAGTCATTTCATCTCGGCCGGCACCCGCTGAGCCGAAAAGAAATCGCGCGGATCGGGCGCGCCGCCCACTTCGCCCGCTACGTGAACCGGCTCCACGGGCTCACGCAGGCGCTCGGACTGGAGATGGGGATGTGGGCCGACATGCTCTACTTCCTGCCGGAGGCGATTCCGCTGCTGCCGACCGGCATCACGGCTTACGAATGGTACTATCACGCGTTCCGCCGCTGGCCGCGCGTCGAATTGTTCAACTTTGCGGAAGTCGATATTGCCACCCCACTCCGCCGCCGCGGGATCCAGCTTTACGGCTGTCCGATGAATGGTGCCTTTCGCCACGAGCCGTTGCCGCACTTCGGTGATCGGCTCGGCAACATCGTCGCCTGGTGGCAGCACGCGCAGCGGATCGGCGCAGCGGGTTTCCTGATGACCGGCTGGGAACCGAACCGGCTCGCGCTTGAGCTCACCACCGCGATCGATGCCGCTGCGGCTTGCCTATGGCTCGACCCCGGCGTGACGGAACCTCGCGAGATGCTAGCGCGCGGTTTCGCGCGAGCGTTTTCCAGGGTAGGGCGCGTTATCCCTAACGCGCCGCTCAGTTCTCCGGGCGCACGGCGAACCCGGCGGATTAAGGATAATCCGCCCTACCACCAATGGGCCGATGTCGCCTTCGCGTGCGATCGGTTTCCGTTTGCCGGCTATCCGCGTTGGCAGATCAACGAGCGCTGGGACACGCTCTCGCGGCGCGAACCACTCGCTGGCTACCGCGCGGAAGAACGACATTTCGCGCGAATGGTTCAACAGGCCCGACGCGCGGAAGCGCCTGGGCCAATGCAGGCGAGCGTGGAGTTCCGACATTATCTCGCAGTGCGTGATTATGCTCTGCGCAAGCTAGCCGCCCTGGGAGCGCGGGCGTCCCGCCCGCTCCGGAACGCTGACGCGGGCGGGGCGCCCGCGCTCCCCCTTCGTGCTCTTCAGTCCTCGATTCCCCCTGCGCTGCATGCTGCCCGCGTCATGTGGGGACGAACCCGCGATCCACGCGTCGCGAGCCCGAATGAGCAGATCGTGCACGCCGATGCCGCGCGACTACGCGCGTTGCGTCAAGGCAAGCGCCTGTTTGGAGGTGAATGGCAGATCTGCTACCGGGTGTGGAATTTTGCGCCGGCGGTTCAGCTGGTCGGGATCGAGCAGCAGCAGCCGGACGGCTCCTGGCAAACACTCCAGTCGTGCTACACGATCGAGTTTCAGAGCGCGGCCGCCCGGCCGCGCGGTCCGTTCGTGCGCGAACACGCCGCGCCGGTCGACTGGGACGGCGCTCGCGAGCGGCTGCCGATCCTGCGGCTGTTCGTCCGCGGGGTCGGCGAGGTCAAAGTCGGCGCCATCGCGCTGACCAACGGATCGGCGGTCCTGCCGGCTCGCGGACTACGCGGGCAGTGGCGCAGGCTCGGCAATCCTGCGGCGCGACGCGGTTGGCCTGTCTTTGATTGGACGCGCAACACCGCGGCGTTGCCGCTGCGGTTTTCGCCGTAACCGGCACTACTCTTTCGCAGGCATCTCGATCGCCTTGAGCTCGCCCAGCGTGACCTTCCCTTCCGCGAGCATGTTCAGGTCGAGGAAACGTTCGAGTGCCGCGTAAAATTTGATCCGGCTCTGCTCGTTTTCGAACCCATGACCTTCGTCGCGTTCGCGGAGGTAAACGTAGGGCTTATCGTATTTTTTCAGCTCTGACTCGAGCTGGGTCCAGTGACCGATGTCGACCCGGGGATCGTTTTCACCGTAGGCGTGCATGCTCGGAACGCGGATGTTCTCCACATGCGCAAGCGGCGAGCGTTCCCAGAGATCGTTGCCATCGCTGCCGATCCACTCACGCGTGAACAGATCGAAAAACCGCCCTTTCTGTTCGTTGGGTCGCACCAGAATCCGCAGATCGGAGACACCGACATAGTTGATGCCGCACCGGTAGAGCTCCGGCGTGAACACCAGTCCGGCGAGCGCCGCGTAGCCGCCATAGCTGGCTCCGTAGATCGCCACGCGGTCCTTGACGGTAATCCCCTCCTCAATGGCCCACGCCACCGCATCCGTGAGGTCGTCCTGCATTTTGCGCCCCCATTGATGCTTGCCCGATTCTTGGAAGCGGGCGCCGTAGCCGCCGGAGCCGCGGTAGTTGACCTGGAGCACGGCATACCCACGGTTCGCGAGGAACTGGGCCTCGGGATCGAAATCCCAAGAATCGCGAATGCCAAACGGACCGCCGTGGGGCAGGAGCACCAATGGGTGCTTGCGGTCCTTTTGTCCCGCCGGGCGGGTCAGGTATCCGTGAATTTCCAATCCGTCGCGCGCCTGATATTTGATCGGTTCGCGATCGGCCATTTTTTCCGGATCGATCATCGGATTCACCCGGCCCAGCGGCGTGATCACCGGCGTCGCGGCATCGAAAAGATAGTAGGTGCCCGGCTCGCGGTCGCTATAGACAAAGACCGCGTGGATCTTCAGGTCCTCCGTCGAGTCGACGATCACGATCTGCTTGCCTGGAAACGTCTGCTTCAGGCTGCCGTAGATCCGCGCCCACGCGGGATCGAACCAGTCGGTGACCGGCTTCTCCGCCTCGTAGGTAATGCCGACAATCCGGCCGTCGGGCCGCCGCTTGGTCGCCACCATCTCGCCGACGGGCGGTTCGTAGAGCAGCTTTTCACGCTGCATCGTCGCCCGGTTGAAGGCATACAGCGCGCCGCGATCGTGATCGTTGGGGCTGCGCACCTCCATGATCGCCATCTTTTCGCCGGGCAGCAGGCCGGTGAAGCTGATGGGCGCGCTGGAGCCGGGATAGCGGCCCACCTGACGATAGTTGCCGTTGAGGTCCTTGATTTCGTGAATCTCCTCCGTGCCCGCCTGGATCGTGCGCCCGAACACCGTGCCGGACTGATCGTCGACAAAGTAGCCGGTCGCGCGATCATTCAGCACCTCCACACGATCGCGCCGACGGGTGTGAATGTTCAGCCGATAGAACCCGGGCTCGCCCGCGGCCTCCAATTCCCCCGCACTGTTGCGGCGCACGCCGTATCCGGTAATCAGGATATGATTGTCGTCCTGTGGCAACCGCGAGAACACCGAGCCTCCGATGCCTCCGACCAGGGGGTTCGTCGCCCGCTGATACTTCTGCCATGACTCGCTGAGGTCCTTGATGTCGGAGCCATCGGCCTTGATCGAGCGCAGCGCGTAGGACTCGTTGCCGCCAACATCGCCGCCGAACACGATGCGGTCGCCCTTCCAGAACGCGAAGTCGACGTTGTAGTCATTCGGCACGAAAACGATTCCCCCTTTCCCCGTCTTCACGTCGTAAACCGCGATCGACTGCCGCTTGGGGTCGTTGCGGACGAGGAAGACGACCTTGGAACCGTCGCGCGCCAGCCGCGGCTGCGTCAGCTCCCGCGTCCGGAAAAACGCTTCGATCGGTAGTTTCGGCGGCGGCTCGGCCGCGAACGCGGCGGCAGTGATGAAGGCCAGCGCAGGTAGACAACGGAACAGGCGAGTCATGGTGGAAGGGAGCCGAGGCTCCAAAAAGGAGAAGGCCGGGAGTGAAATGCTCCCGGCCTTCGATTTGCAAATCAGCCCTGCGCGCGACTTAGAACTTGTAGCTCGCGTTCACGAAGAAAGCGCGGCCCAACGCGCCATAAGTGGCGGTGTCGGCATTGGCATCGGTCCACGAGGCCATCGACATCGGCACGTGCTCGTTGAAGGCGTTGATCGCGCCCACGCGGACCGAAAGTCCGTCGAGATAACGCGTCCAGCCCGCACGGCCCTTGAAGTTGTAGCCGACGTAGAGGTCGACGCTCGTGTAGGACTCCACGTGACGATCCGCCGCGACATCGGTGGCCGTCTCCGAGGCGCCGGTGTCGGTCACGCTCGGGATGTAGTCGATCGTCGCGCCGAGCAGTAGATTGCCGCGCGTCATTTCCGTGCGGAAATTGCCCCGCCACTCCGGAATCGTGCCGCCGTTGAGGACGGAACGGCCGTTGGTGGTGCCCACGTAGTCCTCATCCTCGACCGAGAAGCGATTGAACCAGAGGCCGTTCAACACCATGTTGAACTTGCCGACGTTCGGCACGTCGAAGACGTAGTCGACCGTGAAGTCGACGCCGTCCTGCTTCGCCGAGACGAAGTTCTCCGAGAAGTTCGTGATGAACACCCGGGTCATCGAACCGCCGGCCTCGTCGAACGCCGCGCTGATCTGGCCCGGCCCGGTGATGGCCGAACCGTTGAACGAATTGATGCGAACGCGGTTCGCATACTGCGAGGAGGCGCCGTTCGTCTCGACGTCCTGCAGGATCGTGAGGTCGTTGACGGAGCCGCTGATGTCATCCTGTTTGATCAGGAAGTAGTTCAACTCGATGTTCAGGCCCTTGACGGCCTTTGGCGAGAAGATCACGCCGAAGTTGTAGTTCTTTGCCGTCTCCGGCTTGAGCTGCGGATTCGACAGCACGCGGAGAAAGGCCTGGTCGACGTTGTCGTCCATGACGCGACCATCGACGAACTCGAGGCCGATCGGCTGCTCGCTGAAGCCGACGCCCGTCGGCCCGAACAGCGAGTAGAGACTGGCCGCCGAGAATGACTCGGAGTAGGCGGCGCGAACCGCGAACTGGTCGTTCACCGGGAACCAGCGGAGCATGATCTTCGGGACGAGCGGATCGTCCGTGTCGCTGTAGAAGTCCTTCCGCAGCGCGGCATCGACGTCGAGCGTGTAGAAGCCCGGGACCGTCTGCGTCGGCGCCACGACCGGGATGCGGAGCTCGGCGAAGAACGAATCCACGGAGCGGTCGACATTGAAGTTGTCACTCGTGGTGGCGCCGTCCCACAGCGAGGGCGAACCGAAGAGCGGGCTGGCGGGATCCGAGACGGTGAAGCTGCCAGAGTCCGGCTTGCCCGAGAGGGTTTCGCGCCGCGTCTCCGCGCCGACGGCGAACTTGATGGCGCCGGCGGGCAGCGCGTTGGCGAACTCGCCGGTGACGCGGCCGTCGAAGCTGATCAGCGAGCTCTTGTTCTTCGAGTACGCGGTGCCGAAGATGTTCGCCTGCTGCAGCAGCGTGGGATCCTGCGTCCGGGCGAAGAGATTCACCTGGTTGTTGTCGATCGCGTTTGCGAGGTTCACGCGATTGATGACGTTCTCGTTGCGGTAGAGCTGGTCGACGTCATTGAAGTTCGCGCCGACTTCCCAGTTGTAGGCGCCGAATTCGCCGCGCGCGCCGAGCACGCCACGGAGGGTGTCGGTGTCGCTGAAATACTTGCGCGGATTGCTGACGAAGCGGTTGCGGACGAGCACATAGTCGTCGAACGGATTCTGGGCCTGCTGCGGCATCGTGTAGGCGAAGGGCAGCACGCCGAAGTTGTCGACGTCCTTGGCGAAGATCGGCATGCCGACGATCGGCTGGGCGGCCAGCTGGTAGAATGTCGAGGTCTTCGAGTAGAGCAGGTCGCCGAACAGCTCGATGTTGTCGGTGAGCTTGTGGCTGACGGCGGCGACGACCGCATTGCGCTCGTTGCCCAGCGCCAGCGTGACGTAAGGCGAGAGGTTGAACAGCGACGAGATCGGCACGTCCGGCTTGGTGTAGATGCCGGCGGCGACGAGTTCCGCGCCCGTCATGTCGGTGTTGAGCGGGGGCGTGGCGCCCGGTGCGAGCAGGAAGTTGCCGCTCTCCGCGCCGTAGTAATTCACGACGCCGGCGAAGCTGCTGGTCTTGCCCGTCTGGTCGAACGAGAACGCGCGCTCGTTCTGGAACAGCGGATCACTGCGGGTCCACTCGGCCGAGATGGTGACGGACGTTTTGCCGTCGCCGGTCCGCGCGCCGACCGTGGTGCGCCCGGAGCGCTCTTCCCACACGGAGCCGAACTGCTTCGCGAACGCATAGTGGCCGCCGACCTCGGCGCCCTCGTAGTCTTTTTTCAGAATGATGTTCACGACGCCGGAAACGGCATCGGAACCGTAGAGCGCGGACGCGCCGTCCTTCAGGACCTCGATGCGTTCGACGGCCGAGACGGGAATGGAGTTGACGTCGACGAAGTCGAAGCCGCCCACCGCCGACACCGGCGAGAACGCCGCGCGGCGACCGTTGACGAGCACCAGCGTTTGCACGTTGCGCAACTGGACGCGCGAGCCGCCGTTGGTGGAACCGCCACCGATGTTCGAGTTTGAGGAGCCGATGTTGCCGTTGCCGACGAACTGCGGCACGGACTTGCGGATGACCTCGAGCAAATCAGTTACCTGGCCCGTGGCTTCGATGTCGGCCGTGTTGACGATGCGCACTGGGACCGCCGGTGCTTCCGCGGAATACGGAATGTAGGAGCCGGTCACCTCGTATTTTTCCAGCCGGACCAAGTCTTGGGATTCTTCCGCCGGTGCACTCTCTTCGGCGAAGCCCAGGGTGGGAAGCAAGCCGACGGCCAAAATCAAAAAAGGCGCCGCCAGAAACTTCCGCGAACGGAGTTTGTTCATAGTCGTGGTAGTTGTGGTGTGTGTGCGCGGCCGGTCGGGCGCCGCCACGTTTGTGTTCAACACGATATCGCGTGTTTGCCTGCTAGGTATCCGCAAATCACCTCGTCACAACGTCATATCGACGAGATGCTAGATACGGGAAACAGAACGCTTAAAAAGTACGTCGAAACGCTCGAGGTGTCGCCACCCGCCCCAGCCTCGCAAGACGAGCCCAAGTTTGGCATTTCTCGTCCAGTCTCGTTCGCCAGTGCAAGGGCAAGTCCGCCCGGAGGCCGGCTGAATCTGGCTGCGGCCGGACTTACTTCGATCCCGCAGGACGAAGGAGTGTCTTTAGTTTCCCGCGATAGTTCCGGCTCAATCGCAGTTTCGTACCGTCGGCCATGAACACCGAATAGTCCCCATAAAGCGCCGTCTCCACCCGCCGCACGTGGTCCAGATTGACCACGAACGATCGGTGAATCCGCAGGAACTTGGCGGGGTCGAGTTTACGTTCGAATGATTGGAGGGTCTCGCGTACCAGCTGTGTCTTGGTCGCCGTCTGGACCTTCACAAAGTCGCCTTGGGCTTCGATCCAGAGCACATCCTGCTTCTTGATGAAGTGGAGAGCGCCGTCCGCTTTCACCACAATGCGGTTGGCCGGCTCCGGCGCCGTGGGCTGGATCTCGGCCACCCGCGCCGCCTGGGGCGACGCGCCTGATTCAAGATTCCGCACGTACTCGAGCAACTGCTCGAGCCGGGCGCTCAGCTGGCCAAGATGTCGTTGCCGTATCCCTTCCTTGGCCCGGAGCAGTGCGCTCGCGAAGCGGGCATCGCTGCACGGCTTGAGCAGGTAATCGACCGCACAGACCTCGAAGGCTTGGATCGCATGCTGTTCGAATGCCGTCACAAAAATGACCGCCGGCCGCTCGGCGGGGGGCAACGCCGCCAACACTTCAAAACCGTCGAGTCCGGGCATCTGCACATCGAGGAAGAGCAGATCCGGCCGCAGCTCTCGAATCTGCGTAACCGCCGTCAGACCGTCCGCGCACTGTCCAATCACCGCCACGGCTGGATCGGCGCCCGCCATCAAAGCCAAACCTTCGCGAGCCAGTGGCTCATCGTCGACAATCAGCACGCGGATGGTTTTCACATCAAAGCAGGGGTGATGCCCGCCAGGGCAAGTTGATCTGGATCCGCATTCCGCCGTCCGTCTGGGGAATCATCTCCAGATCGTAATCGGAGCCGTAGATTTTTTCCAATCGCGCCCGCGTATTCGCGAGACCCACGCCGCCCGCTCGAGTCTCTGCGCCGGCCCCCGGCGACGCCTGCGGAGCCCCGTCGTTCTCGATCACGAGCATCAAGCGATCCGCGGCGCGTACGGCGGCGATGTGCACCCGGCCCGGTACCGTCCGCCGGGAGATGCCATGCTTGATCGCGTTTTCCGCCAGCGGTTGAAACAAAAAGTTCGGCACCAGCGCCCGGTTCGCTTCCGGCTCAACCGAGATTTCCACCTGTAGTTTTTCGCCAAACCGAATCCTCTCGATCTCGAGATAACGCCGGACGAAATCGATCTCGGTTTCGAGCGGCAACTCCTGCTGCCCCGTGCGCTCCATCGCCAGTCGGAGCAACATGCTCAATTGGGCAATCGTCTCGATGGCCGCCTCGTGCCGCCCCTGCCGCACGAGCGTGCTGACCGCGTTGAAACTGTTAAACAGGAAATGGGGGTGCAACTGCCCGCGCAGCGCGGTGAGTTCCGCGCGCGCCAGATCGGACTCGAGCTGGGCCGTACGCAGCCGTAGCGCCAGTGTTTCCTCCGCGTGCTCACAGTGCCTCCGGTAGTAGTCGATGGCGATCGCCGCCGCCAGGAAGCCGCCAAACGTGAGAAAGTCCATCGGCAGCGCGGCGAGGTTGAATGCCCAGAAGGTCGGCCAGTCGAACGCCAGCTTGTCAGCGGAATCCGTCCAGGGTTGCAGCAGCATCCGCAACGCGAAGCGAGCCCCGACCACCGCCGCATAGAGCGTGGCCGCAGCCACGACAGATCCTGGGAGGTTGCGAGCGAGGTCGCCGCGGGTGAGCGGGAATCGCAGCACCAGCACCAGAACGGCCGGCGCAGCCATCAGCCAGACGAACCAAGCGATCGAATCCCAGCCGCGTGAACTCGCCCCCCAGGGAGCCTCAACCAAAGCCCGGGCGAAGTAGTGTTCCAGCACGTAGCCGATTCCCAACAAAGCCGCCGCCACCGCCCCAAAGCCAATCTGGAGCCGAAGGGGAAACGGAGCGGCGGTCTGGGGCAGGTGCCGACGTAACCAAGCTGGGGTTGGAAACGAGGTCATGAAACCACGGGCGGATATCCGACGCGCATGGCCCGTCAAGCTGCGCAGGAAAATCTCCAGCACAACTCCCCAGTGCGGTCGCTGCCCCACGCCCCAGCCGACTTGGCGTAGCACAGGGCAGCCACCCAACTGCTCTACACCTTCCGCCGGCTACTTCTCAAGCGCCGGCATCTCGATGGTCTTGAGATCGCCGAGCTTCACCTTGCCGGCCGGGATCAGATACGTCGCAAGGAACTTTTCCATTTCTGTATAGAACGCGATTTGGTTCTCGTTTTTGCGGTAACCGTGGCCTTCATCCTCGCGCTCCATCCAGACCACCGGGATCCCCTTGCGCCGAAGCTTCGCGGCCATCTCGGTGCCGTGATCGATATCCACCCGCTCGTCGAGCCGGCCATAAGCGAAGAAGACCGGCACCCGGATGTTGTCGACGTGCCGCATCGGCGAAGCCGCTTCCATGCGCTCCAAGTCCTTCTTGGGGTCGCCCGTCATCGCATTGAGCTCCGCACGGCTATCCTCCCAGCCGTCGGGAATCGT
The DNA here is from genome assembly GCF_000019965.1 of Opitutus terrae PB90-1. GTDB lineage: Bacteria > Verrucomicrobiota > Verrucomicrobiia > Opitutales > Opitutaceae > Opitutus > Opitutus terrae. The sequence goes on from NC_010571.1 coordinate 869,114, forward strand.
ATCGAGCAGCAGCTTCATGTCGGTCACGCCGACGTAGTTGATTCCGCAGCAATACAGGTCCGGGGTGAAGGCGAGTCCCGCCATCGTGGCGAATCCGCCGTAGCTCGCGCCGTAGATGGCGACGCGCTTGGGGTCGGCGATGCCCTCGGCAATGGCCCATTTGACGGCGTTGGTGATGTCGTCCTGCATCGCGCGGCCCCACTCGCCGAACCCAGCTTGTTCAAATTTGCGTCCGTAGCCGATCGATCCGCGGAAGTTGATTCGCAGCACCGCGTAGCCGCGGCTCGCGAGGAACTGAACCTCCGGCCAGAAACGCCACTCGTCGCGCGCTTGCGGTCCACCGTGCGGATTGATGATCAGGGGGAGGTTCTTGCCGGACGAATTTGGCGGCAGTGTAAGGTAGCCGTGAATCGTCAAGCCGTCCGGGGTGACAAATTGGACCGGCTTCATCGCCGCCATCTGCTCCGGTTTGATCCAGTCCGCTCGGCTGACGAGCTTCTCGAGCGTCAGCTCGCGCGTATCCAGCATGTAGAATGTGCCCGGGTCGCGATCGCTGAAAGCCTCCACCACGATCCACCGGTTGTCGTCGCTGTAGCTGTAGAAGAGGTTGAGCGTGTCGGGCAGCGCCTCATCCGTGAGCGCCTGCAGCTTCTTCATCCCGTCGATCGCCCAGACACGGCCGGGTTTCTCGCGCTCGATGGCGAAGCCCAGCAGATCGCCCGTGCTTCGGTGTCGGACGACGTCTTCGGCGTCGTAAACATCGTCATGGAAGAGTTCTTTCACGATCTCGCCGGTTTCCGGATCCAGCAGCGCGATGGCGGCGGTGTCGCGGCCCAGCGTGCTGCGCACGTAGACCAACCGGTTTTCCTGATCGAACGCGAGCGGCTCGCAACGACCGTCGCGGAATTTCCAGCGCTTGATTTCCTTGAACACGCCGCTGGCGCCCTTGCGCGCGACGAGAAAATGCTCACCGCCGTAGAACCCGTAGCCGATGCGCACCGCGCCGGCGTTGTCGGCCACCCAGCGCCGCACCTTGCCCGGGTTCATCGCCACCAGCCGCTTCTTGCCGGTGTGCACGTTCATCCGATAGGCGTCCGGCTCCTGCAGTCGGCGCTCGTTCGAAGCCACCAATATCTCGTCGGTTGATTTGCCATACCGACTGATGATCTCGACATCCCGGTACACGTGGGAGCCACGACTGCCCTGCTGCTCGGCGCTCTCGTTGAGCGCGCGCGAGTTTTTGCCATCCGCATCAATGGCAAACAGCCCACCTGTGAGACTGCCGTCCTTCACCCCAGTGAAGATCAGCCGGTTGTTCCCCACCCAATGCACGCCGCCCACGCTCATCGTGGTCAGGCCCGTGAGCATCTTCGGCTCCTTCGTTTTCAGATCGATCACGTAAAGGTTCAGGTGCTCCTTCCATTTTGAGAGCGCGGCGACCTTGCTTCCGTCCGGAGACACCTTGATCTCATCGAACGTGAGATCGCGCACGAAGTGCTCGATCGGGATCAGGCTGTCTTCCGCCCGCGCCAAGGCCGCCGCAGCGGTGCACGCAACGAAAATCAAGAGAAGACGACAGGACTTCATGGGATGAACCGTAACTGTGTGCTGGCCGAGGTCGATGCTGCTAGGTTGATTGGAACGAGAGCGGGATGAATGGCAAACCCTTGCCTGTCCGGAGGTCCGGCGCACATGCGTTGCGCAAACGGCGCCCGCGAACGCCCATCGTCCAAACCCTTCCGCTGCGCGGTGGCAAGCGATGCGAGCTTACTGGAGCCGCTTCACCTTCACCTGTGACCCGTAGCCTTCAACGCCGAGATAAAAGGCGCCGAATCGTCCTTTGCGGACCGTCACGACGGGGGACTCCAGGTTGACCGAAAACACGCCGGGGTCGACCTGTTGCCACACTTGGCCGTTATCGAGACGGAACACCGTTCGGCCCGTCCAGCCCGTGAAGACGCCGCTGATCCGGGTTTGGAGCTCGCGAGCAGCAGGCTGCTTCTTTTCCAGTTCGGCCTGAACCTGCTTCTCCCGACCGAACGTGTCGGCAACGATCGCTTCGCTGTCGCTCGACGGCACCCGCTCGGGGCCCGGCGCGTGCTCGGCGCTCGCCGGGGCGGCGGGCGACGAAACCGATGCGGGTTGAGCCGCAGCGCCAGACGCGACCGGTGCGGTCGGAAGCAGCCGGGCGCTCAGGAACTCGAGTTCGGCGGGAGTCAGCTTGTGAAGTCCTGCCCGTTCAAACTCCTCCGCCGACAACATCTCGCGCAAAGAGGGAGCGGCCCCAAGCGTCACCTGTGCCAGCCCCAGGGCGAGTCCGCAAGCCACCCACTGCACCACACATCCCAAACCAGTTTTTGACGGTGTCATCTCAGACTTCCGAGCGAACCACTCCCCACCGACGAGGCAAGGATGGAGCGGCCGTGATCCGACGGGCCGGGCCGCGGACCTCTTCGAGACGCTGGCAATCGGGCCGCGCGAGCGCAGTAAACAAGAAAGCCGCGCCCCCAAGGGAGGCGCGGCTGAGAGTTGGCAATGGTCCGTGGTCAGAACTTCATCTCGGCCCGCATATACCAGAAGGCGGGCTCCGGGTCGTTGACGCCGGAGGTCGTTCCGGTGCCATCGAAGAAGTCCAGCGGCGGCTGCTGGTCGAAGATGTTGTTCACGCCGACTGACAGTTCAAGATCGCGGAAGCCCCGATACGTGACAGAAACGTTCTGGGTATACTGCGACTTGATGTCGTAGTTGTAATACAGGTCCTCTTCGGCCGCGAGCGAGCCATAGAGGGCGTGATACTCACGCCGACCACGGAACACGCCGAACAGGTTCACGCCCCAGTCGCCCTTGTTCCAGGAGATCGTGGACGTGCCGTTCAGCCGCGGGACCAGATAACCGCCGACGAGATTGTCACCGTCGGTGAGCAGCTGGTCGATCCAGGTAACCTGAATCCCGGCGAAGATCGTGCCCCAGGTACCGGACTTCCAGGTGTAGTTCACGTCGACGTCCATGCCGGCGTATTTGCCGGTCGAGATGTTGGCGTAGTCGTCACGGATAAAGAGCACTTCGCCGCTTTGGTCGCGGACGACCTTGTCGGCAAAGAGTGAGTTGCCCGCCGCCGCCTCGGAGAGGAACTGGTTGTACCCATAGAAATCGCTCAGCTGGGCGAGCAGGTTTTTCTGGTCGAACTGGAACCAGTCGACCGAAACGTTCAGCCCATCGAGCTTGCCGCGGGGCGAGATCACAACGCCTGCATAGTAGGTATCCGTCAGCTCCGGCGCGAGGTTCGGATTGCCGCCGGTGACGATCTGGAGCTGATCGATCTCGCTGCCCGTGACCGGGTCGAGGATCTGCGACGAGGTGAAGCTCGTCTGCGACGACGTGTAGAGGTACGCCATGTCCGGCGCCTTGAACGACTTTGCGTACGAGCCGCGCACCACCAGCCAGTCGAGCGGCCGCCACTTGAGGCCGAGCTTCGGCCGGGCCTGACGGGCAAAGCCGTCATCGCTGTAGTCTTCGTAGCGACCGGCGACCTGCAGCTCGAGCGACTTGGCGAGCGGGGCGTTCTTCAGCAGTGGAATATCGGCCTCCACGTAGATCGCCGTCAGCTCGCGCGTGCCGTAGCTGCTCGTGCCTTCGCTACCGCCGAGCACGTTACCGGTGGCGTTGAGATCACTCTTGACGTTGCCGAACTTCTCCTGGCGGTGCTCGGCACCGACCGCGACGCCGATCGCGCCGGCGGGCAGGCTTTCAAACACCGAGCCCGTCGTGGAAATATCGAAGTTCTTGTACTCGAGGTAGGCTTGGTTGGGATTGTCGACCGTCAGGAAATTCGCCATGGCGGCCTCATTCTCACCAAACCAGTTGTAATAGACGCGGCCGGCCTGCGGCGTGGTCGGATCCCAGCTCAGCGAGCCGTCACCCTGACGCGTCAGACCCATCAGCGCCTGCTGCAGGCGGTAGTCGGGCACCGTACCGCGATTCAGGTTGTCGACCGTATTCTTCGAATACATCGCGCCGAACTCCCAGGTCCAGTCGTTGGCGAGCGTGCCGCCCAAACCGACGAGGAAACGCGGGGTGTCAGACGTGACGTCGTTGATGCGCGGGCCGTTTTCCCACATGCGGCGGTTGCCGCGGAAGATGTCGACCGCCCACGGATTGTACGGGTTGTAGGCGGGAATATGCAGACCCCACTCGGACTCCGACGTGCCGGGCGAGTTGGTTGGGTTCACGTTGGCCGAACCGGTGGTGAGGCCGTGGGAGTTTTCCAAATCCGCCGGCGTGGAGGCGGAGTTCACCTCGGTCTGCATCCGGGAGAACGACATTTCCGCAAACGCGTACAGCTTCTCATTCACGTCGTAGCGCAGCGAAGTGTAGAACGACAGCTGTCGGTATTCGGGGAAGAGCCCGTTTTCCACCTGGTAATTGTACCAGTTGGTGCCAGGCGTCGCACCTGCGACGGTCGGCGTGCTGGTGGGATTCGTGAACGTGTAAGCCCGCCCGCCGACATACGCGCGGCCGGGGTAGCCGCGCGATGAGGTGTTGTCGCCCAGCCCGAGATCATTCACCGGATCGGTGAGCTCCATCGCCGTGAAGTACTCCTGCGGCGTGTTGTAGCCCGAGCCCTGGAGATTGTGCACCGTCCAGTAGGCGTGCCCCTTGTTCTTGAACTCGATCTTGTCCGCGTTGCGCGTGTAATAGAGATCGCGCGCAAACACCGCATCCCGTTGCTCCCAGCTTAGCGCGGTGACGACGCTGGTCTTGGCCGACGACGTGCCGATCACCGCCGAAGCCTTCTTAAAGAAGCCGCCCGTGTTGAAGTAATCGCCAATCTGTACCGTGCTCGAGAGGCCCTCGTAATCGCGGCGAAGCTTGACGTTCACCACGCCGGCGACCGCATCCGAGCCGTAAAGCGCGGACCCGCCGTCCTTGAGGATCTCGACGCTCTCAATGGCCGCAGCAGGGATGCTGTTCATGTCGAACACCGTCTGGAATCCGTTGAAACCAGGCGAGGCATAGGGCACACCACGACGGCCGTTGATCAGCACCAGGGTGCTGTTGTTGCCCAAGCCGCGCAGATTGATCGTGCTGACGCCCGGCGTGAAGCTCGTGCCCGAATCCGTGGGCGTCAGAGCCTGGCCGCTGTTGTACGGCATCGCGCGCAACGCATCGCCCAAGGTCGTGAAGCCCTTGATGGAGATCTCCTGCGCCGTCATCTGCAGCACAGGGCTGACCGTCTCGGCATCGAGCCGCCGAATGCGGGAGCCGGTGACGTCATACTTTTCGAGCGTGATCGTTTTCTGTTCTTCCTGCGTTTCAGTGGCTGTCGTCTGCGCGTTCGCGCTGACAACCGCCAATAGGCCGGTCAACGCGCAAAGCGAGAGACCAACCCGCAACTTCCGGTGAAGAAGTAGGTTCATAGTTTGTGTTGTGTGGTGTTGTTGGCTGACGAAAAGCCCAAGCCAGAGTCCGACGGTGAACAGCCCCTTCGAGAAAATCAACAAATACGTTGAGCTGCCAAAATAATAAGCCGAAAGGCAGGGAAGTTATGTTCTTCCGCTTTTGAACCGAGCAGACCGCACCAAAGCCACCGCCGCGCCCGGGGGCTGCTGTTTTCCGTTGAGCCGGCCGCCGGTCACGATTACCACGCGACCCTCACCGTGCACGAACTGGCCACCCTGCTTCATCGGCTGCTCGATCGCCGCACCTATCCGGCGGTGTTGGCGACCTTGGTCTCCGTGGCCGGATCCTCCTATCGGCGGGCGGGAGCGCGACTGTTGATTGATGCCACCGGTGAACGTCTTGGGTCGATCAGCGGCGGCTGCCTCGAGGAGGATGTTCGGACGCACGCTGCCGAGATCGTCCGCACCGGCCAGCCGAAGGTGGTGACCTACGACACCACGTCTGAAAACGACCTCGTCTGGGGTGTCGGGCTGGGATGCCACGGCGTCGTGGACGTGTTTTTAGAAAACCTCTCCGCGCCGCCCGCGTGGGCGACGATCCTCCAGCGCAACCTCGAGCATCGGCACACCACGGACCTTGCCGTGGTGTGGCGAGCCGATGACCCGGCTCAGCTCGGCACGAGACTGGCGAGCGAGTTGCCGGACGTCACGGGAGGCGCAGGTGTTTTCCGTCAGACGCTTCATCCGCCCCCGGCACTGTATGTGTTCGGCGCGGGCGACGACGCCCAACCGCTGGTGCAACTGGCCAAAGTCCTCGGCTGGCAGGTGATCGTGGCCGATCCGCGAGCCGAATTCGCGACTCCAGATCGGTTTCCCACCGCGGATCGGCTGGTGGTCGCGCCCGCCGCCCGGCTGGTCGAGCCATGTGCGCCACCAGCCGACGCCTGCGCCGTCGTCATGACGCACCGCTACGTCCACGATGTTCCGATCCTGAAGCAGCTGTTCGCAAGGACCCTCAATTACGTCGGCCTGCTGGGGCCGAAGAAACGGGCGACGCGAATTCTCGCCGATCTCGCCAACGAAGGGGTGCACCCCATTCCCCAGCGCTTAGGCCGGTTTCACGCACCGGTCGGGCTCGATCTCGGCGCCGACTCGCCACAGGAAGTCGCCCTGAGCATCGTCGCCGAGATCCAAGCCTCGCTCGGCGGACGCGATGCCCGACCGCTGCGCGAACGGGAGAAACCGATTCATGGCTGATCCCGCAAAACCCTCTGCCTCTTCCCCTCATCTGGGGGCGTTTCGGTTCGGCGTGATTGTGCTGGCCGCCGGTGCGTCCACGCGGATGGGCCAGCCCAAGCAACTGCTGCCACTCGCAGGTCAGCCACTCGTCGTACGCGCCGTCGAGGCCGCGCTGGCGTCGAGCGCCTGGCCGGTGATCGTCGTTCTCGGCGCCTCCGCCGACCTGATCCGCCCGCTGCTCGCGAAGCATCCCGTGCTCGTCGTCGAAAATCCCGCGTGGGCCGAAGGCATGGCTTCCTCGCTCCGCACCGGCATCGCCACGCTCCAGCAATTCTCCCGCTCGGTGGACGGCGCGATCATCGCGCTGTGCGATCAACCGGGCTTTTCGGCAGACGTGATCAGGCGGCTAATTTCCCGACAGCAGGAGACCGGTCGCAGCATCGTCGCGGCCCATTACGAAGGGCGGAACGGCGTGCCCGCGCTGTTCCTCCGGCAGCACTTCGCCGCCCTGGCCGCACTGACCGGCGAAGAGGGCGCGCGCACCCTCGTGAATCGATCGACGAGTGAGGTCGCGACGGTCGACCTGCCCGCGCTGGCGGTGGACTTGGACACGCCGGCGGATTACGCCGCGCAGAATCCCGTTTAGGCTTCGCGCCGCGAAACCTACGGCAGTTTCGCTTCGGCCACCTTCTTCGACTGTGCCGCGCGATAGTCCTCGAGCGCGCGTTTGATCTTCGCATCGCTCAACGCCAGCGTGGCCGCGGCAAACAACGCCGCATTCACCGCGCCGGGCTTGCCGATCGCGAACGTTGCCACGGGAATCCCGCCTGGCATCTGCACCATCGAAAGCAGCGAATCGAGCCCCTTGAGCGACGCCGATTCCATCGGCACTCCGAGCACCGGCAGCGGGGTCAGCGCCGCGGCCACGCCCGCAAGGTGCGCCGCACCCCCCGCCGCGGCAATGATGACCTTGAGGCCGCGAGCGTCCGCCCCGCGCGCCCAGTCGATCACCAGATCGGGAGTTCGATGCGCGCTCATCACCCGTTTCTCGTAAGGCACGCCGAGCTGATCGAGCGTCTGCGCGCAGTTCTGCATCACGTCCCAATCCGACGTGCTGCCCATGATGATCCCGACGAGAGCAGTTGCCATAGAGGTCGAGTGATATGTGGGAAGCTGCAGATTCTGCAAATCGGAATGCGGGTATGACGGATGCACGCCGCACACAAGTGCAGGGCGGGGGGGGCTCCCGACCCCCGCCGTGGCTTGCGATGTTGGCGGGATCAAGCGATCCCGCTCAACAACCAGGCGTCGTCTGGCTCTGCGCGCCAGCGCCGGCTACAGCAGCGACAGGCCGCGCGGCACATACACCACGGTGGTGCCGGCGATCTTGTCATGCCAGGACTGCCGCTGGTCGTCGAAGGCGACCCAGATGAACCCGAGGCCCGCCGGAATCAGCGAGATGAAGCCGCCAAGCACGCGCACCAGCGCGGTCGGCCAGTCGAGCTTGCGATCATCGAGCCGCACCACCTTGAGGCTGCAGACGATGCCGCCGATCGTCGTCGCCTTGGTTGCCCACAGGACCACGCAATAAGTCGCGAACGACAGCAGGAAGTTCGGCTCCCAGCGATCCGGGAACAGATTCACCGCCACCGCGACGATCGCCGCGTCGATCAGCGACGCCGCAGCGCGTATCCAGAAACCGGCTCGCGTGAGCGTCGCCGCCGACACGACCACCGAAACGGGCGCACTGGCCACGCCAGCGTCGGCGGTCGACATGGAGGCGCTGGCGCCCGTAGCTCCGAGCGGAGCGACTGCCGGGAGGATTGTGGTCGCCGGTGCCGCCGCCGCCACCGCGGGCAGGCGGGCGGCCTTGTTCCGCTGCATGACGAGAATCAGGGTATAGATTACAATGCCGACGCCGAGCCACGAGGTGAGCTTCGCGACGACGAAGCCGACGACGGGCACGGTGTAGAGCAACAGCACGATCACGCCACCGATCAGGACGGCGAAGAACGGATGCGCCAGCGGACCATTTCCCAGGAAACGGGTGATGCGCCGGCCGACCCACGCGAACATCGCAGCCTTCCCAAACAGTCCGGCCACGAAGAGCCCGAGGATCACGGCGGGGGTGCCGATCACCGTGATCGCGAGGATCACCACCGCCGCGGGCGCCAGCAGCGTGACCAGGAACGCGGTGAGAATCGAGAAACCGGGGCGCTGCTCCAACGTCTCCGCGCAGCGCACAATCCCGCGCGGGAACAACAACGCGAACGCCAGGTAGAGGACGAAGAACCCGATCGCGATCCACCACGCCCACATCAGATGCGGCCCGAAGGCGAGGGGCCGTCCATAGAGCAGGCACTGGGAAATCCAGGCGTGCAGCCATTCGAATCCGCCGAAGCTGAATCCCATGGCAATGTTGTTGACCTGACCGTGAACCTGGGCGGCCGCGTCGCGGTTGACCTTGCCGCCAACACAAACGATCTGGCCGTGAACCTCGGCCTGCGGCCCGAGTTCCACGTTGCCCAGCACGGCGACGACGTCGCCGCGGACCCGGCCGTTGACATAGGTGTTGCCGAGCACGGAGACGACGGCGTCGCCGACGCTGCCGTCCGTCATGCGCGAGCTGCCAAAAACGGATACGACCGCCCCACCTACGTGGCCGGAGGACGTCGACGAGCCAAGGATGGAGACGACGGCATCGCTAACCTTGCCGGCGGAGGTGGAAGATCCGACGATGGACACGACCGCGCCGGCCTCCTCGCCCTCCGCAAGGGTGGAATCCTGCCAGATCGAAACCCGCTCATTGCCCGCGTGGCGGTTGAACTGCTGCCGCTCCCACTTGCGTTCGGCCTTGGGTGCGGGAGCGGGAGGCGCCTCGGGAGCGTCGGGCGCCTGTGTCTCCACCTTCTGCTCGTCGGTGCTTGTCGCCTCGTCGTTCGTGGCAGCGCTGGTTTCGGTCTCCTCGGCCGCAGGTTGATCAAGCCGCCGCATCTCCGGCTCCGCCGCGCTGGCGGGCGCCGCCTCAGGAGCGGCCGGCTGTTCCGCCACCGGTGCCGCTTTTGGTTCCTCGGCGGCGGGCGCGGTCTGCGGGTCGGCCGTCGTGGCGCTGGGTTGAGCCGCAGGGGTGGACTGATCCGGAGCCGCTGGCGCGGGATCGTTCTGCGCCAGAGCCGCAGCAGTCAGCGCCATCCACGACGCGAGCGCGGCCAGGAAAAAAGTGCGGGCTGGAGTTTTCATACGAAAGGGAACTAGCGGTTCGCGTAGAGCGTGCGGTAAGCGGTGGCGCCCACGCCGAAGAGGGTGACGTATAGCCCGATGAACGCGGCGATCGCCCCATAGAGCCAAAGCGTCGGGACGTGTCGCAGCAGGATCGCGCCAAAGTCAACGAGGGCGCGCCCGACGCCCCGTACGCTTTCCAGCAGCGCGAGCGGACGCGCGAGCGTCTGCGACACGTCGACGTTCTGCGGGCCGTAGAGCACCCAGGCGAACGCTAGCGCGGCGACGAGCGCGCACGAAGCGACCACAAACGCGCCGCGCACGGCGATGGGCCACGCGCGGAACGACTGCTTCCACCACGGAAGGGCCTGGCGCGCGGCGATGGCCGCGAGCACGCGACCTTCGAGCGAACGCGGCGCCCGGCGCTCCGGCAGGGCGCGGAGGGTTTGGTGGATCAGGTTTTCGAGTTCCTCGGGAGAGCGTTTCATGATCAGGCGGTGAGTTTTTCGTGCGGAGCTCCGCTGCGTTCGAGAATGCGCGCCAACGCGGCGCGCGCGCGGAGGATGTCGGTCTTGACCTTGGCCAGCGAGATGCGCAGCCGCTTCGCGATGTCCTCGTAGGACATATCTTCGAAATGATAGAGCACCAGCGGCACGCGCTGATGTTCGGGCAGCTTGTCGAGCGCGGCGTCCACCCATTCGCGTCGTTCCCCCGCATCCATGCCGGCGAAGAACGTGTCGGGCGAAGCGAACTCGATCTCGGGTTGGTCGTCGCCGGCATCGTCCTCGCGGCGGAATTCCGAAAAGAACCGCCAGCGGTTGCGGTAACGCGAGAGATGGTTCAGCGAAAGGTTGGTGGCGACAGTCTTCAGCCAGCCCCCGGCCGTCGGGCTGGACTGCAGCGAATCGAAACGTTCATACGCCTTCAGGAAAACCTCCTGCGAGATGTCCTCCGCCTGCGCCTCGTTGCCGACCAGACGCACTGCCGTGGAGAAGACCATGTCCTGATAATTGCGCATGAAGGTCGTGAAGTCGGTCGGGGTGATCAGCCCCGCGGGTGAAGTTTGCACTGGGCGTTCATCGTTCGCGTGCAATACCCCCTCCTCCGGCGCAAAGTTGCAGGTTTCCTCCTCGGTGGCGACCGGCTCCGGCGGCGGACTTTCCGCTATGGGCGGCGCGATGGGCGCGACCGGCGGCGCAGGCTCCTCGGCCTCGGCCGCTTCGGCCCGCTCCGCCATCCGGTTCTGGAACGCGGCAAATGCCTTGAACGCTCGCTTCCCCGCGGCGCGCAGCGCTTCGTCGCTGACGCCGAGCGCCTGCAATTTCGCCGGCGTGACGCCCCAATGTCGCGTCTCGCCCAAGAGCGCGTGCCCGGCGTCCGCCACCAACCCGCCGGAAAGGTTCAACAGGCACGCCAGCCGATCCTGCGCATCCTCCACGCGGATCAGGTATTGGCTGCGCACCGCTTCGACGATGTCATCCCGGAAGCTCCACTGCGACAGCACCATCCCGGCGACTTCGGAGCTCGCAATGCCGAACACCCGCCCCTCCCAAGCCAGGTAGTCCGGGTCGTTGATCGGATGGTAGGGCTCCATCTCGTAGCGCTCCGCCAGTCGATCGAGCACCAGCAAACCGAGCGGACGCATCAGTCCCGCCGTATAGGCGCTCCGCGGATCCAGATCGCATTCCTCGGCAAGGTGCTCGCAGATGAACGCGGTCTGCAGCATCTGTTCACGCAGCTCCGTCGCTTCGATCCCGTAGTTGCTCAACGTCCGGTCCACAAGCTGTGCGCTCGCCACGTGGCTCACCAGCCGGAAAACCTCCTTCATGCCCACGCGGGCGAGTGCCTCCTCGACCGAGCCCACCTTCTGCTCGCCACCATACGCGACACTGTTGCTGATCCGAATGAGGTTCGCCGCGAGCGTCGAATCGCGCTTCATCAACGTGGCGATCTCATCCAGCCGCGCGTCCGGGCGTCGCAGAATCACTCCTAACTCGGAGAAAACCTGGGAAGCCGGCGGAAGCGAACCCGCCACCTCGAGGATCGTCTCGCGTGTGATCGCCATACCAAACCGTCGCTAGCGAGAAGTCGGGCTCCGATATCGCGGATCAAAGTTCGCCATCACGAAGTTGCGCGACCGCATGACGGCGCCTCCCGCCGGTTCGTCACACACCGTTCGAAGCCTTTTCTGCATGATCATGGAGTATCCCGGCTTGTCTCGGTCGCCGAGCCAAAAGGTGAAGTAAAAAGACGTAGTTTTCCGGCCGCGCGGTCTCGACGCGAAACGCCAGGTCGGCAACCGGGCTCAACCGGCACTCTCTTGCGACAGCGCAATTTCCCGCGATCCTGATGGCAACCAACTCTTCCATGCCCCAACTCTTCCCCCTCAGCCCAACGTTGCAGCCGCGCATTCGCCAGATTGGCGAAGAAATCCTCGCCGCCATGGACGCCCGGCCCGCCCCAAGCCTGTTCTCCAAAAAAGGCGGTTACGCCCGCCTGATGGAGTGGTCTATGCGCGATCCGGTTTTTAAAGCGCAGCTGTTCCGGTTCGTCGACGTGTTGCCGTCGCTCAACTCGTCGGCGGACATCGTGCGTCACCTCCAGGAATATCTCGGCGATCAGGCAGTCGTGCTCAACCCGGCGCTCAAGGCCGGTCTCGCCGCGTCGTCGTTCGCGCCGGGCCTGCTCGCCGGCCCCGTGAAAGCCAATGTCGTCGCGATGGCCGCGCAATTCGTCGCCGGCGAGACGCCCGCCGACCTCGTTCAACGCATTCGCGCCAACACCGCCGCCGGGATCGCGACCACGATCGACCTGCTTGGCGAAACGGTGGTCAACGACGCCGAGGCCGACGCCTTCCTGCAGCGCAACCTCGAGGTGCTCGACACCGTTTCTCGTTTTCTGGTGCAGGAGCCTGCTCCGGGCTTCAGCGATCTCGGCCCGCGCGGTCCGCTGCCGCGGCTCAACCTGTCGGTGAAAATTTCGGCCCTCACGCCGGAGGTGCAGCCCGCCGATCCGGAGAACTCGATCCTCGCTCTGAAGCAGCGGCTGCGGCCGATCCTCCGGCGGGCGGCCGAGGTGGGTGCGCTCGTGAACTTCGACATGGAGAGCTACAAGCTGAAGGACCTCACGCTCGCGCTCTTCAAATCCATCCTCGAGGAGCCGGAGTTCGCCGCAGCACCCGACTCTCGACCCTCGACTCTCGACTCGCAACGGCCGGCGAAGCCGGCCTTCGGCATCGCGCTCCAGGCGTATCTGCGCGACTGCGAAACCGATCTCCGCGCGCTGATCGCTTGGGCGCGCGCGCGTCGTCAGCCGCTCGACGTGCGGCTGGTGAAAGGCGCGTACTGGGATTACGAGACGGTGCTCGCCCGGCAGCGCAGTTGGCCGGTGCCGGTGTGGGAGCACAAGGCCGAGACCGACGCGAACTATGAAAAGCTCTCGGCGGTGTTGCTCGACAACATCGATCTCATCACGCCCGACTTCGCGACGCACAACGTCCGCTCCGCCGCACACGTAATCGCCCAGGCCGAGCAGCGGCGGATCGACCCGCGCGCCTACGAGTTCCAGGCGCTCTACGGCATGGCGGACGAACTCAAACAGGCGCTGCGCCAACGCGGGCATCGGGTTCGTGAATACTGCGCGATCGGCGCGCTGCTCCCTGGCATGGCCTACCTCGTCCGCCGGCTGCTCGAGAACACCAGCAATGAGGGTTTTCTCCGCCGCAAAAACCTCGGCGAAGCGACCAAGGACGAACTCCTCCGCGATCCGGCGGAAGTTGCCGCGCAGATTCCCGGGGCGGTGGAACCCACCGTCCCCGCGGGTTCGAGCGCCGCACCCCAACCGTTCCGCAACGCGGCCAACACCGACTTCACCAAGTCCGCCGCGCGCGACCAATTGCGCGCCGCGCTCAAATCGTTCGCGGACGCGACGACCTCGTCGCGCCTGCTCGTTCGCCGCGGCGACCGCCGGCCGCTGATCATCGGCGGCCGCGAGATCTCGGATCGGGAGTTTCTGCCGGCACACAATCCCGCGCATCCGTCGCAGGTGCTCGGCTACTGGGCACGCGCGACCATCGCCGATGCCGATGCAGCCGTCGCGGCCGCGCGGGCGGCGCAGCCCGCGTGGGCCGCCCGCAGCGCCAATGAGCGCGCCACGTGGGCGGAGCGCGTGGCCGATTTGCTCGAGACACGCCGGCACGAACTCAACGCGCTGGAGATTCTCGAAGCGGGCAAGCCGTGGGCGGAGGCCGACGCCGACATCAGCGAAGCGGTCGACTTCTGCCGGTTCTACGCCGCGGAAATCCGCCGGATCGACCGGCCGCGCGTCACGCAGCCGGTGCCAGGTGAGCGGTGCGTGGAACGCTGGCTACCGCGCGGCACCGGCGTGGTGATTGCCCCGTGGAATTTTCCGCTCGCGATTCTGTGCGGACTCACGATCGCACCGGTCGTCGCCGGCAATACCGTGATCATGAAGCCGGCCGAGCAGACCTCGCTCGTCGCGGCCGCGTTCATGCAGGTGTTGATCGAAGCCGGTCTTCCCGCCGGCGTGGTGAACTTTCTCCCCGGCCTCGGCGAGGAGGTGGGCGACGCCCTTGTTCGTAATCCGAACATTGATTTTGTCGCGTTCACGGGTTCGCGCGCGGTCGGGTTGCAGATCTGGGCGGCCGCGGGACAGACCGCGCCCGGACAGGCCAACCTGAAGAAGGTGATCTGCGAAATGGGCGGCAAGAACGCGCTCATCATCGACAACGACGCCGATCTCGATGAAGCCATCCCGGCGACGCTCTACAGCGCGTTCGGTTTTTCCGGGCAGAAATGCTCCGCCCTGTCGCGCTTGATTCTGCTCGACGAGGTGCATGACCGGTTCGTGGAGCGGCTGCTCGCGGCGGCCGCGGCCCTGCCGGTGGGCGATCCCGCCGAGCCGGGCACCGCGGTCGGTCCCGTGATCGATGCCGAGGCGCACGGACGCATTCTCCGGATGATCGAAACAGGCCGCCGCGAGGCGACGCGCGCCTGGCAGGCCGTGTTGCCGACGGCGGTGCAAGCCAGCGGCGGCCACTACGTGCCCCCGACGATCTTCACCGGCGTGAAGCCCGAGCACACCCTCGCGCGGGAGGAAATCTTCGGGCCCGTGCTGGCGGTGTTGCGCGCGCGCGACCTCGACGAGGCCTTCGCCATCGCCAACTCGACCGACTACGCGCTCACCGGTGGCTTGTTCTCGCGCAGCCCGCGCGCCTTGCAGCGGGCCGAACGCGAGCTCGTGTGCGGCAATGTCTACCTGAATCGCGGCGTCACCGGCGCGATCGTTGAGCGGCATCCATTCGGCGGATTCAAGATGAGCGGCAGCGGCACCAAGGCCGGTGGCCGGGGTTACCTGGAAAACTTCCTCTTCCCGCGCGTGATCGCCGAAAACGTCCTGCGCCGCGGGTTCACGCCGCCCGAGGAGGGAGAATAGCCGCAGCAAAAAGGCCGCCCGAAACCGGCGGCCTTTTTTGAAAGGGGCGCGAGCAGTGCTAAGCGCTGCTCGCGCTGTCGACTAACTTACACCACTGAAGCACAAAGGGCCGAGTAATGCTCGCGCGCGCGGAAGGCGCACTCTTCGAGCACCGATTGCGGCACGTTCGCGAGCCGCAGCTCCGTCGGGCTGCCGATCCAATGACTCGTCTCGCCAGGCAGATCGACGCCGAAGCGGGCCACCACGCCGCACGCGAGATTGAGCACACACGCGCCGACGTTCGGCTCCGGCCGGCCAAACGGATCGAAATGGTGCCGTACCGCGTCGACGATCTGGGCCGGGAAACGCCAGTGTTCGAGCAGCATCGCGGTGACCTCCGCCGCCGTGACCCCGAAGGTGATTTGCTCCCATTCCGCGACGAGCGGCCACTCCGCCTCGCCGGGATAAACTTGGTTTCCCGCAACACCATTGATGATCACGCGACCCAGCGTGCGCAGCAATCCGGAGGTGTAGGCCAAGCCCGGATCCGCTCCGCCGGGTGAGGCCAACACTTCGGCCGCCGCGGCTGTGGCCACGGCATTTTCCCAGAGCCGGCTGGCCTTGAGCCGATAGCAGGGGAGATCGGATTGACAGGTCTGATGCGTCGCCGCCAAACCCACCAGACGGTAAATTTCCCGAAAGCCCACGCGCCCCACCGCGTCTTCAAGCGTATCGTTCGGTTCGCGAATCCCAAAGATGACGCTGTTGCTCATCCGGATCACGTGGAACGACAGCGCGGGATCCAGCCGGATCAGCTGCACGATCTCGTCGGTTCCGGTCATCGGGTCCTCGAGCAGGGTCTGCAATCGCCCAAATGCGGCTGCAGCCGGCGCAAGCTTACTCCCGAGGCTAACGATGGTCGCGCGATCCAGGGACATGTGGTGGAAGAATGTCCCTTTCTCGACACGTCAGCGGCACGGACTTAGGTAAATTTTCGGCTAAGGGTCCCGTTTCAGGCGACGACATCCGCCGGCGACCAAGCGGTACACATGTGCTGAGGTTCCAAGATCTTCCGCCGGCCTGTCGTTTGGGTGGCGAAGGCGAAACCTCGTTCACTGGCATCAACGTTATTCGGCGCTGCGCGGGCGGTTTTCCGCCGCGTCAGATTCGGTTTGCCCCAGCCGCGGAGTCACGCGCTGGAAGTCGCTCCAGAAATACTCGATGCGATCCCCGAGCTTCGTCACGACTGCCTGCGCAGTGCCGCTCGGCTTCGCCTCGGCGGGAGTCTGCGGTGGCGGCGGCTCCATCTGCACGTCAAGGTCGATGTCGAGAATACGCGCGAGCCCGAGCGCCACCCGAAAGGGCTCGCTGATCCGCGCCTGGACTTGCGCGAGCGCTGGCGCCGGGCCGGTTTTGTCGATCGTGACGATCAGCTCGACCTTGTTGATCGGGAACAGCCATTCGACGCTGCTGCGCAGCGGCAGTTCGTAGCGGACGATCTCCGGCGTCTCCTCCAACACCTTCGCCGCCTCGAAATCAAAGTTTTGCGCGATGGTCGGCCGGTCGCGGCGGGCCTTCTTGTTCTTGCGCTTGTTCCACTGCCCCCACTCCTCTGCCGTCGGCGGCCGGCCGTTGATCGAGATCAACTGCCAGCGGTCGGCATAGCCGCGCGAGGGGTCGTAGCGTTCCAGCCGTTCCTGCTTCAGCTCCTTGCCGTCGTATTCCCGCACGAACTGGGTGAACGCCCAACGGTCGCGCTCGCCGAGCCATTCTTCCGCCACGCGTCGCAGCAGGGTCATTTCCCGCACGTCGCGCGCGGCGTGGACCGCCGGCGCGGCGACGAGCAAAAGCAGCAGGGCAAGGCGAATCATTCCTGCACCGACTGGCGCGCCCGGGGCCGGTTCCGCCCGCTCCCAGCCGGCGAAAAACAAACGGCGCGTGGCTCACCGCCACGCGCCGGAGAATTTCTGAGAACCGCATCGGGCCGGCATCACGGCCGACCCGCGACGTCATTTACAGCCGCGAGATCAGGAGCTCGCGCTCATAGATCAGCTCGGACGGCAGGTGGTCGTGCAGGGAGAGGAACAGCTCCTCATGACCCAGCACTTCCTGCTTCCACGCGGCGTGATCGACGGCTTGGAGAGCATCGAACTGCTCCTTCGAGAAGTTCAGCCCGGTCCAGTCGAGATCCTCGTAGCGAGGCTGCCAGCCGATCGGGGTTTCCTTGCCGAGCGCACGACCGCGGGCGCGCGCCACGATCCATTGCAGCACGCGCATATTGTCGCTGTAGCCCGGCCAGATGAACTTGCCGTTGGCGTCCTTACGGAACCAGTTCACGTGGAACACGCGGGGCGTCTGCGTCAGGTTGCGCTGCATCTTCAGCCAGTGGCGGAAGTAGTCCCCCATGTGATAGCCGCAGAACGGCAGCATCGCGAACGGATCGCGGCGAACCTTACCGACCGTGCCGGCCGCAGCCGCCGTCATCTCGGAGCCCATCGTGGCGCCCAGGTAGACACCGCCGCTCCAGTTGAACGACTGGAAGATCAACGGCAGTGTCGTCGGGCGACGGCCACCGAAGATGAAGGCGCTGATCGGCACGCCGGCGGGATTTTCCCAATCCGGATCGATCGTCGGGCACTGCGAGGCCGGCGCGGTAAAGCGGGAGTTCGGATGCGCGGCCTTGGCGCCGGTCTGCTTCGCGATCTCCGGCGTCCACTTGTTGCCCTGCCAGTCGATGCACTCGGCCGGCGGCTGGTCCGTCATGCCTTCCCACCAAACGCCGCCGTCCGCGGTAAGGGCGACGTTCGTGAAGATGGTGTTCTTCGCGAGCGACTTCATCGCGTTCGGGTTGGTCTTGTCGGACGTGCCCGGGGCGACGCCGAAGAAACCGGCTTCCGGATTGATCGCGCGCAGCTGGCCGTTCGCGTCGGGTTTGATCCACGCGATGTCGTCACCGACCGTCCAGATCTTCCAGCCCTTCTTCTCGAAGCTGGGCGGCGGAATCAGCATGGCGAAGTTCGTCTTGCCGCAGGCGCTCGGGAACGCCGCCGCCACGTAGGTCTTCTCGCCTTTGGGATCCTCGACGCCGAGGATCAGCATGTGCTCGGCCATCCAGCCCTCGTCGCGCGCCATGTTCGACGCGATGCGGAGCGCGAAGCACTTCTTGCCGAGCAGCGCATTGCCGCCGTAACCAGAGCCGTAGCTCCAGATTTCCCGCGTCTCGGGGAAATGCACGATGTACTTCTCCTTGTTGCAGGGCCAGGTGACGTCCTTCTGACCGGGGGCCAGCGGCATGCCGACCGTGTGCATGCAGGGGACGACGCGCTTCTCGTCCTTGTCGATCTCCTTGAGCACCGGCAGGCCGATGCGGGCCATGATCCGCATGTTCACCACGACGTAAGGCGAATCGGTGATTTCCACGCCGATCTGCGAGATCGGCGAGCCGATCGGGCCCATGCTGTAGGGGATCACATACATCGTGCGACCCGCCATGCAGCCCGTGAACAGCTCCTTGAGCTTTTTGCGCATGGCGAAGGGCTCGACCCAGTTGTTGGTCGGTCCGGCGCCGTCCTTCGACAGCGAGCAGATGAACGTCCGCTCCTCGACCCGCGCCACGTCACCCACGTCGGAACGCGCGTAGAAGCACCCGGGCCAGAGTTTTTCGTTCAACTTGATGAACGTGCCGTGGGCCACCATCTGCGCGCAGAGGGCGTCGTTCTCCTCTTGGGAACCATCGACCCAGTGAATCGCGGCCGGCTTCGTCAGCTCGGCCATTTTCTCGACCCACTTGACGAGGTTGGGGTTCGTGCTCAGGGGCACTGCAGGATTGCGTTTACTCATAGTGATATAAAAGGGTGCAGAGGCTGAGCCTCCACCCTACCGGCAAACCTAGTCCGGTGACTGCGTATTAACTGGAATTCTGTATGCAGAATTTGGGACCGGCAGGTCGCCCCGACATCAAAATATGCGGGAATCCTCCGGCGTCTAGATCTCCTCCCGCGCGTCAGCGCATCGGCTCGATATGCACCGAAACATCGCTCACCTGCAAGGGTGAAGCCAGCAGCGCATCCTTCACCGCATGGGCAATCTCATGTCCCTGGCGCACGGTAAGGGTCTCGTCCACGACGACGTGGATATCGATAAGATGGCTCAGTCCGCTGCGCCGGACCCGGCATTTGTCCAAACCGCGCACGCCGGGCACGCCGAGCGCCACCGTGCGCACCTCGTGCTCGAGCGACTCGGGCGCCGCGGTGTCCATCACATCCCGCAGCGCTTTGCCGGCCATGGCTACGCCGTTCGCCGCGATGAGCACGCACGCGAACAGCGCCGCCCAGTCATCCGCCGTTTCCCAGCCTTTGCCGGCCAACAGCGCGATGCTGATTCCGACAAACGCCGCCGCGGAGGTGACCGCGTCGGACCAGTGATGCGCGGCTTCGACGCCGAGCGCGGTGCTGCCCACGCGATCGCCGGCCGCCTCCATGCGCCGTGAAATCCATAGTTTCAATCCAATCACGCCCGCCAGCACCAGGAGCGTCCACCACGCGGGGGATTTGTGCGGCGTCATGATCTCGTGGATCGCCTCGCGGCCGATCCAGCCGGCCATCGCGAAAACGAACACCGCCACAGCGAGCCCGGCGAGCGGCTCCGCCTTGCCGTGACCATAGGGATGATTCGCATCGGGCGGTCGCGACGCGACCTGGAAACCGGCCCACACCAGCAGCGAGGAAAGAATGTCCAGCATCGACTCGGCCGCGTCGGCGATGAGCGCATAGGTGTTGCCGAACACGCCGCCGGCGAATTTCACCGCCGCCAGCCCGGCGTTGATCGCAACGCCGCGCATCACGAGCCGCGCGCTGTCCCGGGCGCGTTGCCGCGTGGCCGCGTGGTGCTGGGGCAGCTCTGGATTCACCGCGCCAGCCTAGTGCGGGTTGCGGGCGCGTATGAAGGCTTTTCTCACGAGGCCGGCGCCCCGCGCGCGACTTGGCCTGTCCCGCAGCCCGCAATTGACCCGCGGCGCGGCGACCGCCAGCGTGAGCCATCATGGCTGTGCCGAGCACCTCCGTGGGCCGCGACCCGGTCCGACAGTTTTCCATCTTCTCCGAAAATCGCGTCGGCCAGCTGCACGACCTCACGAGCCTGTTCAAGCAGCACAACGTTCACATCATGGCGATCACGGTGCTCGACACCACCGACAGCGCGATCGTCCGCGTCATCGTTGACGATCCCGACAAGGCGCGCGAGCTGATGGTGAACAATGATTTTCCCTACACCGAATGCGAGGTGCTCGCCGTGGAGCTAGGGGACGAATCGCAGCTGCGACCCGTACTCGCCGCGATTTATCAGGCCGAAATCAACGTCCACTACGTCTACAGTTTCATCAAACGGCCGCAGGGGGGATCGGCGCTCGTCATCAGCATCGAGGACATCGACGTCGCGACGCAGGCCTTGAACCAATGCGGGTTCAAGGTGCTCACGCAGCGCGATATTTCCCGCTGAGCGCGGCAGCGCGGTCGCGCTAGAAAAAGAAAAAGTACGCGCTCGCGCGTTCCTGCGGCGTGAGCTGCACCTCGGCGCCCGTCTGCGGATCGATGAACATCCGGCCTCGTTCGGTCAGCGCCTGCACGATCGCGTGGGCCCCCTGCCCGTTGCCGCGAATGTACCAGAACGGCGCCAGCGCGAGAGCCTTCGCCGGCGTGCGCGACTGGTAGCTCTCCCGGTAAAAACGCGCCTGCGCGAGACTCGTGTACAACTCGGCGAAGCGATTGCAGTCGAACCGATCATCCCAGCGCACGATGCCGAGCCGGAAGAGTTCCGCCCGGAAATCCTGATAATAACGAAACAGCCACTGGCTGTTCACCTCGGCATACGTCTCGTCGCCGAAGAACAACGTGGCGGTGCGCCGCTGCACCTCCTGCTTCGTCAGCACCCGGCCCGTCGCCGAGGGCATCGCCGCCGACTTCGCCGACAGCGCATCACGCCCCGCAGGCGACGCACACCCCGCGGACAGTGCGAGCACGAGCGCTCCCGCCGCGATGAACATGACGGCGCGAACAGCCACAGGAGAACGCAGCAGGCGACGCACTCGGGTCCCGCGCGGCGGTGCGCACGCACAGCCGCGAAGCTGACGGGCAGGATCCGCGCTTGGGCGCACCACCTGACGCGTCGCGCCAGCGGGGCGCGAACGGCATCACGGGTGGGTCGCACCTGCGCGGCCCTGGCCCCCGGACTATTCCCAATAGCCTTCGTAGAACCGATACGCTCCGCCCTCCGGCACCCAGCGCGGCGGAATCCACGCGGCCCCGGAATGCGGCGGAACGGCCCAGTGGCCGGCGACCCATTCGTAGCGGTTGTTCCGCCACGTCCAATAGCCGCCCACCCAGACGTGATCGGAACTCGGACGCGCGCTCACGACTTCCTGTTGGGGCGTAGGCGGAGCTTGGGTGACAACGATGGTGTTCTGGCCGGCCGGGGTCGCGACCGGCGTGGTGACCACCGTGGCGGCCGTTCCCGTGGTCGTGGCCACGGGAGTGCCGGGCGGAGGAGCGGAAACGACATGCGATTCCGGCTCGGTCGCGCAGCCGCCCAGCCAAGCCGCCGCACCGGACAAGGCCAGAACCGCCGCAAACCGCGCTCGCGCGCGCGTCGCTGCCGGATGAGAGTTTGAGGTTTTCATAGCTCGCGTCGCTGACCGGCGAACCGCCATGCGGTTCTTTGGTCGCAGCCCAGCGATTTCCGCGCGGTGCCGCATCCGGCGGTTTCCTGCGGCGCTGCTGCGCAGTTGCCGGATGCAAAACGAAACGCCCGCCGGAATGACGGGCGTTGCGGAAGAAAACGCGGACGATGCCGCGCGCACTCAGCGCGTATGCGCGCCTTTTTCCAGCCGGCCGCGCAACGCGAACAGGATCGCGAAGGCGACGATCAGCACGAGCGGGAAGGTCACCATGTTCGCGAGCGTCGACTGTCCGGCAGCGAGCTCGATCGCGGAGGGATCCGTCAACGTCTTCGCCGCCTCGGCGCGATTGCTGTCGATCCAGTTTCCGATGATCGGATTCCAGATCGACACCGCGAACATGCCCGCGCCGCCCATCAGCGACATGCCCAGTGCACCGGTCTTCGGAATGTATTCGCTCACGAAGCCGATCATGCACGGCCAGAAATAACAGACGCCCAGCGCGAACACGATCACCGCCACGTACACCATGCCGCCGGTCACCGTGCTCAACAGATAAATTCCGATCGCCGCGAGGATCGAAGAGACGAACAGCACGCCGACGGTGTGCAGCTTGTGCACCATCGGGCCGGCGAACTGCCGACCGATCGCCATCAGACCGGTGCCCAGCGCGAGCACGATCATCGGGTGCGCTCCCGTCTCGCTGAGGATGCGGCCGACCCACTGTTGGGTGCCGAGCTCGGTCGTCGCCGTCAGCGTCATGCACAGGATCATGAACAGATAGAGCGGCGTGAAGAGGCTCTTGATGTTCGTGCCCGTCGAGGTCTCGATGTTCGCCGACTTCGGGAATTCCGTCGTGAACACCAGATAGCCGTAGATCGCCGTCGGGATCAGCATGACCGCGATCTGCAGCTGCCATCCGAGTTGCGCCGAGGTCATCGCCTGCGACACGAGCGCTCCGATCACGATGCCGCCCGGGAACCAGGTATGGAACCGGCTCAACATGGTCGTCTGGTTACGCGGATACATGTCGGCAATCAGCGGATTGCAGGCGGCTTCGACTGAACCGTTGGCGAAGCCGATGAAGAACGTGGAGATGATCAGGCCCCAGAACCCGCCCGCCATGATCGTGAGCACCAGGCCCGCGATGTGTCCGACGAGCGCGATGAACAGCAGCACGCGCGCGCCGAGGTAATTGTAGAGGAGTCCGCCCACCATCATCGCGACGGGAAAACCGAGAAACGCCATCGAGTTCACCCAACCGAGCTGGGTGTCGGTCAGGCCGAAGTTCTTGCTCAATTCGGTGAGCACGCCCGCGCGGATCGCGAAGGTCATCGCGGTCACGATCAGGGCGAGGCAGCTGGCGAGAAACAGCCTGGAGGCGTTGTCTTTACTCATAGAGATATCCGAGCACGAGGGGTTTGGGGTCGTGGGGCACGACGCTGGGGAACCGGAATAGGTTCAGCAAATTTGATTTTCGGCTGGGGGGAAGCGCAAACTCGACGGCGCATCGGCGGCGCCCGGACCCGCAGAAGCGGTTCCCGCCCAAACCCCCTGGCCACGATGCACGCGCGGCGCAGCCAATCCGATCGCCTATGCCACGCGTCCCACAGGGCCTATACGTCCCATGGGACCTATAGGCCCGGCACCTCGACGCGTTTTCCTCCGGCCGCCGCCGAAGCATAAATCGCCTCGATCACGGCGATGTCGCGCCGACCCATCTCGCCGCCGACCGGCGTCTCGCGGTTTTCGAGAACGCACCGCGCGAAATCCTCCAGCTGCGCCGCCTGCTGATTGATGTTGCGGACGTCCATCGCTCCGCGACTCGTGCGGCCTTCGAGCCCGCCATAGGTGTACGCCGGCCCGATCTCGAGCCAGTTGCGCCCGTCGGCGTTCTCCGCCCGGAAATCATTGCGTTGATCGTTGTAGCTCGACCAGCCCTCCGCCGTCGCTCCGCCGGGAAATTCCATCGTCCACGTGATCGTTTCCTCGACCTCGGTGAACACTTCCGGCCGTGTTTTCGGATGTTCTTTCGCGGTCACGGCCACCGGCCACACGCCACCGGCCCCCCGACGCGCCGCCTGAATGACGTAGATCCCGACGTCCGGCAACGGCCCGCCGCCGGCCAGTTGTTTGTTCAACCGCCACGGCCGCCCACCCGGCATCCGAAAGCCAAACCCGCCTTGCATTTTTCTGAAGGGCCCGAACTGCGGATCGGCCGCGAGCCGATCCAGCATCTGATGGTGCGGCTCGTAATGCAGCCGGTAACCGATCCCCAGCTGCTTCCCCGCCTCGCGGCAGGCCGCGATCATCGCGTCGCAGTCGGCCACATTCGTCGCCATCGGTTTTTCGCAGATCACGTGCTTGCCCGCCTTCGCCGCGCGCACCACCAGATCGCGGTGCGTGCCCGGCGGTGTGACCACATACACGATGTCGATCTCGGGATTGTCCGCGACGCGATCCAGCGTCTCGTAACTGTAAACACTCCCGGCCGGCAGATCGTATTTCCGTCGCCACTGCTCGCCCTTCGACGCCGTGCCCGTGATGACGCCGGCGATCCGCAAGTGCTCCGTCTCCGCGATGGCGGGGGCGAGTTGATGCGTGGCGTAGCCGCCCAAGCCGGCGAAAGCGATGCCCAGCTTTTTGCCGGACGTCGCGGACGTGGCGGCCCGCAGTGAACGCGGCAGCGACAAGGCCGCCGCGGTGGCGATGGAAAGCTGGCCGATGAAACGGCGCCGGGTGAGCGGGGTGAAAGTCTTCATGAACGTGCTTCTCCTCTGCCGATGTTGACCGACGTAATCAGATCGTTGCGCTTGGCGAACAACCCGCCGGGAAAGTTACCCGGACGGCGCGTCATATCTCGCAGCCGGCTTATCCCGCCACGCCGGCCTCCGCCGGAACTGCCGCCAGCGCGTCGTCCAACCCACCGGGCCTCGCGGCACCCCGTTCGGATCCTGTCGCATCGATCGCATCACCCCCGAGCGCGGCGACCTCGTCAGCCATCCGCCGCGCCGCCGCCAGCATCGCGCCCGTGATTTCCGGCGTTTGACCGGCCAGCTGCGCGAGCCGGCTGCCGATGCCGCCGAGCTCGGCGAGTTGGAGCTTGGTCGATTCCACACGGCTGCGAAGATCGCCAAACATCACCGCGAACGAGTCGTCGTCGCGCAACCGGGTCGCCTCAACCATCCCGGTCACCTGCGCGACCTGCAGCGTGAGCACGCTCCGGCGCAGATCCTCGGCGGCTCCTTCCAAGGCCCCCAGCCGTTGTCCCAAGCCGCCCAGCGCCTCGCCCCCGCGCGCCGCCGTGTCGCTGAAGGCCAGCTGCAGGTCGGCAATCATCCCGCGCCGCCCGGCTTCTTCCCCCGCCCCACGAGTCACCGCCAGCTCGGCGCAAAAACTCAACACCATCTCGATTTGCAGCCGGGCCGCGGCCAGGCTGAAGATCACCACGCGCAACCGGTCGGTCACCGCGCCGATCTGCTCGACGAGTCCGCCAACCTGCCGGGATGTCCCCGTCGAAATCGCGCCGAGATGCTCCGAGATCACGCTGAGGCTGCGTCCCTCCTCACCCAGCCGCGCCGCGCGCAGCGCCGCGTTGAAGGCGATGAACCGAAAGTCCGCCGTCTGCTCCAACACCTGCCCGGCCTGCGTGCTGATCTGTTCGTTCAGCTGGACGAAATCGTCGAGTTGGGCGTAAAGCGCGTTGATCTGTTCATAGGCCCGACAACCATGCTCGTGGATCGCGGCCAGCCGGCCCCGCCCCTCGCCGGCTTCGATCGCCTCGGGAAACAACCGAAGCCCCTGCGCGGCCAGCGCGGCATCGCGCGATTTCATCTCGTCGTGCAGCAGCGTGCGCATGAACGTCTCGTAGCTGTCAAAACCGCGCTCGCGCAGCACGCGCTGCAAAATCGCGGCCGCGGCATCCATGCCGGCGTCGCGGCTGGCGCCGCGCTCCTCATGCTCCCGCTCGCACCCGCACATCTGCGCATACAGCGCTTCCACCGCCGGCAGCCACGCGCTCGAGGGCTTGAACCGGATCGACAAAAATCCGCCGCGGATCGGCGTGAGGTACGCGACCACCCAATAGTGCCGCCCGTCCGACGCGAGATTCTTGATCAGCGCGACCGCCGGGCGAGCGCTTTGCAGATGTTCCCAAACAATCCGAAAAGCTGCGCGCGGCATGTGCGGGTGCCGGATCAGGTTGTGCGCCCGGCCGATCATCTTGGCCCGGTCGTAACCGCTAACGCGCACGAAGACCTCGTTGCCGGAGAGGATCCGGCCGGCAGGATCGGTCGTCGAAAAGAACATCTCGTCGATCCGGAACGCGCGGGCTGCATCAAGCGGGGTCGGTCTGGTCATGCGTGGGCCATCCCTCTTCGACTTTCGCCCGTGAAGCTTTACGGATGCGGTCCAACCATTAGGGCCGGTGCTCGCCGAGGCTAAAAATGCGGCGCCTCCCGCCGCCGGGCATCTCGCCCCGGATCAGGAAAGTCCGCAGGTCACTACCCCGGCTTCGTTTCGGCGTTCGGCCCCGCGATCGACGGCGTCGGCAGGCCGGCGAGCGGAATCACCAGCGCGAAATAGCCGCCCTCGCCGGGCCGGTGTTCGCACCACACGCGGCCGTTCATGGCGGTCGCCAGCTGCCGCACGATCGACAGCCCCAGTCCGGTCGATTTCTCGCCGCCGGTGGGCCGCGCCGTGCCGCGGGCGTATTTCACAAAAATCCGTTCCGTCTCGTGCGGCGCCACGCCCGGGCCCTGATCGCGCACCTCGAGTCGCACCGCGCCGTTTCGCTGCTCCATCGCCAGCGTCACCGTCCTTTCGCGCGGGGAATACTTCAGCGCGTTCGAAAGCAAATTATCCAGGATTTGGCGCAGGGCCGTCGCATCCGCCTGCACGGGCGGCATCGTCGCGGGCACCGCGTTCGTATCGAGGCGGATGGCCTTGTGGTCGGCCATCGGCAGGATTGAAGCTACCGCGGCCCGCAGCATCGCCGCCGGTTCGATCGGCTCGCACACGAACTCCCGCCGTCCATGCTCCAGCGCGTCGGCATCGAGCAGGTTGCCTAGAAGCGTCGTCATCCGGTGCACCTGCTCGTCGACCATCCGCAACGCTTCTCCCTGCGGCACCGCGTTCATCCGCAGACTGGCGTCCATCACGAGTTGAATGCCGGTCAACGGCCCACGCAGGTCGTGCGCCGCCATCTGCAGCAGCTCCGTCTTCTCCTCGTTCAACCGCATCAGCGCGTCCCCCGTTTCCTCGAGCTGATGCTGCAACCGGATGCGCGCCTGCAGTTCGCGCGCCAGCCGCCGGTTGTGATAGACCACCGCGCCGATCACCGTGCCGAAGACCAGCAGGATCCCAAGCGCCGTCTTCCACACGATGTCCCAGCGGATCACCTTCGCATAATCCACCCGGATCCACGGATGCACGATCGCCTGCCGCTCGGCCTCGGAGAGCCGGCGGATCGCCCGGTCGAGCAGGCTGCGGAGGATCGGCGCGTCAAGGCGCACCGCGTAGCGCAAGTCGAAGCTTTCCGGCAGTACGCCCGCGATCTTCAGGTTGGTCAGCCCATGCGTCTTCGCCACAAAGCTGACGTTGGGCAGGTTGCTGACAAATGCATCCGCCTCACCGTCGGCCACGCGATTCATCGCCTGCTCCACGGTATCGACCAGGTCCACCACGAGATCGGGATAGCGCCGCTGCATCTCCGAGGTCGGGGCATAACCGCGCACGCCCACCAGTTTCCGGCCGCCCAGATCCAGCACCGACCAGAGCAGCGGCTCGTCCGTACGCGTGACGATCACAACGGGGAATCGGAAATATGGCTCGGTAAAGATGAAGTCCTTCTCCCGCTCCGGCGTGCTCGCCGTTCCCGCCAGCACGTCAAACTCGCCGCGCTGCGCCGCCGCGTAGACCTCCTCCCAACTGCCGCGCGTCGAACACTCAAACGTGATCCCCAGTTGCCGGCCGAGCCGCTTCAGCAAATCGACGTCGATGCCGACGCAGTTGCCACGCGCGTCGACCGAACTGAACGGCGGCCAACTCGGATCGAGTCCGACCCTCACCACCGGATGGGCCGCAATCCACTCCACCTCCGCGGCGGTGAACGTCAGCGACGCCAGAGCCGGCTGGTCCATGCTAAGCAAAGCCGACGGGGCGATGAGCAACGTCCCCAGCAGGCACCTCCACGACAGCGAGCGTAGCCGCGTCACAGTGGCCGCGAGTCTGCAGCCCCGACCGGTTGGCGCAAGGTTAGACCAGCGCCAACTTGATCGTACAGGATCGCTTATACGTCCGGCTCGGTCGACGGTGCCGCGGGTTTGCGTGAGCGGGGGCGCCGGGGGCGCTTGGCTTCCGTCCCGCCTTCGGGGGCGGCGGCGTCCGAGAACTTCGAGGCTTTCGCGTTCACCCAGAGTTCGCCCTTGGCGTTGCGGTTGAACCAGAAAATCTCGCCCGCGTGTTCGACGAACACCGGTTTCTCGCGCGGTTTCTCCGGCACCTTCAGCCCGGCGCCGACCAGTGCCGCGGTCAAATCCTCCGGCGTCCGGCCCAACTCGCTGGCGACGCGATCGACCTTGCCGGCAAGCGAACCTGTGCGCGTTTCCTTCAACAACAGTCGCACGGCCGGAAACACCTTGCCGGCATCCACCTCGGCCGGTCCCGCCGGCGCAGTCAATCCGGTGGCCGAACCCGTCGCGGCCGGAGCAGGCTCGAGTGGCAGCGGGGCCGTGGTTTCAGCCGCGGTCGGCGCCACCTCTGGCGCAGGAGCCGTCGCGGGCGGTGCCGCTTCGCCGACGGACGCAGGCGGGGTCTTCTCGTTGGCCCGTTTCTCACGGCCGTTGATCCACACGCCGCCGCGCGAATCCTGGTTGAGCCACCAGATTTCGTTGCCGATCTCGACGTTCTTCGGTGGCTCGCCGGTCGCCGGCAACACCAGCCCGAGCTTGGCAAAACCCGCCATCAGATCCGCCTCACTGCACCTCAACCGCCGGGCCAGGAAACTGGTGCTGCCCGAACCGCCGGGCCCGCGGCGATTCCGCCGCATCAGCGGGCGGATCCCTTCAAGCAATGCGGGACCTTCCGGCAGCGGTTCGCTGGGCGCATCCGGGGTCGCCGCGGGGGCCGCGACGCCTGCCTCCGCCTTTTCGCCCGCGGGCGCCGGCATTTCCGGCTGAGCTTCCCCGGAGTCGGTCCGCCGGACGGTTTCGGTCTTCGCCGGCCTTTCCTCGCGTCGATTCCCGCGCTCTTCGCCGCGGCGGCCACGACCCTCGGATTTCTGCGGCTGCTCATCGGCCGTCTTGACCTCCTCGGCCGCTTCCGGCGCGAGCTTGGTCGCCTGCACGACTCGGAACACCGGCCGGGGTTTTTCGCGCGTGTTGATCCAAACTTCGCCGCGGCGATTGATGTTCACCCAGTAAAGATCCCCATCGTATTCGACGTAGACGGGCTTCGCGTTTTCGTCCGCCGGAATCTGCAGCCCGCATTCGACCAGCGCGTTCTTGATGTCGCTCTCGTCGAGCCCCCATTTTTTCGCCAGGTAATCGGTGCCGACCGACATGCCTGGCCCGCGCTGGTTGCGGCGCATATGCGGCTTCAGCGCATCGAAAAACGACGGCAGCTCGTCCTCGGCCTCGAGCGCGTCCCACTCGGATTTCTCGGCCGCGTCCTCCTCCGCCGCCTCCGGATCGCTGTCGCGTGAGGTGTCGATCGGTTTCCGGAAACCATCCTCCGGCGCGATGGTTTCCTCGAGGAAGCTCGGCGTCTTCTCCTCGCCCGCCGCGCCGTTGGCCGTCGCGGCCTGGAACTTCGCCGAAAACTCCGCGCGGAGTTTTTCCGCTTCGGCTTTCGCTGCGGCCGCGGCCGCATCTTCGAGCGTCCAGTCCCGCTGCGTCGGTCGCCGGGCGAGCCCGGTGAAAGCGAGGGGGTTTTCGGGCGCCGAACGAAAATCGATGATCTCCCACTCCTCGCGTCCGAGGTCGTTGAGAAATTTTTCCAGCAGCGCTGGCGTGGCGAATCCACCCTTGCCGCTGGTGATGACCTTGTATTCCCAAAGTGCCATAAGTTGTAGACGAGGCACACGCATCCCAAATGCGCCGCCCAATGCCGAGCCTAATCTGAACGGGCCCGGATACCCCACCGACCCGCGCCGGCGGGGTTGGCTCCCCGTCACCACACCCGACCGCCCGCCTATCCGGCTTTTCTCTTTGCGCAATCTGTGCCTTGTTCCGGAGCATTCGCCATGCGCCGGCTCGACCAGCTCCTCGCCAACCTCGGCTATTGCAGTCGTCGTGAAGCGCGCAGCTGGATCGAAGCAGGCCGGGTGACTATTGGTGGCGAAGCGGCCAACGATTCCGGACAGAAAGCCGCGGCGGCCGACGTGCGGATCGACGGCGAGCCACTCGACCATCCGGACGGCCTGCTCCTGCTGTTGCACAAACCCCTTGGGCTCGTCTGCTCGCATGACGAGCGCGAAGGCCCAAACATCTACTCGCTGCTGCCGGAGCGCTGGCGCCGGCGCAACCCGGCGGTCACGAGCGTCGGTCGGCTCGACAAGGAAACCAGCGGGCTGCTGCTGTTGACCGATCAGTCGTTGCTCGTGCACCGGCTCACCTCGCCGAAACACAAGGTGCCGAAAGTCTATCGCGCGTCCGTCGACCGCGATCTTTCTCCGGATCTGGTTCCGCTGTTCGCGAGCGGCACGCTGCAGCTCGAGGGCGAGGCGCATCCCTGCGCGCCCGCCGAGTTGCGGCTGCTCGGACCGCGCGAGGCGGAACTCACGCTCACCGAGGGCCGCTACCATCAGGTTCGTCGGATGCTCGCCGCCTGCGGCCTCACTGTGCTCACGCTGCATCGCGCGCGGTTCGGGCACCTCGCCCTCGACGATCTCGCGCCCGGCGCCTGGCGTGAACTGCCGCTCGACGAATTTGCCGCGCGGTTTGGTCTCGCACGATAGCATGGCTCGAGGTGGAGCGACTTGCCCTCAAGGCGCTTTCCTGTCGCCACACGACTTCGCCGTGCGGACCGCATCGTAATCGACGCAGCTACCAACCCGCGCGTTGAAAGCACCGCGCTCCGCCTCCTCACGCCATTCTGCGAAATGATCGAACCGTGCCCGCGAATATCCTTTCGCCGCAGCGCGTTTTCGCATCAGTAGCGGACCTGCATGTACGAATTCCCGCTCACCGGCGCCCAACGCACGTTCCTTCGCGGACTCGGCCAGCGGCTCGAGCCTGCATTGAAAGTTGGCAAGGGCGGGCTCACGCCGGCGTTTTACTCCGAGCTCCAGAAGCAGCTGCGCGCACACGAACTGGTGAAGCTGCGCTTCCTCGGCGTGGAACGCGACGAACGCGCCAGCCTCTGCGACGAGATCGCGGATCAGGGTCGCTGTGTGTGCGTGGGCTCGGTCGGACACACGGCGTTGTTCTACCGCCAGAATCCCGAGCCCGCCGAGCGCAGCATCGCGCTGCCGTAGCCACTTTCCACGCAGTCGGCGCGTTTTTCGAGCTTACAGCGGTTCGCCGCTTGCGCTTCCGGTGTCCGGACGGCGCACTCGCTTCATGCCCCCGCTGCCCTCTCTGGCCGAAATCGAATCCGCCGCGGCGCTCGTTCGCCCCGTGGTGCCTTCGACGCCGCAATACAGCTGGCCGCTGTTGAATGCTCGCGCCGGCTGCGAGGTTTGGGTGAAGCACGAAAACCACGCCCCGCTCGGCGCGTTCAAGGTTCGGGGCGGGCTCGTCTACTTCGACCGGCTGCGGCAGCGCGAGCCGGCGCTGTGCGGCGTGATCGCCGCGACGCGCGGCAACCACGGGCAGTCGGTCGCGTTCGCCGCCGGCCGCTACGGGTTCTCTGCCACCATCGTCGTGCCGCGCGGCAACAATCCGGAGAAAAACAGCGCCATGCGCGCACTCGGCGCGGAGCTGGTCGAACACGGCGAAGATTTCCAGGCAGCGCTCGAACACGCCCGGCGGCTCGCCGCCGGGCGCGAGTTGCACTTGGTGCCGTCATTTCACCGCGATCTCGTCTGCGGGGTCGCCGTGTCCGCCCTCGACTTTCTTCGGCAGGCGCCGCCACTCGATGCCGTCTACGTGCCGATCGGGCTCGGCTCCGGCATCTGTGCGATGATCGCCGCGCGCGACGCACTCGGGTGGACCACGCCGATCATCGGTGTCGCCGCCGATCGCGCGCCGGCCGTCGCGCTGTCCTTTGCGGCCGGGCAGATCGTCACGCATCCGTCGACCACCCTCCTCGCGGATGGGCTCGCCTGCTCCACGCCCAACGCCGAGGCCTTCCCGCATATACTGCGCGGCGTCGCGGGGGTGGTGCGAGTGACCGAGGAGGAAATCGCCGCCGCCCTCCGCGCAGCGTTTTCGGATACGCACAACGCGATCGAGGGTGCCGCCGCCGCGGCGCTCGCGGCCCTGCTGCAGGAAAAGGATCGGCGCGCCGGCAAACGCGTCGGTGTGGTGTTCACCGGCGGCAACATCGACAGCGCGCTGCTGGCGCAGGTACTTGCCGCCGCCTGAACTGTGTCGGCGGCTCCCTACTGCCGGATTGACGTGGCACGCGTTCCGCGCTGTCGTCGTCGCGTTCGCCTCGCAAGAGGTTTCCTTCCACGCCATCCATCGCCCTCTATGACCGAGATTGTCTTTCCCTCGCTCCCGCTGGCTGGCCTGCGCGCGTCGCTCTGACGCGTTCGTTCGATTGTTCGAAAACGCAGCCGCCATCGGGGCGGCTTTTTTGTTTCGCGCGCGGCCGCGGGCCGCTGGCGCGTGCCCTGGTTCTCCTGTTCTGCGTTTTCGTCACTCGTTCACTCTCATGACACTCTCCTCTCTCGGCTGGGACGACTTTTTTGCCGGCGCCTTCCAGCCTTTTGCCTCCGAAAATTTCCTGCCCGCACGCGTCGCCCTCGAGCACAAACATGCCTGCGTGCTGCTGTCGGCACGCGGCGAAATCACCGCCACGTGCACCGGCCGGCTGCTACATGAAACCGCCACCCGCGCGGCACTCCCCGCCGTCGGCGATTGGGTCGCCGTCCGACTCCGCCCCGAATCGCTGGCCAGCGGTGCGGGCGTCGCGCTCGTCGGCGACATTCACGCCGTGCTGCCGCGTCGCACCGCCTTCACCCGGCGCGCCGTGGGCGACGCCGACGCGGAACAGGTGCTCGCGACCAACGTGGATACGGTGTTCCTGGTCACCGGACTTGATCGCGACTTCAACCTGCGCCGGATCGAGCGCTACCTCGCCGTGGCGCGCGCCAGCGAAGCCCAACCTGTCGTCGTGCTCAACAAGTCCGACCTGCATCCCGACGCGCGCGGCGCCGAAGCAGAGGTGCGGCGCATCACCCGCACGGCGCCGGTCGTGACGTTGAGCGCGGCGCGCGGCGATGGCATCGCCGCGCTCGCACCGTGGCTTGTGCCCGGCGCGACGGTCGCGCTGCTCGGTTCCTCCGGCGCCGGCAAATCCACGTTGATCAACCGGCTGCTCGGCAAGCAACGCCAGGACACCGGCCCGCTCAGTCACGCCATGAACAAGGGCCGGCATACGACGACGCATCGCGAACTGCTCGCGCTGCCGGGCGGGGCGCTGGTGATCGACACCCCCGGACTGCGCGAACTCCAGCTCTGGGGCGTCGACGAGTCTGCAGTCGCCGAAACGTTCCCTGAAGTCGCCGCGCTCGCGGCCGAATGCCGGTTCCCAGACTGCACGCACCAGCGCGAGCCCGGCTGTGCGGTGCGCGCTGCGCTGGACGACGGCACGCTCGATCCGACGCGCTGGGCCAGTTACGAAAAGCTGCAACGCGAGCAGGCCTACGCCGCGCGGCGCGTCGATCCCGTGCTCGCCCGCGCCGAACGGGATCGTTGGAAGAAGATCTACCAGGGACAGCGCGCCCGTGAGCGGATCGAAGGACGCTGGGAGTAGCCGCGACAAGACGGTTTCGGCACGCGGGGTCGTTCACGCGTGCCCAAACCTCCCGGCGGGCGCCCTGACACTCACGCCACGTCGTTGACGTTTGCAGGGATGCACGTTCGCTTGGAGCGCATGTTCACGATCATCGGCGGAGACGGCAAGGAATACGGTCCGGCAACGGCGGCGCAGGTGCGCTCGTGGATCGCAGCGGGACGTGCCAATCTGCAGACGAAAGCAAAGGCGCTGGGCACCGATGAGTGGCGCGCGCTCGGCGATTTTCCCGAGTTTGCCGCGCCCGCTGTTCCACCGCCGATGGGTGGCGTCGCCGAAACGACCATGGTGTCCCCTTCCGGCGCCGCCCTCGCGGGCCGCGGCGCACGACTCGGCGCACGCGTGATCGATTGGATCATCGAGCTGATCTGCACTGTGCCCGGCCTGCTGATGATCGGCCCGGACTTCATGCGAATCGTAACGGCCGCGATGCAGGGGCACGAACCCGATGCGAGTGAACTCAACCTCACGCGACTCGGCATGGGCGGCTTGCTGCTGGCCGGAGGCTGGCTCCTGCAACTCGTCGTGCAGGTGTGGCTGCTCAGTGTGCGCGGCCAATCGATCGGCAAACTGCTGCTGCGGATACGCGTGGTGCGCCTCGACGACACCAAGGCCGGGTTCGTGCACGCCTGGCTCATGCGCGAGGCGCTGGTGACCTTGATCGGTGTGGTGGCGGGCCTGCTGCCGTTCGTCGGACCGATTCTGCTCCGGCCGGGATTCCATCTCACCGACTGGTGCTTTATTTTTCGCGACGATCAGCGCTGCGTCCACGATCTGATCGCCGGCACCAAAGTGGTGCAGGCCTGATGGCAGGCAACGACGGTCACGGCCGTTTTCGCACCCACGCGTCGACCGAGTATCGGCCCGGCCCGAACGCGAACACGAGCAGCGCCGCGAACAGAAACAGGAACGGCGCCGCACCCGTGAACGCGTCGGGATCGGTCGCGATCGACTGCAGCGCTTGCCGATCCGCCGTCACGTAGGCCACCAGCATTACGAAAATCAGCGCCGGTGACGCCACGCGGGAAAATAGTCCCACTAACAGCAGCAAGCCGCCCAGGCACTCGGTCCCGCCCGCCGCCAGCGCGTTGAGCTTGGGCATCGGCAGGTTCAGGCTCGCGAAATACTCGGTTGTTCGTTCGAGGTGCGTGAGTTTGCCCCAGCCAGTGCGGGTGAACGACCAGCCCCACCATCCCCGGACGACGAGCAGCAGCGGCGATTGCAGCGCTGCGCCGATCCGGGCGAGTGCGGCTTCGATTGCGGTGCAGGCGGCGACGAATTTCATGGCAAAACGAAGAAAGGAGGGGACGAGCGCAGTGGCGGAGTGGGTGTGAGGGAACTAGTCTTGGAGGCGCCGGGTGGTTCGGCGGCAGAACCATCCCAGCTCGGTCCAAAGCGCGAACCACCCGCGGATCTGCTCCGCAGTTGTCCCCGATCCGGCTTCCGCGACGGCGCGAGCGAGCGGCTGGCCGTCACGCAAGGCGGTCAGGATTCGGAATGCCGCCGGCTCGAGCCGCTTGTAGTAAAGCTGGTGATTCACCCGATGCACTGCGACCAACACCGGCTCGCGCCGCAGTCGCGGCAAGGTGGCGGCGGGAGTTTTCCGGACGCCGGTCATCTGCGCATGGCTCGCTGCATTTCGCCAGGCCTCGCGCTGCTTGACGCGGATCACGTAGTCGTCGACCGGGTGTTGGAGCGCCAACAATGCAAGGTAAGGCTGCAAGCCGAGCCGCAGCCGCGCGGCCGACACCGCCGCCAACGCGGATGCGTTCAGCACCGGGAGCGATTCCGCATCGAACGCGACCGTCTGCGCCCATTCGAACCTAGCCATGTCCACTGCCGCGGCCGTGCGCGGCGCGGTCCAACCGGGCTCCGCACGAATGAACGCCGCGAGTCGCGAGCAGAGGTTGCGCAGCGTGAAAGAGCGGGACGGACACTCCGCGAGGTAGGCGCGCGCCAGTCGGTGGAAGCGCCGCCGGCCCAACAACGCGCACAGGCCGGGATTGTCGTCTTCGAAGCAATCGAGCAACCGATACCAATACATCCGGTGATAAATCTGCAGGCGCTCGAGCGACGTCAGCCGGTCGTTCGGCTTGATGAATTCCCCGGCAAACTCGGCCATGGGACGGCCGTCGATCGCCTGCGCTGGCACCCGGTCACCCACCGCGAGCGGCCGCACCAGCGCGTCTTTCAGCGCGCGCTGGAACGCGCGCAGTCGGGCTGGCGAGTCCGCCCGCGCCGCCGCCGCCAGACCCTGGCCGCGGAATCGCCGATGCGGCGCCGATGACGCTTTCATCTCGCGGTCTGGCCGTGCGGCCGACGGCCGATGGCGTCCGTTGCGGCGCGGGCTCCGTCAATAAACTCGTTCGCCTTGAGCGCCTCGGCATGCACTTCGTCGAAGGACGGGATCTTGTCGTCCCATTCGAGCAAGGTGGCCGTCACCCCGCACCGTCGGGTCGCGTGGGCGTAGAGCCGCCAGACCGGGTCGAGGACGGGATGGTCGTGCGTATCGAGCGTATATTTTTCGAAATTCGTGTGCCCGGCGACGTGCATCTGCCCCACCCGCTGGTGCGGCACGTTGTCCACGTAATCGTAGGGATTGAAACCGTGGTTCAGCGACGAGACATAGATATTGTTTACATCGAGCAGAATTCCACAGTCCGCGCGTTCCACGACCTCGCTGAGGAATTCCCATTCGGTCATCTCGCTCGCGTGAAACTCCGCGTAGCTGCTCACGTTCTCGACGCAGATCGGCACCTCCAGAAAATCGCGCACGTGGCGGATTTTTTCGGCGGTGCGCTTGGCCGCCGCGAAGGTGTAGGGCATCGGCAGCAGGTCGTGCGTGTAGGTGCCGTCAACGCTGCCCCAGCAGAGATGATCGGACAGCCACGGGGTCTTCGTCCGCCGCACCAGCGCTTTCAAGCGCTTCAGGTGCTCGCGGTCCGGCTTGTCGGCCGAACCGAAATACAGGGAGACGCCGTGCTGGACCACTCGATACTGCTCGAGGATCTGGTCGAGCACAGCCAGGGGGCGCCCGCCGCCCACCATAAAATTTTCGGAGATGATCTCGAACCAGTCGACGACGGGCTTCCTCTCCAGGATGTGTTGGTAGTGCGGCACGCGAAGTCCGATCCCGATCCCGTAGTCGGTGTGGGCGTTGAAGGCGTTGGCAGGCATGACGAGCGACGTGGTTGGGTTGAGGTGGATCGAGTGAGTCGAGGCGAAGCGCCAAGCGCAGCCGCAACGACCCAGGGAAAACGGCTCGCAGGCGCCGCCACATCGGGCTGCGCCTGCGTCCCGATCCGTTTACGAAGCCATCTTCTTCTTTTCGTTGGCGTCCTCCTTCGAGGCGCAACCACCTTTGCCCTTGCAGGAATTCTTGCCCTTGCAGCCGTTGTCCCCGGCGGCACAACCGCCCTGGCCTTTGCAGGCATTCTTGCCTTTGCAGTCGTGTTTGCCCTTGGCGTCGTCTTTGGCAATCGGCGTGCCGGCGGCGCCGTCATTCGCGAGGGCACGGGTGGTCAGCGAACCGGCATAGAGCCCGGAAAGCGCCGCGGCGGTGATGAGCAATCGAGTGGATCTGGTCATGGATGAACTGTGTTTGGGTTGGCGGCCCACTGGCGCAGGCAACGTGCCCGTGCGTATCGGCCGGATGCCATCAGAGGGAACCCCGCCGGCTTTATTCCGCGGCGGCCACCGCAGCCGTGTCATCAAGGGGGCTCCTGTCACCACGGGCCGTCTCCCACGCCCGGATGCGATCGCGATACGCCGACTGCTACACGATTCGGTCCGTCATCGGCGCTCCGCTCTGGAACGCCGCGAGGTTTTTGAGGAAGTGTTCGACCAGCGCCTCGTCCTGATCGTGTCGGCCGCCGGCGGTGTGCGGCGTGATGAAACAATTCGGCGCCGTCCAGAGCGGATGCTCGGGCGGCAGCGGCTCGGGATCCGTCACGTCGAGATACGCCGCGCCGAGCCGGCCGGACTGCAAAGCCTCGAGCAACGCGTTCTGATCGACCGTCGTGCCACGACCCACGTTGTAGAAGCGCGCCCCGCGCTTGCAACACGCGAGCCGCCGCGCGTTCACGAAGCCACGCGTCGCGTCGTTCTCCGGTAAAATATTCACCACGTGATCCGCCTCGGCAAGTGCGCTGCTGATCGCCTCGGCGGGGATCACGCGCACGTTGCGCTCACTCCGCGTCTGCCGCCGGAGCGCCAGCACCGTGACGCGAAACGGCGCCAGCAGTTCCGCGAGCCTCCGTCCGATCGCACCGAAGCCGAGCAGCAGCACGGTCTGCCCGGTCAGCAGCCGGGAGTCGTAGCGCCGCTCCGTGTAATGCCAGGAATGATCCGCGAGCTGGTCCCGCAGCGACTGCGGCAGCTGGCGGCCAAGGGAGAGCATCATCGCCAGCACGTGTTGCGCGCAGGAGTCCGCGAAGACTCCCGACGAGTTCGTCAGGACGGTGCCACGCGCGCGCAGCGCTTCCTTGAACTCGTCCGTGTCATAGCGCGTGTAGCCTGCGGTCGAGAGCTCGATCCAGCGCAGCCGGTCGTGGCGCAGGCAGTCGTCGACGGCTGGCTGTCCAAACGCGATGTCCGCTTCGCCGATCGTTGGGTCCGGCCGACCGGCGACCAGCACCGAGGCGTTCGCGTTCGCAGAGACGATCAGCCGGTGCGGTTGCACCGCCTCACGCAGCCGCTGCGCGGCCGGCTCCGCAAACTTCGTATTGCACCAGATCGTCAGGCTCATCGCGTCACCGACCGTGCGGGACGCCTAGCGGTTGGCAACCGTCACCAGCTGGATGACCTGAGTTTCGTTGACGTTGCTGGTCGTGATCGGATGCGCCGACGTGGTCATGTAACGGAGCTTGCCGCCGACCGCCACGCGCGCCTCGACGTTTACACCGCGCCGCAACACGGCGTCTTCCGCCTGAAACTCCACGCGCACCATGACCGGCATCCGCGGGGGATTCGCCACCGTCTCTTCGGCGAGCACCTCGCCGCGGCCGTTGGCCGCCGACACGTCCACCACGCGCACGGTCACCTCCGTGTCCGGCGGCAGCTCTGCCTGCGTGTTATTGGTCACGGCGCAGTTGAGCACGCGATCCGCGGAAGCGGGCGGCGTCATGTCGACGTGGCCGCAACCGGCACTCAACGTGAGCAGGGCAAAAAGCAATCCGGCGAGGGGCAACACTTTCATTGCAGCTGGAAAAACGCGCCCAAGGTAGTGTTCTTCAGCCAGCTGTCACCATCCAATCACGCTGGCGCGCGGGTCGTGACGCTCCGGGCCGGCGCGGCTGCTGTGCATTTTTTCCTCCGCCGACTTTCCACCGCGGGCCGCATGTCGGCCAAAATCTGCGCAGCGAAAATGATGGAACGCGCGGCGGGCCGCGCCACGGCGCGGTAAGGTGGCTGCATGGCTACTGTTACCGATCGCAACCCTGAAAACGTTCCCGGCCGCTACTATGTGGATTCCAGCTGCATCGACTGCGATCAGTGCCGCGTGCTCGCGCCCGAGATCTTCGTCCGCAACGCCGACACCGGTCTGACCTACGTGCAGAAACAGCCGGTGACCGACGAGGAAATCAACCTCGTGGAAGAGGCGCGCACCACCTGCGCGACCGAATCCATCGGCAACGACGGCGAGTGATGCTTCGCCGGGCAGCCGCAGCGACCACGACTCGATGCTTCACGACCTGATCATCGGCATGGCCGGATCGGGCGGAGATGGAATTGTCTCCGCCGGCGAATCCTTGATGTCCGCCGCCGCCCGGGACGGGTATTACGGCATTCTGACTAAGAGTTTCGGCTCGCAGATTCGCGGCGGGGAATCCTCCTGCCGGTTCCGCGTCGCGACCACGCCCGTGCTTAATCCCTGTGGCGCGCTCACCGTGGCGGTCGCCCTGAACTGGGAAGACTTTCTCCGGTTCGGCAGCGAGCTGCCGGTGGATGCCGACACGGTCGTCATCTACGAGCAGAAAACCGGTGTCGAGCCGGCGGCGATTCCGCTGAGCGTCCGGCCGGCGATCGTCCTGCCGGCGCCGATCGAGGAGCTGGCGAAGAAAAGCGCGGGCACACTGCAGGCGAAAAACAATGTCGTGCTCGGACTGCTCGCCGGCTGGTTCGGACTCGGCCGGGAGTCGATCCTCGCCGGCATCCGCAAGAAATTTGGCAAGAAAGGCGCCGAGGTTCTGGCCGGCAACGAGCGCGCCTTCGCGGCCGGGCTCGCCTACGCGGACGAGCGGCCGATTGATCCGGCCAAGCGCCTGGCCCCGCCGACCTCGAGCGGCGGCCAACGCCGGGTCACTGACGGCAACGAGGTCTGCGCCGAGGCGGCGCTATTCGCCGGCTGCAAGTTTTTCGGCGGTTATCCGATCACGCCCGCAACGGAGATCATGCAGCATCTCCAACGCGATATCTGGAAACATGGCGGCTCGCTGCTGCAGGCGGAAGATGAGATCGCCGGAGTCGCCGCCGCGATCGGCGCTTCATTTGCCGGCGTGAAGGCGATGACCGCGACGTCCGGTCCGGGTTTTTCGCTCAAGGCCGAAGCGCTCGGGCTCGCCAGCGGCGTCGAGCTGCCGCTCGTCTGCGTCAACGTGCAGCGCGGCGGACCGTCGACCGGGCTGCCGACGAAATCCGAGCAGGCAGATCTGTTCGCCGCGGCGTTCTCCGCCCACGGCGACTCGGTCCGACCGATCCTCGCGCCGATCAGCGTCGAGGACACGTTCGGCGTCACCGTCGAAGCGTTCAACATTGCCGA
The DNA here is from genome assembly GCF_000019965.1 of Opitutus terrae PB90-1. Classification (GTDB taxonomy): domain Bacteria; phylum Verrucomicrobiota; class Verrucomicrobiia; order Opitutales; family Opitutaceae; genus Opitutus; species Opitutus terrae. The sequence goes on from NC_010571.1 coordinate 909,795, forward strand.
GGAATTTCAGACTCCTGTCATCGTGCTCTCCGATCAGGAGATCGCCCAGCGCAAGGACATCATCAATCCGGTCGACACCCGGCCGTTCAAGCTCGTGGAGCGGCTGAAGCCCACCGCGCAGGAGTTGGAAGACTACACGCGCTTCCGATTCACCGAATCGGGGATCAGCCCGATCAGCCATCCCGGCATGAAGGGCGGCAGTTATCTCGCGGCCGGCATCGAACACAACGAAGCCGGGGCACCGACCAGTAGCGGCGCCATGCACGGCCGGATGAACGACAAGCGGCTGCACAAGATGAACCCGCTGAAGCAGCGCCGCGATCTGTTCGTGCTCGAGGGCGACGCCACGCGCCCGTCGGACTGATCAGTTGGGGGAGCGTAGCGGGCGTCGCGCTCGAAGCGGTGCGGCTGGCGCGCGCCGAAGGCTTGGCGGTCAAGCTGCTCGTGCCGAAACTGCTCTATCCGATCGCCGAACGCATCTACGCCGATTTCTTCGCCTCGCTGCGGCAGTGCGCCGTCGTCGAACAGTCGCACCAGGGGCAATTGCACAAGATCATCCGGATGTGGGTCGATGTGCCCGCCGGCTTCGCCTCGCTCGCGAAGAGCGGCGCCAACCCGTTCACGCCGGACGAGGTTCTGGACACCCTCCGCGCAATGACCGCCGCCGCGTCCGCGTCGGCTGGGAAAGGAGCCGCCAAATGAGCGCCACCGACACCCCCTGCGCCTGTCCCGCGGGCGAAGTGCCGCTGACGGCGAAAGATTTTCGCAGCGACCTGAAGCCGATCTGGTGCCCGGGCTGCGGCGACTACGGCGTGGTTACCGCACTCTACCGTGCGCTCGCCAGCATTGGCCGGCCGCCACACGAGATTGCGTTCATTTCGGGCATCGGCTGCTCCAGTCGGATTCCCGGCTACACGACGGCCTACGGTTTCAACACCGTCCACGGCCGCGCGCTTCCCGTCGCCCAAGGCATCAAGATGGCCAAGCCCGACCTGCTGGTCCTCGTGGCGGGCGGCGATGGCGACGGTTTCTCGATCGGTGGCGGTCATGTGGCGCACGCGATCCGGCGCAATCTCGATCTGACCTACATCGTGATGGACAACCATATCTACGGCCTGACCAAGGGCCAGTTGTCCCCCACGACCCCGCGCGGCGCCGTCACGCCCAGCAGTTCGCACGGCAGCATGGAGGATCCGGTGAACCCGCTGCTCTACGTGCTGGCTTACGGCGCCGGCTTCGTCGCCCAGGGGGTGCCGGCAGACATGGACGGACTGACGAAGGTCATCGAGGAAGCGATCCGTTATCCCGGTTTCTCGTTCGTGAACGTCCAGTCGCCGTGCGTGACCTTCGGCGATCCGGAAGATCAGGCGAAGGTGCAGAAAACGAAGATGCGCAAGCTGGCCGCCGAGGGACATGATCCGTCAAACCGGCTGCGCGCGATGGAGCTTGCCCAGGAATACGGCACCTCCCTCTACACCGGCGTTTTCTATCGGAATCCCAATCCGCCGCCGAGCTACGACAGTCTGATCCGCGAGCGACAGAAGACGTTGCAGGCCTAGGAGGTCCAGCGGATGGTCCAAGACGCCTGCGCGGTTAGCAGGCGCCGCCACCGGCATCCCCAGCGCACGAGCCGGGTCGCGGCCGATGTCACGGAATGACCGGGAGCGCACGGACAAACCCGGTCCGACAGTCCGACTCCGCGCAGATTTTGTCCGGTTTCAGCGATCCGCGTGGTGCGCCAAATTATGAGCAGTGGCCGCCAACACCTGCGCGGCAGCTCCCGGAACGCGGCTGTAGAGTAATTCCGCCCCGCAGGTACGGACCACCGTCCCGTCGGCACTTTCAACTATGAACGACCTCGCCTCGACAGACCTGATCTACCTGATCGCCTTTTGCGCAGGTGGACTGGCTTTTGCGTTCGGGCCTTTTGTCCTCGTCTACTTTCTCGCGCCTCGCTGGACCCGCAATACCATCCAGAAAACCGGCCAGGCCATCGAATGCGGCATGGACCCGATCGGCGACGCCTGGATCCGTTACAGCGCGGTCTACTATCTTTACGCGTTGGTCTTCGTCGCGTTCGCGGTCGACGTCCTTTTCCTGATCCCGGTCGCGCTCGTCTACAACCGGGTGTTTGCCGTCCGTGACTTCGTTGAGCTCACCCTCTTCGTCGGCGTCCTCTCGCTGGTGGTCGTTTACGCCTGGAAGAAAGGAATCTTCGCATGGAATCGCCGCTAACCCCCTCGGCGCAGCCCGCTCCGATGCCTTCCCTGGTCGCCGCGACGGGCCCGTCGACGCCGGAGATTCCGCCCGAGGTCTCCCAGATCGCCCGGTTCGCCAAACTTGATGACCTGCTGGCACTCGGCCGCGCGAACTCTCTCTGGCCGCTCACGTTCGGCCTCGCCTGCTGCGCGATCGAGATGATGGCCGCCGGCATGGCGCGGTTCGACATCTCCCGCTTCGGGGCCGAGGTCTTCCGGCCGTCGCCGCGGCAAGCCGACGTCATGATCGTCGCCGGCACCGTGAACAAGAAAATGGCTCCCGCGGTGAAGCTGCTCTACGACCAGATGCTCGAGCCGAAGTGGGTCATCGCGATGGGCCAGTGCGCGATCTCAGGCGGGCCATTCAAGTATCCCGGCCAATACGCCGTCGTCGAAGGCGTCGACCAGCTTTTCCCCGTGGACGTTTACGTGCCTGGCTGCCCGCCGCGCCCGGAAGCGCTGATCGAGGGCATCCTGAAGCTGGAAGAGAAAATCACCGGCAAGCGCCGCTTCCCGGTCGCGCAACTGAAAGAATGAAACCCTCGCTCGAGCTTCTTTCCCAACAGTTCACGGCGCTGATCGGCCCGGAAGCATTCGCCAAAGCCGAAGCGGCCATCGCCGCGCACAAGGCCGCGGCCGCGGAGGCAGCCGCCAAAGCAGCTGCTGCGGCCAAGGCCGCCGCCGAAGCCGCTGCCGCGAAAGCCGCAGCAGCCGCCGCCGCGCCGAAGCCAGTTGCCCCTGCTGCGACGCCCGCGGCCGCGTCTGCCGTGGCTCTTGGCGCCGCGCTCGCTGAGCCCGGCAAGCCGGGGTCGCCGACCCCGGCTACAGCACCCAAGCCCGTCGCTGCACCCGTCGCTGCCGTTAAGCCCGCCGCACCGGCCGCCTCGGCTCCCCGTCCGGCTGCACCTGCGGCAGCAGCCGCGCCGAAGCCCGCCACGCCCGCACTGCCACCGCCGCCTCCGCTTCCGCTGCAGAAAACCAATCGCGCCGAAAAAGGCTTCGACCTCGACGCCGCCGTTGCGCCCGACCAAGTCGTCCCCGCTGCCCAGTTGCTCGATGCGCAGGGCTTCGGACTCGATGCGGTGACCGGCGTCGACTGGATCGCACAGAACGAGATGGAGGTCGTCTACGATTTCTTCCATCCGACCGAGCAGCTCCGCGTCGTCGTTCGCACCCGCGTGCCACGCGCGAATCCTGAGTTGCCCACGATCTCGACCGTGTTCCCGGGCGCCAACTGGCACGAACGCGAAACGCACGACTTTTTCGGGATCCGCTTCGCCGGACATCCCCAACTCACGCCGTTCCTCCTGCCCGAGGACGCCGACTTTCATCCGCTGCGGAAGGACTACAACCCGTGATCGCTTCCAAAGAATCGAATTCCGCGGCGACGCCCGCGACCTCCGCGCCGACGCTCCGGACCACCGCTGAAATTGCGGCCACCGCCGCGATGGGCCACGCCCCGCACGAGACGTTCACGATCAACCTCGGCCCGCAGCATCCCGCCGCGCACGGCGTGTTGCGCGTGCTGATGCGGATGGACGGCGAGTGGGTCGAGAACGCCGAGCCCGTCATCGGCTACATCCACCGGATGCACGAAAAGATGGGCGAGAACCGCACGTGGGCGAAGTTTCTCCCCAACACCAGCCGCATCGATTACCTCTCCGCCATGCACTACACCCACGCGTGGGTGGGTGTCGTGGAACGCGGACTGAAAATCGAGGTGCCCGAGCGCGCCGAATACATCCGTGTCATCACCTCCGAGCTCAACCGGATCGCCAGTCACCAGGTGTGGTGGGGCGCCTTGCTGCTCGATCTCGGCGGATTCACGCCGATCCTCTACGCCTTCGACGACCGGGAAAAAATCCTCGATCTGCTCGAGGGACTCTGCGGCGCGCGGCTGACCTACTGCTATTACCGGTTCGGCGGACTCTACAACGACGCCGACGACGATTTTCTCAAGGGCACGCGTGAGTTCGTGAAGTACATGCGGCCGCGGCTGAAGATGTACCGCGACCTCGTCACGGACAACGTGATCCTCCGCCAGCGGCTCACTGGCATCGGCCCGATCAGCGCCGACACGTGCCGGAAATACGGCGCAACTGGTCCGGTGATCCGCGGCTCCGGCGTCGCCTACGACGTCCGTCGCGCCGAGCCGTATTCGGTTTATCCGAAGCTGCAGTTCAAGATTCCGACCTACCCCGAGTGCGACTCGATGGCCCGCTACCTCGTGCGCATGGACGAAATGGAGGAGAGTCTGAACATCATCGAGCAGTGTCTGGATCTGATCCAGCCCGGTCCGTTCATGGCGCCGAAGGTTCCGCGCGTGATCCGACTCCCCGCCGGCGACTACACCTACGCCGTCGAAGCAGCCCGCGGCCGGTTCATGGTTCGCGTCGTCAGTGACGGCAAGGAGAACCCCTACCGCGCCCGGCTGCGCACGCCGTCCTTCGGCAACCTTAGCCTCTTCGAGGAAACCAGCCGCGGCATGCTGCTGCCCGACGCGCTCGCGATGATGGGCAGCCTCGACCTCGTCATTCCTGACATCGACCGCTAACCGCTCATGAGCCTGACCTTCCTGGGCCAAGAGCCCATCCGCATTCTGCTCTACCTCGTCGGTGTCTGCGCCTTCGTCGGCCTCAACGCCGCCTACCTCGTCCTCGCCGAGCGCAAGGGCGCCGGCTGGATCCAGCGCCGCCCGGGCCCGAACGAAGCCGGCTGGGCCGGCATTCTCCAACCGCTCGCCGACGGCCTGAAGCTGCTCGCGAAGCAGGTGATGACTCCTCCCGGCACGGACAAGCTCCTCTACCGCGCCGCGCCGCTGATGGTGATGGCGCCGCCGTTGATGTGTCTGGTCACGATTCCCTTCGGCGAACACCTCGTCGCGAACAACCTCAGCTACGGGCTGCTCTTCGTCTTCTCCTTCGGCTCGATCAATGTGATGGCGCTGATGCTCGGCGGCTGGGCCTCGCGCAACAAATACGCCATCATCTCCTCCGCCCGCGTCGTCTCGCAAAACATCGCTTACGAGATCCCGATGCTGCTCGTCGTCATCACGCTTCTGATGATGACCGGCACGATGGACCTGCAGGAGCTGATCAAGCAGCAGGCCGGCGGATTCTGGAACTGGAACATCCTGAAAGTCTGGGTGAACCCGCTGATGCCGGTGACGTTCGTCATCTATTTCACCTGCATGTTGGCCGAGACTAACCGCGCGCCGTTCGACATGGCGGAGGCCGAAAGCGAGCTCGTCGCCGGCGCCTTCACCGAATACGGCGGCATGGGCTTCGGCGTCTTCTTCATGGCCGAATACGCCAACATCGTCGTCGGCTGCAGCCTCGCCGCGGTGCTGTTCCTCGGCGGCTGGCAAAGCCCGATCGGCGTCCTCTCGGGCGGACTGTGGGGCACCGCTTGGTTCCTCCTGAAAGTCTACGCCCTCGTTCTGACGGTAATCTGGGTCCGGTGGACATTCCCGCGCACGCAATTCTACCGGCTGCTCAACCTTTCCTGGAAAATCCTCATCCCCCTCTCGCTGCTCACGCTCCTGCTGACCGGCGCGATGCTGAAACTGCCGCTGCTCTGGCAGAACTGACACCATGGGCCTTTTCACTGCCATTCGCGACGTCCTTTCCGGTTTCAAAAGCCTGCTGATCGGCATGCGGATCACCGGCCGCGAGGCCGCGAAACCGATCCTCACCGTTCAGTATCCGCGCGAGACGCTGAAGATGCCCGCGCGCTTCCGCGGCCACATCCAGCTGATCCTCGATCCGGAAACCGGCAAGCCGCGCTGCACCGCGTGTACGCTGTGCGAGAAAGCCTGCCCGAGCGAGTGCATCGACCTCGACGGCCTCCGCCGCGAAGGCGACAAGAAGAAGTCGGTCTCGAAATACATGCTCGATTTCACGAAGTGCAGCCTCTGCGGCTCCTGCGTGGAAGTCTGCCCGAGCGACGCGATCGAGTTTTCCAAGCAATACAACGTCGTCAGCCTCGGCCGCGAGCAGTTCGCCCAGATGGATCTCTACGCGAAAGTTGAAGCCGAGGCGCAAGCCTGGGCCGCCGCGCATCCGACCCCGCCGGCGCCGCCGACCCCGGCGACACCGCAGCCCGCCGTCACTCCCGCGGCCAGCATCGCGCCGAAAGCCTCATGAACGCCTTTCCTTTCGCCTCCTACATCGTCGCCGCGGTGTTCGCACTGGCCATTGGTACCACGCTCGCCGGCGCGCTGATCGCCGTCAGCAGCCAGCGCATCATTCGCGCCGTCACCGGACTGATGATCTGCTGCGTCGGACTCGCCGGACTCTACTATTTTCTGAACAGCCCGTTTCTCGCGCTGATGGAGATCCTGATCTACGTCGGCGCCGTCTGCGTCACGATCGTGTTCGGTGTCATGCTCGCCGAGCCGGATTGGCCGGTGAACCTCAAGCACCCGCGCGCGTTCCACAAGACGCTGCTCGCTGCACTGGTCAGCGCGGCGATCGGCGGCGGACTCGCCGGACTGGCGCTCCACGCGCCGTGGCCCGCACAGCCGGTGCAGACCGTCAACGACGGCTCCGTCGCTGCGATCGGCACCTCCCTCCTGACGACCTACAGCTTCGTCTTCGAACTCATCTCGCTCGTGCTGCTGGTCGCGATTCTCGGCGCCCTGGTCATCGCCCGCGCCGGTCGCAGCCGCACCGTCACCGGGCTCGGCACCTTCGCGGATGAAAATGCCCGAGCCGCCGAATCGATTACCAACCACTCCGCAGCCGACGCTCAGGCGCTCGAGGAGGTCCGTCGATGAATCTGAATCCTCTCACCGTCCATCAACAACCCGCGATCTACCTCGTACTCGCCGCGCTGCTGCTGGCGATCGGGATCTTCGGGCTGCTCCGCCGCCGCACGCTGATCGGCATGCTGATCTCCGGCGAAATCATCTTCGCCGCCGCCTCCCTGAATATCATGGCGGTAAATCGCTTCTTTTCGCCGGATCCCGCGGCGGGCCAGATTTTCGTCCTCTTCATCATGGGCCTCGCCGCCGCCGAGGTGGCGATCGCGCTCAGCATCATCATCGCCGTTTACCGCAACTACCGGTCGATCGGGACCGGGGCGATCTCGCACCTGAAAGGCTGACGCTTCGTGGAATCCGTCTCCGATATCCGCCTTCTCTTCGCCGTCCTGGCGCCGCTCGTCGGCGCCGGGCTCGTCATGGCGTTCGGGAAGAAACCCAACCTGCGCGAGTCGATCTCCGTCCTCGCGGCCGTCACGCTGTGCGGACTGGTGCTGTCGCTGGTGCCTTCGGTGCGCTCGGGCACGACCGCGCACTACACGCTCTTCGAGCTGATTCCCGCCGACGTCGCGGCAAACTTCACCGTCGCGCCCCAAGCCACCGCGCTCACGATCGCGCTGCGCGCCGACGCGCTGTCGATGATCTTCGCCGTCGTCGCGTCGTTCCTCTGGATCCTCGCGGTGTTCTACTCGGCCGGCTACATGCGCGGACTGCAGGAACACGCCCAGACCCGCTTCAACGTCTGCTTCGCGCTCGCGCTGTTCGGCGCCATCGGCTGCGCCTTCGCCGACAATCTTCTCACGCTCTACCTCTTCTACGAGATCGTCAGCGTCTCCACCTACCCGCTCGTCGCGCATCATCAGGACGAGGAAGGCTACGAGGGCGGCCGCAAGTACCTGACCTACCTGACGACCACCGCGAAGGCGCTCGTCTTCCCCGCGATCGTTCTGATCTTCGTCCTCTCCGGCACGCTCGATTTCGCCGGCAACGCGCACACCGGCATCATCCCCGCCACGGTCCAGCACGGCGTCACCACCGCGCTCTACATCGCCTGCCTGCTCGGCTTCGCGAAGAACGGCGTCATGCCTTTCCACCACTGGCTGCCCGGCGCGATGGTCGCGCCGACGCCCGTCAGCGCGCTGCTCCATGCCGTCGCCGTCGTGAAGGTCGGCGTGTTCTCCACCGTCCGCGTGATGCTCTACGTCTTCGGCGTCGACACGATGGACGCGCTGAACCTCGGCATCCCCACCGCCTACTTCGTGTCAATCACGATCCTGGTCGCCTCGATCATCGCGCTCTCGAAGGACAATCTCAAAACCCGGCTCGCCTACTCCACGGTCAGCCAGCTGTCCTACATCATTCTCGGCGTCGCCCTGCTGACGCCCACGGCGGTGGCCGGCGGGCTGTTCCACATCGCCGCGCACGCGTTCGCGAAGATCACCCTCTTCTTCTGCGCCGGCGCGATCTACGTCGCCACGCACAAGAAATATATTTCCGAGATGAGCGGACTGGGCCGCGTGATGCCGTGGACGTTCGGCGCCTTCGCGCTCGCCTCGCTCAGCATGATCGGCGTGCCGCCGGTCGGCGGGTTCACCTCGAAGCTCTACCTCCTGGTCGGTTCGCTCGACGCCGGCGCGATCGGCATCCTCGTGGTCCTGATCGCCAGCACGCTGCTCAACGCCGCTTACTTCGCGCCGGTCGTTTACCAAGCCTTTTTCGGCAAGCCGCCCGCCCCGATGCCCGAGGCCGAGCGGATTCCCGCGCCCGAGTTGGTCGCCGCAGGACATGAGCACGATGACGCGCCGGCCGCTGCGCACGCCACGCACGGCGCCGCCCATGGTCACACGGCTCCGGCTCCGAAGGGCGGCGAGGCCCCGCTCGCGATGGTGATCCCGCTCTGCCTCACCGCGGTGCTTTCCGTTCTCCTCGGGTTCTACCCCGACTTTTTCATGCAGTTCGCCGCTGCGGTGCTGCCATGAAAAACCGCCAAAGTAGCGAGCATCACGCCCGCGCTGACCGGCCTACTCGCTACCCGCTACTCTTCCGCGCCATGCTCCTCCGTCTGATCGAATTTCTCCGCGCCCACCTCAAGGCCGTGATCTACGCCTCGCTCGGCGTGCTCGCGCTCGTGGCGCTGATCGACGTGTTCGTCGACAAGCACCACGCGCACACCCGCATCGAGCATATCCCCGCGTTCTGGTCCGTGTTCGGCTTCATCGCCTGCGTGCTGATCGTTCTTCTCTCCAAAGCCTTCGGCCACGCCGGAATCATGACCCGCGAGGACTACTACGATGAGTGAGTTCTGGATTCATCCTTCGCTGATCCTGATCGTCGGCGCGCTGGCGCTGCCGCTGATCCCGGCCGCGCTGAAACGCGGCTGGTTGCTGCTCGTGCCGATCGCCGCGTTCGCGCGGATCCTGGCGATGAGCCACGGCACGTTCGCCGAGGTCAACTTCCTCCAGTTCACGCTCACCTTCGGCCGCGTCGACGCGCTGAGCAGCGTCTTCGGCTACATCATGGGCCTGATGGCGATCATCGGCTCGCTGTTCGGCCTGCACGTAAAGCGCGACACCGAACACATGGCCGCGTGGACCTACGTGGCCGGCTCGCTCGGCGCGATCTTCGCCGGCGATCTGCTCACGCTGTTTCTCTTCTGGGAAATCATGGCGTTCTCGTCCGTGTTCCTGATCTGGTTCCGCGGCCGCCAGGAATCGCTCGCCTCGGGCTATCGCTATCTGCTCGTCCATGTCGCGGGCGGCGTCTCACTGCTCGCCGGCATTATCCTGCACTACGCGGCGACGCACAGCTTCGCGTTCAACCTCTTCAACGTCGAAAACCTCCAGCTCGCCGACTGGCTCATCCTCATCGGCTTCCTGGTCAACGCCGCCGTCCCGCCGCTGCACGCCTGGCTGCCCGACGCCTACGGTGAGGCGACGTTCAACGGCTCGGTGTTCATGTGCGCGTTCACGACGAAGACCGCCGTCTACGCCCTGATTCGCGGCTTCGCCGGCACCGACATCCTCATCGCGCTCGGCGTCGTGATGGCGCTCTACGGTGTTGTCTACGCGGTGCTCGAAAACGACAGCCGCCGGCTGCTCGCCTACCACATCATCAGTCAGGTCGGCTACATGGTCGCCGGCGTCGGGCTCGGCACCGAGCTCGCGATCAACGGCGCCGTCGCGCATGCCTTCGCGCACATCCTCTACAAGGGCCTGCTCTTCATGGGCTGCGGCTCCGTGCTCTACATGACCGGCAAGAGCAAGTTCACCGAACTCGGTGGACTCTACCAGAAGATGCCGTGGACTTTCCTCTTCACGCTGATCGGCGGTCTCTCCATCTCCGCGTTCCCGCTCTTTAGCGGCTTCGTCAGCAAGTCGATGATCGTCGCCGCCGGGTTCGAAGATCACAAGCTGTGGGTCGGCTTCCTGCTGATGCTCGCCTCCGCCGGTACCTTCCTCCACACCGGCCTGAAGGTTCCGTATTTCATCTGGTTCGGCAAAAACAACTGCGCGCCCGAGACCTGGCAGCGCGCGAAGGAGCCGCCCGCGAACATGATCGCCGCCATGGCGATCACCTCGTTCCTCTGCATCTTCATCGGCTGCTACACGCCGTATCTCTACAAGATGCTGCCGTATGCCGTGCCGTATGAGCCCTACACGGCTTACCACGTCTCCGAGACGCTGCAGATCCTCCTCTTCACCGGACTCGGCTTCTTCCTGCTGATCAAGAAACTCGCCCCGGAAGCCAAGATCAGCCTCGACCTCGACTGGCCGTATCGGATGGGCGGACGCGCCTTCCTGTGGATCGCCCGCAAGCCCGTGCAGCTCGTCGACAACGCGGTCGGAGAGATCTACCGCGCCGGCGGCATCGTCCCGCTGATGCGCTCCGCCAATCTGGTGAACCGCTTCGACAACGTCGTGATCGACGGCGTGGTCGACGGCATCGCGTCGGCGATCGGCGGCATCGGCGCCCGGCTGCGTCGCGCCCAGCGCGGCGCGCTCCAGGAAAACCTCGCGCTCACCTTCGGCGCCGCCGCGGTGGTGGTCATCGCGCTCGTCATCTTCCTCTGATGCCCCGCCCGTTATCCATCGCCGAAGCAGCGCCAATCTCCGACTGGCGCACTGCCGGTCAAAGACCGGCTCTACCCGGAAATTTTGCCTAATGCCTCTCGATTCCGCCAACATCGGCTTTCCGTTCCTCAGCGTGCTGATCTTCAGCCCGGTGGCCGCCGTCGCTGTCCTCGCGTTCCTCCGCAACGAGAACCTGCAACGCTGGTGGACCTTCGCGTTCACCACCGCGCTCGGGCTCTTCTCGCTCGCGCTGCTGCCGCGCTTTAATACCGACACGCACGCCTTCCAGTTCGTCGAGCACGCCGCCTGGGTCCCCGCGCTCAAGATCAATTACACGCTCGGCGTCGACGGCATCAGCATCCTCCTTGTCTGGCTCACCACGCTGATCACGCCACTCTGCGTGCTCGCCTCGTGGAACTACATCAAGACGCGCGTGAAGGAGTTCATGATCGCGCTGCTGCTGATGGAAACCACCATGGTCGGCGTCTTCAGCGCGCTCGATGGCGTGCTCTTCTTCGCGTTCTGGGAATCGATGCTGATCCCGATGGCGCTGATGATCGGCGTGTGGGGCGGCCCGCGGCGGATCTACGCCTCCCTGAAGTTCTTCGTCTACACGATGGCCGGCTCGGTCTTCCTGCTGGTCGCGCTGATCGCGATGCGGCTGCAAACCGGCACGTTCAGCATTCCGGACACGATGGGCCATCCGTTCTCCGACGGCTTCCAAGCCTGGGTCTTCGCCGCGTTCTTCATTTCCTTCGCGATCAAGGTCCCGATGTTCCCGTTCCACACGTGGCTACCCGCCGCGCACGTGGAGGCGCCGACCGCCGGCTCCGTGCTGCTCGCCAGCGTGCTGCTGAAGATGGGCGCCTACGGTTTCCTGCGGTTCGCGCTGCCGATCACGCCGCATGCCGTGCATACCTTCGCGCCGTATGTCATGTGGCTCTCCGTCGCCGCGATCCTCTACGGCGGTTTCGCCGCGCTCGCGCAGACCGACCTGAAAAAACTCGTCGCCTACTCCAGCGTCGCGCACATGGGCTTTGCGACGCTCGGTATTTTCGCGCTCAACGCCGCCGGCGTCGAAGGCGCGACCCTCGTCCTCATCAACCACGGCGTCACCACCGGCGGCCTCTTCATGGTCGTCGGCCTCATCTACGAGCGGCTCCACACGCGCGATCTCGCGGCCGCGTCAGGCATCGGCAAACACATGCCGGTTTTCGCCTTCTGCTACGGACTCTTCTGCCTCTCGTCACTCGCGTTCCCCGGCACCAACAGCTTCGTCGGCGAGTTCCTCGTGATGGCCGGCGGTTTCTCGGTTTCGAAACTCCTCGTCGTCTGCGCCGTGCCCGGCATCGTCGCCGCCGCGGCTTACAACCTGCGCATGCTCCAGAAACTCGCGTGGGGCGGCGTCAACAACCCGAAGCACCCCGCACTCGCCGATCTGAACGTCCGCGAGATCGCGATGTTCGCCCCGCTCGTGGTGTTCGTCTTCTGGATCGGGCTGCAGCCCGCGCCGTTCATGAAGATCATGCACGCCAGCGTGCTCAACCTGCTCCAGCAGGCTAACGCCGTCGCCCCGCAGGTCGCCTCGCTGCCATGAACACCAAGTCAGACCTCACAGGAGATCGCAGAGATCGCAGAGCACGCAGAGTCGCGGCCCGCTGTGTTTCTCTCTGCTCCCTCTGCGTCCTCCTGTCGAACCGGTTTGAGCAAGAAGCTTTCCGTCAGTCATGACCTCCTTCGTCTCTTTTCTGCCTGAGCTCGTGCTCCTCGCCGGCGCGCTGGCGCTGTTCGTCGTCACGCTCGGCCAAAACAACGTCCGGCTCGCGCGGATCCTCTCCGTCGCCACCGCCTCGGGCGTGCTGGTCGCTGCCCTCGCCACGGTCAATCACTCCGCGGTCCTCTTCAGCGGCGCGTATCGCGTCGACGCCTTTTCGCAGCTCCTGAAAATCGCGATCGCCTTCGGCTATCTCTGCGTCGGCATCCTGAGCGGACAACTCCGCGACATTCGCGGCGAGGCCAAGCCCGAATACTTCCTCTTCCTCGCACTGAGCATGACCGGACTGCTCGCGCTGGTCAGCAGCATTGACGTGATCACGCTGATCATCGCGCTCGAGCTCTCGTCCTTCCCGCTCTACCTGATGGTCGCCATGCGCCGCGAGCGCGAGGGCCAGCGCGTGCAGATGGAGTCGGCGATCAAATACATCATGTTCGGCATCGCCGCGAACGGCGTGATGTTCTTCGGCTTCGGCTATCTCTACGGCCTGACCGGCTCGACCTCGCTGCCCGTAATCCTCGAAAAGCTTCCGCCGCTGCTCAGCTCGCCGCTGGCGGTCACCGGGCTCGCGCTCACGCTCGCCGGCTTCCTCTACAAACTCGCCGTCTTCCCGTTTCATTTCTGGACGCCTGACGTTTACCAGGGCTCCTCCAACGAAACCGCCAGCCTGATCGCCTCGCTGCCGAAGCTCGGCGCGGTTGCCGTGCTCGTCCGGTTCGTCTCGCTCGCCGCACCCGGCCACGAAACGCTCGCCACGCTGCTCACCTGCCTCGCGATCGCGTCGATGGTTTACGGCAACCTGATCGCGCTGGTCCAAACCGACCTCAAGCGGCTGCTCGGTTTCTCCGGCATCGCGCACGCCGGCTACGTGATGGTCGGGTTCGTGGCGATGGACAACTTCGGTTTCGCCTCCGCGCTCTACTACATCGCTGGCTACATGCTGATGGTCCTGGCCTGCTTCGTCGTCGTCTGTCAGGTCTCGCGCGACGGCGCCAATGTCGCGATCACCGAGCTCGCCGGGCTGCACAAACGCTCGCCGCTGCTCGCCGTCACGCTGATTGTTGGTGTATTCGCGTTGGCCGGCGTCCCGCCGTTCGTCGGGTTCATGGCCAAGCTGAACCTGCTCACGTCCGCCTGGCAGGCCGGCCACACCGCACTGGTGGTGCTGACCGTGATCAACTCCGCGATCGCGATCTACTACTATCTCCAGATCGTCCGCGCCGCGTTCTTCGCCGAATCCGACGCCCAGCCCGCGCCGATCGCGCTCACGCCGTCAATGTCCGCCCTCTGCGTGTTGCTGATCGTCGCGATCACGCTGCTCGGTGTCGCGCCCGCCTTCACGATCGACGCGATCACGAACTCGCTCGCGACCATCTCGACCGTCTCCTCGTAGCCGCAATCGGGTGGAGGAACCCGGCGTCCCCGCCGGGCTGACTTTCGCGCGAGGAAATGGCCGGCAAACCAACCCACCACGGATTGCACGCGCCGGCGGCGATCCTCGCCGCCGGGCTAGAGCTTCCGCCTGAGTTTACTTGGCGCGCAGCTTCTTGAGCCCGAACAAGGGGCGCAGCAACCGCACGCGGCGCACTCCCTCGAAGACCAACCAGCTCCCGACAAACGTCGCGGTGGCGGCGACTGCGAATTTTGGCCAAACGCCGATCGTGAGCGGCAGCATCGCGTATACGACCGCGACGGTGATCGTCTGGTGGATGATGTAGAACGGATACACGGCCTCATTGGCATAGCTGAGCCAAGGCCCGCCGCGGTGCACATGCGCGCGGGCGAACCCGAGCACGGCCAGGACCATGCCCAGCGTGAGCAGGCCCGTCGGCAGGTAGACGCCCCCGACCGCGGCGCCGAACAACGCCCGGGCGGCAGCGGGCCAGCCGTCCGTGAACCGGGTGCCAATCGCGGCATAGTAGGCGGTGGCGCACGCCAGGCCGACGAGCAGCAGCTCGAGACGGCGGCGCGTGACCAGATCCAGAAAGCGACGTTCGGAAGCGATCAGGAATCCGAGCAGGAAATAGATCAGGCCGTGGCAGAAGTTCGCCCAGTCGTTGAAGAGCGTCAGCGTGACGGGCCAGCGCGGCTCGAGAAACAGGCCTACACAGATCGCCGGGACACTCAGCAGATAGAGGAGCGGCGGCCATTGCTCGAGCCGGTTAACGAGGGTGTCAAGCAGGCGCCGGCCCGCATCACTGCGTAGGGCCGTGAACAACGGGATCCCGACGAGCGAATACACGAGAATGTAGGCGACGAACCACATGTGGTGGGGATGCGGCCCATACCTGAACAGTTGCGGGTAGAACTCGATGTAGGAGAGGTTCGAGCCGTGAGTCCGCCACACGATATAGCTCTGCGGCGGGAGCGTCACGAGCATCGCGAAAACGAACGGAATCAGCAGCCGGCGCAGCCGCTCGCCCGCGAACTGCCCCAGCGAGCGGCGGCGAAGCGAGAACGCGACGCCCGCCCCGGAGATCAGGAAGATCAGGGGCAGCCGCCAGCGATTGAAAAAGAGCATCACCGTCTCGAGCGCCTGACTGTGCTGCGGGTCGTTGATGGTCCATGGCCAGGAGACATAGGCCATCCCCGAGTGATAGAGGATCAGGAGTCCGAAGGCGCACACCCGCAGCCAGTCGAGCCCGTATTCGCGCTGCGACGTCGAGGCGTCACCCGGGCGTGGCGAGTCGTTCCGAGGCATGGCCGCTCGCCCAGTTCCCTCGGTTACGACCGCATCAACCGAAGATCCTCTGATCATAACCAGACTCGTAATACGCCCCTAACCGCCAAGACGAGTACGACTTGGCCGGTGGCGCCGGGACTCCACACTCGGCTAAAAACCTGCCGCGAACGGAATACCGCAGCCAAGCAACGTGCCCAGCACCTGTGGGCCGTCGCGCAGCCCCGAGTTGCGCCTTGCCGGGCCCAAGCCCGAACAAGGCCGACCGGGTTGAACTCAACCGCGTCAGGGAGACGTTCCTGCAGCGGCCTGGCATGGCCGCTCGGCCGGAAGCGAGGCCGGGCCTGCCAAGAATCCGCTGCCGACTTCGGCGCCGGGACGCCCCCCTCGAAGGCGCGTCAACGTGAATTCCGTGTGATCTACCGCTCGGAACGGAGCTTGCGCTAAATCCGTGCCCAGAACATCCGATTAGCGCGATTCCGCTATGCCCTGGCTTCCGCTTGCCGCCGCACATCCTGCAACCCTTGAGAAACTGCAGAAGATCCCGCCTGCCTTCTGGCTGAAGGTCGGCATCGCCGTTCTTGCGGTCGTGGCCGTGGTCGTGGCGGCGCGCATGTTCGCCAAGGCAAACAAGATCATTGTGGTGATCATCGCCGCGGTGGTGTTCACCTTGATCGGGTTCAACTGGATCTACGAGCGCAACGAGCCGGCTTGGGCCACGCCCATCGTCGCCAAACTCGCTGAGTTCTTCCCTTCGAAAACCACCCACCCCGGTAAGTAGCGGCCGGGCCGCCCAACCGGTCGCGAGGCACCGGGTTCTGGGTCCCGAGCTCACGGTTTGCGGGGGTCTGGCGTGCTCGGACAGCCGGGCTGGACCCACCCATCGCAACGGCCAGATGTCTGCCGGCGTGCTCCCCCCCTTGCCTCATTCCGCGTCTGCCGGTTGAGGCCGCCCCGCGTCTCCGATAACCGACCCCAAAGGCAGCGCCACCACTCGGCACCGAGGCGCCCCCCACGCCCGTCCAACAATGAGACCAAATGTGACATGGCGCCAAAAACGGGTTCGTTTTTGCCTCGATCCCCGTCTACATCATCCCGCTCCGCGCCCGCGCGCCACACGCTCTCAACTCTCATCCCTCAACTCTCAACTTGTCCGGGCTCTCCGCTCTCGACTCTCAGCTCTAGACTTTTCCCCATGCCCAAAACCCACTCTGACATCGGACTCATCGGCCTCGCGGTCATGGGTCAGAACCTCGCGCTCAATATCGCCGACCACGGTTTCCAGATCACGGTCTACAACCGCACGACGGAAAAGATGGAGAGGTTCGTCGCGGAAAACCCGAACACGCCCGGCGGCGTGATCGGCAAAGCAACGCTCGAGGAGTTCGTCCAGTCGCTCGCGAAGCCGCGCAAGATCGTCATCATGGTCCAGGCCGGCAAGGGCACCGACGCCGTCATCGACAGCCTGGTGCCGCTGCTCGAGCAAAACGACATCATCGTCGACGGCGGCAACGCGCAGTGGACCGACACGATCCGCCGCGAAAAAGCGCTCAAGGAAAAGGGCCTCCGCTTCATCGGCTCCGGCGTATCCGGCGGCGAGGAAGGCGCGCGCTTCGGCCCCGCACTGATGCCGGGTGGCGACCGCGCCGCCTACAAGGAGCTCGAGCCGGTCTGGAAAGCGATCGCCGCGAAGGTCGACGCGAAGACCGGCGCCCAGCTCTCCGGCGCGGCCCCCGGCAAGCCGATCGAAGGCGGCGTTCCGTGCACCGCCTACATCGGCGAGAACGGCGCCGGGCACTACGTGAAGATGTGCCACAACGGCATCGAATATGGCGACATGCAGATGATCTGTGAGGCCTACGCGCTGATGTCCGGATTGCTCGGACTGAAGGCCGCCGAGATGGGCGAGATCTTCTCTGAATGGAATCAGGGCATGCTGGGCAGCTTCCTGATCGAAATTACGGCCGACATTTTGAAGCAGAAGGATCCGGCGACGAAGCGGAAGGCGTTCGTCGACGTCGTCCTCGACACCGCCGGTCAGAAGGGCACGGGCAAGTGGACCTCGGTCAGTGCGCTCGACATGGGCGTCCCCGCCCCGACGATCGCCGAGTCGGTGTTCGCCCGCTGCATCTCCGCCATCAAGGACGAGCGCGTCGCCGCTTCGAAGATCCTGAAAGGCCCGGGCAAGAAATATCGCGGCTCGAAGAAAGCGCTGATCGCGGCGATCCACGACGCGCTCTACTGCTCCAAGATCTGCTCCTACGCGCAGGGCTTCCAGCTCATGCGCACCGCGCAGAAAGAGTACAATTGGAAGCTCAACTTCGGTGAAATCGCGCAGATCTGGCGCGGTGGTTGCATCATTCGCGCGGTGTTCCTCCAAAAGATCACCGAGGCGTATGCACGGAAGCCGGACCTCGCGAATCTGCTCCTCGACCCGTATTTCAACAAGACGGTGAAGAACGCGCAGGAGAACTGGCGCAAGGTCGTGTCGCTCGCCGCCGAGTGTGGCGTGCCCGCGCCGACGTTCGCGTCCGCGCTGGCCTATTACGACAGCTATCGTTCGGCCCGGCTGCCGGCGAACTTGCTGCAGGCGCAGCGCGACTATTTCGGCGCGCACACCTACGAGCGGGTCGACCAGCCGCGCGGGAAGTTCTTCCACGTCGACTGGCCCGAAAAGGGTCGCCCGCAGCTCGAGGTCTGAGCCACACCGGCAGTCTGCTTTCAGAGCTGTCTGTCTTCAGGTGGAGCCCGCCGATTTGGCGGGCTCATCTTTTGCTCATAAATCGGGCGGCAGCAGGTTCGTGATCGTGCCGGCCCACGCCAGCATGCTTTCGCGGTCGCTGAAATTGCGGCCGTCGTTCCAGCTGCTGCCTTCCGATACGGAGACGTCGCGGGCGAGATAGTGGCTGTGCGTCGAATCCGGCTGGCGGGTGAACGTCACCGTCCGCTGCGCCGCGCCATATACGCCCAACGCGCGCTCCCACTCGTCACCGACCAGCGTGACGAATGCGGCGTGACGTTCCGGCCCAGCGTCTCTGCTCGCGCCAGCCGACGCGTGCGTGGGAGCGCGGCCGTCCGGGCCGCTTCCAGCTGTGCTCCTTCGCGCTTTCGCCAAATCCGCGGGCGGATGCTCCAGTTCCGGCAGGACGAACCGCCGGGACCACATGACACGGGCGTCTCGTGCATGTCAGAAAACGGAATACGGCCGCTGCGCCTCTGCCCCAGTTTCGCGCTGGCGCTCTCTCCGGGTTTTTGTAAACAAAATACACCGCCGCGGCGCAGCCGCTCCGCCAGCTGCCCAAAACATCCGGCAATCGCTGTCGATCCGTGCGCCAGGTCCCGGTCGCCTATGTCCACCTCCGTGCCTCGCCTCGCTCGCAAACGGCCGTCGTGGCTGCCTGTGGCCGCACTCGCTCAGGACTTCCGCTTCGTCCTTCGCTCGCTGGCAAAATCCCCCGGCTACACGCTCGCGGTCGTCCTTACGCTCGCGCTCGGCATCGGCGCCGCCACGGCGATCTTCAGCGTGGCCGACCGCGCCTTGTTTCGACCCCTGCCCTACCCGGCCGCGGACGAACTGTTCGTCGTGGGCCGCACCACCCCGCGCCACGCCTTCATCCCCCATCTCCTACCGGTGCAGCTCGCCAGCTATCGCGAAAATGCCAAGTCCTTCCGCTCCCTCGCGGCCTTCGAGCACAGCTGGTCGAACGTCGTAGTGGGAAATGCACCCGCCGGAGGGATCACCGCCGGCATCTCGGCCGACTACTTCGACACGCTCGGTACGTTGCCGCTGCTCGGCCGCCTGTTCTTGCCCGGTGAGGACCAGCCCGGCGCCGGGCGCGTCATCGTGCTAAGTCACCGCTTCTGGCGGGACAAACTCGGTGCCGCTCCGACCGCGATCGGGCGGGTTGTGCTGGTGGGCGGCGAATCGTGCGAGGTTGTCGGCGTGTTGCCACCGGATTTCCGACCGCCGCTTGGTACGGCCGCAGACCTCTATCGCCCACTCGCGAGCGCCCCGAATCCCGCGGCGCCGTTTGCCGGAAAGGTGGTTTACGTTGTGGGTCGGCTGCAGCCCGGCGCCACCTCCGCGCAGGCCGCCGCGGAACTGGCCGGCATCCAGGTGCCGGTGAGCGGCTCGGCGGCCCGACAGCTCGCCGAACAGAAACCCAAACTGATGCCGCTGACCGAGTGGACTCATCAGCAGTCGCCCTTCGCGATGCACGGAGCGCTGCTCGCGGCCGTCGCATTCCTCTATGCGATCGCGTGCACCAACGCCACCAGCCTCATGCTCGCCCGCGTCCATGGCCGGCGCCGGGAGCTTAGCGTCCGGCTCGCGATCGGATGCAGCCGGAGCCAATTGCTTCGCTCGGTTCTCGCCGAGAACCTCGCTCTCGTGCTGCTCGGCGGCGCGGGCGGCGGCCTGGCCGCGATCTGGGGCCTGCCCGCGCTGGAAAGACTCGCTTCCAGCGCCGCAGCTGCCGACGGCGCAGTTTGGCAGCTGGATTGGCGGGCGCTCGCCTTCGCCGCCGCGCTATCGCTCGTCACGAGCGTGCTCGTTTCCCTGGCGCCCGGCTGGCAGGTGCTGCACGCCAACGTCTCCGAGGGGCTCAAGGACACCGCCCAGGCGTTGGGCGAAAGCCGGCGTCTTCGCCGCGTTCGCGGCGGCCTCGTGGTCGTCGAGGCGGCGCTGGCGATGGCGCTCCTGATCGGCGCCGGTTTGATGGTCCGCAGCGTCGTCCACCTCCAGCACATCGACCGAGGTCTCGACCTCACCAACAAGGTCTCGGTGTGGCTCAAGCTGCCGGACGGAAGCTACCGTTCCGCCGAGGCTCAACTCGAACTCACGCGGCGACTCGAGGAACAGTTGCGCACGATCCGGGGCGTGCAGACCGTCGCGGTGACCACCGGCGTCCCTCCCTTCAGCGGCGCGATATCGTGGCCGCTGGCCAAGCCGGATGGCTCGGCCTACCAGGCGAACGTGAATCCCGTCTCGCCAGGATTTCTACGCACGCTGGGCCTGGTGCTCGTTCGGGGCGAGTGGTTCGACGATGCTCGGCCGAGCGGAGAACGCGTGGTCGTGATCAACGAGGCGATGGCGCGCGGGTTCTTCGGTGCCGAGGATCCGCTCGGACGTTCGCTCGTCGTCATGCCAGGCCAACAAAAGCAAGCGCCGTGGCGGGTGGTCGGCGTGGTGGCCGACGTGCGGGGCCGCGTCCACGCTTCTCCCTCTCCGCAGCTCTACTATCCCTACTGGCAGATGCCGTCCACGTTTGCCGTTACCGTAGTCTTCGGGCTCGGCGGGCCGCGCGATACGGCCTTTGACGACGCCGTCCGGCGGGCGGTGTTCGTCGTCGATCCCCTGATCGCGACGTTGATGATCACGTCGCTCGACGAAGCGGCCAACAGCCAGCTGGCCCAGGAACGCTACGTCCTGCGGGTCATGCAGGTCTTGTCCGCCCTCGCGCTGGCGCTCGCCACGGCCGGGCTGTTCGCGGTGATGGCGTATGCCGTCGCGCAGCGGATGGGAGAGTTCGGTGTCCGGCTGGCACTCGGGGCGTTGCCATCGGACCTCTCGCGGCTGGTGCTGCGACGCGGGCTGGTGCTCGCCTCGATCGGGGTGCTCATCGGCTGCTCCACCGCGTGGGCCCTGACGCGTTTTCTCCAGAGCCTCCTTTACGAAACCAGTCCGCTCGATCCGCTCGTCTACGCTGCCGTCGCGCTGCTCCTGCTCGCCGCCGCCGCGCTCGGCTGCTGGCTCCCCGCTCGGCGTGCGGCCCGTGCGGATGTCGCGCGCCTGCTGCGCGCGGAATGAATTGGAAGGCGAGTGCCTCGCGCGCTCCGGCGAAGTTCAGCTCAACCGGCTTATTCGAACCGCCGCGCAACCTTCCAGCCAAGATAGACGCCGACCAAACTGCCGACGCTGCTGACGCAGAACATCACCCAGAACCCAGCGCCAAGCGCCTCGGCCAAAAACCAGCCCGCGTAACCTCCCACCACCGCGCCGCCGAGCGTGCATAGCTTGTTCATCGGCGCCGGTTCTAGCGCGAGCTGCAGGGCGTCACACGCCAAATCCGTGTTATCCGGTTTCGTGACCGGTCACCCTACCGACCTCAGCGGTGCCGCTGCATCGCCGCTCAGTATCCGACCGTGAATCGCCTCCGGCTGTGTCGCGGCCGCTCCAGCTCATCGATCAACGCGATCGCGTAGTCGGCGATGCTGATGGCGCTCTGGCCCTGCGCGTCCACCAGCAACGTATCGTCACCCAGGCGAAATTTCCCGGTGCGCGGACCGTCGTGCAGAAACGCCGAGGGAGAAAGGAAGGTCCAATCGACGTCTGTCTCCTTCCGCAACTCCTGCAGAAAATCCCGCGCGGCGAGCGCCTCCGCCTTGTAGTCCGCCGGAAACTCGGGCGTGTCGACGAGGCTTTCCCCCGGCGCCACCTCCAAGCTGCCCGCGCCTCCGACAACGAGCAGCCGCGGCACGGCCGAACGCTTGACGGCGGACAGCAGCGTCGACGCCTTCAGGTCGGTGAAATGCACCGCGCTCAACAACGCCTCGTGCCCGGCGGTCGCCGCGGCGAGCTGCTCCGGCTCGTTCGCATCGACACGCTGGGCGCGCAATCGCGGCTGCGCCGCCAATGCTTCCGGATGACGCGCGAGCCCGGTGACAGTGTGGCCGCGGGACAGCGCCTCGGCCAGGAGATGTGAGCCCACCCGTCCGGTGGCTCCGAGAATGGCGATTTTCATAAAGGAAGAGAGTGGTGCTTCAGGTTTCGGGCAAACGCGCCGCTACGACCGAGCCCTGCGCGCTCCGGCGTTCCGCGAGCGCGCGTTCGAGTTCGGCGATTCGTTCGCGCAGCGGCGCAGTCATCGCGGTGACTTCCTCGGCGGTGAATCGGGGGGTGATGTACTTCGGGCAGTTCCAATCGAACCCCACGACGTCGATCAGGAACACGCGCTCGACCACCGTTCGTGGCGGCACGGCGAGTTGCGGGATCCACTCGCCCGCCTCGGTCGCCGGTAACACCCGCGCGTGGCCGAGAATCTTCAACCGCTCGCGCGCCGCGTAGTCCATCAGGAAGAGCGCAACGCGCCGGTGCGCCTGCACGTTTCCCGTCGTGAGCAGCTGACGGTTCCCGTTGTAGTCGGCGAACGCGAGCTGCGCCGGTCCCACCACCCGCAAAAACCCCTTCGGTCCGCCGCGGTGCTGCACGTACGGCCAGCCATTCTCGCTCACGGTCGCGAGATAAAAACTGTCACGAGCGGCGATGAAGGCCTGCTCCTCGGAGCCGAGCGACTGCGTCACGGGTCCCGGCGCAGGAACACGGCTGGTCCCGTAGTAACGCGCCTGCGCGGCCTGAACCGTGGGCGTCGCCAGGGTGCGAAGAAATTCGCGGCGCATGGGTGGTGTCGATCGACGGGAGGTCTTGAACGCTGGGCGTGGTTTCGTCGCGGCTTCGGTTTATGGAAACCGGTTAGCCCGGAAATTTCATGAACAGAAATGAAGCCCAGTCCGAAGTTTCCGTCCGCCTGCGGCGGAGCGACCTTGTCGCGGCTAGAACGTGGTCACGTGCCAGCCATCGGCCACGTAGCGACGCAGGCTCGCGACGCCTTGGGAACCCGGCACCAGGTTGTCGGCGATCAGCGGAACGCCCACAGCCTCGAGTCCGGGGACCGCGTCATTCCGGACGGCACAACTGCGCGACGCGCCGCGGACGTGTTCGCGGAGCGCGCTGTAGCGCGTGTGCGCCGGATGGGTGGGTTTCGCGAGTTCCTGCGGCCAGCGCGTGCCGGTGCCGGCAAAGACGATCTCGAGCTCGTCGGCATTGCGCTGGCACTCGTCGGCGAACGCGAGCGCGTTGAGCAGGCGCGACGTCGCCTCGTCCGAGCCGGCCCGGGGATCACTGAGGATGATGATGGCGTTTTTCATGGCGCGCGTACTAGACCGATCTGTCTAACCGGACGCAAGCCGCAACTAGACCATTCTGTCTAATTGCTTGCTGGAGCCGTGCGATGCCGTAGCGTCTTTTCATGTCATCAACCGCTTCCCCGGCTCCAGCCAGCACGCCCAAACGCGATCGGCTGCTCGATGTCGCGAACCGGCTGTTCTACCGGCAGGGCTATCACGCGACCGGCATCGATACGATCCTGGCCGAGGCGGAGCTCGCGAAGATGACGCTCTATCATCACTTCGCCTCGAAGGAGGAGCTGATCGTTGCCGCGCTGGAGCGCCGCTCGCAGGCGATCGGCGGGGCACTGGCCGCCGCCATGCAGGCCGCCGGCTCATCGCCGCGCAAGCGGCTGCAGGCATTGTTCGACTGGCACGCCGAGTGGTTCGCCGACCGGCAGTTCAACGGCTGTGCCTTCATGCGCGCGGTCGGTGAGTATCCCGAGCTCAAATCGCCGGTGCATCAGGCCGTCCGGAAGCACAAGCAGGCGAGCCGCGCCCGGCTCGAGCAGCTGCTAAGCGAGATGAAGTTGCCCGGCGCCGCGGCGCTGGCGCAGCAGATTCAGCTGCTGCTGGAAGGCGCGATCGCGATCGCGCACACGGAGGGCGATCCCGCGAGCATCGAGGCGGCGCGCACCGCGGCCTTCGAGCTGATCAAGGCTGCCGAGCGCTGAGCCGCCGCTCACCGCCGCTTCGCTCGGCCCGTAAGAGCGGCTTTGCGCCGCGAGTCAGAGCTCGATCGATCCGACGCCGTCACTACGCGGCGATCCCATGCGGATCGCCGATCGGCCGCTCACCGTTCGCGACACAACGCCGCGAGCCGGTGAACACCTTCGCGAATTCGCTCGGGCGTGGAGTTGGAGAAATTCAGCCGCAGATAGTTCCTGCCGGCATCTCCGGGGAAGAAGTCGCGGCCGGGCACGAACGCCACCTTGCGCTGCACGGCTTTCTCCAGGAGCGCCAGCGCGTCGAGTTCCTTCGGTCCGGTGATCCACAGAAACATGCCGCCTTCCGGATGCGTCCAGGAAAAGCCTTTCGGCATCTCCTCGCGCAGCGCGGCATCCATCACGCCGAACCGCTCGCCGTAAGCCGCGCGGATCTTCGCCACGTGCGCCATCGGGTCGCCGCTGGTCAAATACACGTGCGCGACCCGCTGATCAAAGCTCGAGGTGTGCAGATCCGAGGCTTGTTTCAACATGAGCAGCTTCAGAAACACCTCGTGCGGCGCCACGACCCAGCCCGTCCGCAGCCCCGGCGCGATGATCTTCGAGAACGTGCTCGCGTAAAGCACCCGCCCCGCCGTGTCCCAGTGTTTCACCGGCGGCACGTCGCTGCCGCGGTAGCGCAGCTGACCGTAAGGGTCATCCTCAAGAATCGTCAGCCCGTGCTCGGCGGCGATCCGCGCTAGTTTTTCGCGGCGGTCGGCGGGCAGCGTCACGCCCGTCGGATTCTGGAAGTTGGGAATCGTGTAGAGGAACTTCGGCCGGTGCTGCGCGATCAGCGCCGGAATCTCCTCGGGAACGAGGCCGATCGCATCCGTCGGCACCGGCACGAATCGCGCCTCCATCGCCTGGAACGCCTGGATCGCCGCGAGGTAGGTCGGGTTTTCCGTCAACACCACATCACCCGGATCGAGGAACGCCTTGCCCGCGAGATCGAGCACCTGCTGCGAGCCCGTCGTGACCAGCACGTCCTGCGCGCTCGCCCGCACGCCGCGCCGCGCCATCTCCGTGGCGATCCACTCGCGCAGCGGACCGTAGCCTTCGCTCTCGCTGTATTGCAGCGCATTGCTGCCGCCGTCCGCGAGCACCGCCTGCGCCGCGCGACTCACCGCCTCGACCGGAAACAACTCCGGCGCGGGCAACCCACCCGCAAACGAGATCACCTCCGGCTGGGCGGTGACCTTCAGAATTTCGCGAATGGTCGACGGACGCAGCTGCTGCATCCGCCGCGCAAAGCGGCTGGGAGGATTGGACATGGCGGTCCAACGTGACACGCGCCAGCCATCAGGGCCAACTGATTCTGGGTGCACCGGAACCGCACGCGATCGACTGTGCCGGTGCCGGCTGACAAAGTGAGCCGGCCGCCAAACGTCTGCGAACATCCTTGCTGGGGACGCGACGCCCTCGTCGCGTGCGGTAGGGCGCGTTATCCTTAACGCGCCGTCACGACCGAACTGAAGGCGGCTTACGGATAAGCCGCCCTACCCTCCCAGCGGCTGCACCCGCTGACACAGCTGCAGCGGCACGCCCCACGGATCTCGCAGCATGAACAGGATCGAGCCATCGGGCAGGAGGTCCTGCGCTTCGAACGTCGCTCCGGCTTTCTGCAGTCGCGCGCGTTCCGCTCGCGCATCGGCCGCCACCACCGCGATATGAAAGCACAGCGGATGCGCCGCACGATAGTCGGGAATCGCTGCCGCCGGATTCGTGTAAAGCTCCACGATCACGCGGCCGGTTTCGTCCTTGAGGAAATGCGTGAACGGCGCATCCGCCCGGGACCGCGCGATGGCGAAACCCAGATGCTCGACATACCAGCCGGCCATCGCACGCACGTCCGGAACATTGAGGGCAAAATGCTCGAATTTCATGGGGAGAAGCGGACCCGAGTCTCGGTTGCTTGCCGGCAAAACACGATCGGAAACGTCCAGCGGCCGACACCGGCCGGTGCCGTTCAGCTGCGGCGCCCCGCCACGCCGTGAGCAGCCACGCCACGATCAGCGCAATCTCCACCGCGGCGTCAGCCAGATAGATCGGACCAATCACATCGCGGGCGACGAACACGATGTCCACGCAAGCGAGGACGCCCGCCTGCCCCGCAGCCAGCAATTTCCACTCGCTGGTCACCCGCGCGCGTCGCGTGACCCGGAGCAGCACGGCACCCGTCACCGCGAGCAGCGCGCCCACGGTTTGCACGAGCCACAGATCCGTCTTCGGGCCCGTCACGACGACGAAACTCGGCAGGTGCACGACGGGCCAGAGCCCGCTCACAAAATAGAAGAGCCCTTGCGCCGCGGCCAGTCGCCGGCTCCAGAGATCCGCCGCCGGGTTCACGCAACTGCCCGCTCCGTCCACTCACTCGGCACGTACCGTCCGCGCGGTGGCAATCCGCGGTGCGGAAAATCAGCGAGCAGCTGGTCGAGTTCGCGCAACCATGATTCGCCGCTCAGCGGCTGGCCGTGTCCGCTCGCGAGCACCGCGGGGTTCAGTTGCCGCAGCCGCAGCATCGAACGATACGCGGCCGGCCAGTCATGCGTGAAATACGCCGGCGGTGGCCGCACCTCCCGCGTCTGCCGCCAGACCGCCAGCGCCGACTCCTGCCGCGTGCTGATCACCGCGTCGCCCGAGATCAGCAGCCGGTCATGCGCGCGCCACAACGACACGTGCCCCGGCGAGTGCCCGGGCGTGGCGATCCATTCCCACTCGGGCAGCCCCGGCACGGCGCCGTGCTCCGGCAGCGCATGCACCGCCACTGGAAGCTTCGCCGGATGCCGCGGGTAGAGCGGTGAACTCAGCGTCATCACTCCGCCGCCGACGGAGGGATCAGCCGGCGCGTACGGCCGCTGTCCGTTGACGAACCGCAACTCGTTCGGATGCGCGAACACCGGCACCTGCCAGCGCTGCAGCAACCACGGCAGTCCGCCCACGTGGTCGAAATGTCCGTGCGTCAGCACGATCGCGCGCGGCGGCACGCCTGTGCCGAAGTGCCGCTCCGCCTCGCGCAGGATCCTCGGCCCGGCTCCGCGCAAGCCGCCATCCACGAGCATCCACACCCCGGGCTCGCTGCCGGACGCAACGAAGTAAACGTTCACCATGAGGGTGCGCAGTCCGGCGACGCCGCCGGCGACGTGAAAGGTGGGGGAAGGACGCATGAGAGTTCGCGCGGTCCGACCGGAGATCGGCGGCCGCGGGGGTTGCGCAAGATAATGCCGATCGCGGACGCGCCCCATCCGGCGGGTTCCGGCACCGCCCCGCCGGGGTGATGGCACTCCCCCACGCGGGAAATACCTGTCGGCGCTGTGGGATCGTCCGATGACGCATGGAGCAGCAACCCCACCGCGTCTTGCAGGCCCGCACCGCTACCGCGGCCGCGAGGCGCGGACTATGGTGGCCGTTCCCCGCAGCCTCTATGCGCGGCGCATTCCTCATCCATCATGGTCTGCCACGATCCAAAGCTCCTGCGTCGCATGCCGGCCGATACCTCGAAGCCGGCCGCCGCCAGGATGCTCCAACCGGCCACCCGCGCGTTCGAAGGCGAGATGCGCACGTGCAGCCGCTACGGGTTCCCAACGTGGAGCTGGGTCGATTCGGCCGCGTCTCGCGAGCGGCTGGTCAAAATCCGTTTCCTTTTTCAGCCGGCAGCGCCGCTCAGGGATGAGCTCGTGCGCGCTCCGCCGGTGCCCGAGAGGCATGCGCAGCAGGAGCAGATGACTGGTGCACGGAGGGCCGACGTCGACCGGCCGCTCGCGCGCTGAAGCTGAAAAATGAACCCGGCCACGCCCGGCGCAGCGGCTTTCTTGCGCCGGGCGTGGCCGGAAAGATTCGTCCGCTCTCCTGTTCCTTCCACTCCCACGCGTCGCTTACCTGTTCGCGATCTAGACGCTGGCTGTCTGGAGCGAACCAGCAGCAATCGGATTGTTTTCTACGGCGGGCTCCGGCTGTTGCGGGCCGTCGCGCCGGGCTTCTACTGCAGCGGCACCCAGATTTCCGTGCGCAGATCCGCCGGCGGCGTGCGGTCGGGCGAGTTGAGGTAAAGCTCGAACGCCGGTTGCTCGCGCAACTGCTCGCCGCTGCGCGGCAGCCAGTCGCGGAAGATCGCGTCGTAGGTCGTGATGAGCTGGTGGTAGGGTCCGGCGTGCAGGAACACCGCGTAGCGGCCGCCGGGGATCGTTTGCACGCTCACCTCGCGGGAGGGAACGAATTTCTCGTTCACCGTCAGGCAGGCATCATAGCGGATCCGGTCCTCGGCGGTGAGTTTCGGGTCGTCCCAGCCGATGCCGATCATGGCGGTAGTCGGGCCGAACAGCTGGTGCGCGGCCGCAAATCCGCAAATCCTGGCCCACGCCGCCCCGACGGCGGCGTAAGGACCCACATGCCGGACAAAAGCGACCCGGGTGTCGGGCCGCTCGCGAATTTCGGGAGCGATCATGGCGTTGGGTTGGCTGGGTTGCAGGCTCGCCGTGCGCACCTGCAGCGACAGCTGGTGCGTCTTGCGGCATTCCGTGGGCGCCATGCCGAAACGTTCCTCGAACGCGCGACTGAATCCCGCCGCGCTCTCGTAACCCGCATCGAGCGCAATGTCGGTCACGCTCCGTTGCGTGGTCTGCAGCTGCACCGCGGCGGTTTCGAGCCGGATGCGCTGTACGTAGCGCCCCACCGGCTCGCCCACATACGCGCGAAAAATCCGGTGGAAGTGAAACGGCGACAGACACGCGACGGCGGCGAGATCGTCCAGGCACAGCGGTGCAGCGCGATGCTGATCGATGTGCAGCAGCACGCGCCGAAGGCGCTCCTGGTAATCTTGCTCGGTGGCGGGACGAACGCTTGTCATGACGCCACCGAGTGTGCCAGATCGCTGACCCCGATTGCATTGCAGATCTTGCGGACTTGTCGCGCGCAAGCCGCCCGCCCGTTCAGCGCCAGACCCGGAAGCCCACCAGCAGCAGCCGCGGGGTGCCCACGCTGACCAGCCCGCTCGCCGCCCGGCCCGTCTCCACCCGGTGATCGAAAAGATTCTCGGCCGAAGCAAACACCTCGGCGCTGCGGCTCAACGTTGCGCTTACCGCCACGTCGATCACCGTCGCCGCCGCAAGCGGCAGGCGATTGTTGTCGTCCTCGAACTGCTGCCCCATCCAGCGCACCCGCGGCGACAGCGTCCACCGCCCGCGCCGCCAGCTCACGCCCGCGGTCGCGCTTTGCTCCGGCACTTGCGCGAGCCGGCGACCGATCAGCCATGGCGCGACGCCGGCGCGCGTCACGCGCGCATCGTTGAAAAGATACTCAGCCTCGAAACGCAGCGCGTCAGTGAACGTCCATGCCGCTTCAAGCGTCACGCCACGCACCCGCGTGCGGTCGAGATTGTGTTTCCGCCGCGCCTCGCCGCCCGCCGGCACAAAGCCGATGCCCGGCAGCGTGACCGGACCGCTCGCGATCGTGACGTTGGCGACGGAATCGCGCAGCTCGTTCCAGAATCCGGTCACGCCGAGTGTGAGCCTGCCTCGATTGACGGGCGGAATCTCCTGGTCCCGCCGGTCCGTCGATCGCGGCGCGGTCGGGAGAGCGCGCCCTGCCGTCACCGTCGCGCCGATTTCGCCGCTCGTCACGTTCTCGGTCCTCAGCGCGGGATTCCCGTCGGTGATCACGTTGCCTACGCGAAACGCGCGATAGAGCTCGTTCAACGTCGGCCGGCGAAACGCCTGTTGCACGCTCGCATGCAGCCGCACCGCCCGCGTCCCCCGCCCCGCCAAAGAGTAACCTAATGGGTTACTTTCTCCCAGGTGCGGTGGCATAAAAGAGTAACCCATTAGGTTACTCTTTGGCGTCCAGGCCACGCCGGCGCTGGGACTCAGCTCGAGGCCGTCGCGGCGGCCGAAGGCCACGTCGCCGGCCGGCTCGCCACGCAAGAAATCCCGGCGATGCCCGTCAGTCTCGAGCCAGCCGTCGGCGCGCAGCCCGAGTGAGGCGCGCACGTCCGGAGCGAGCGCGCGGCGATGCAGCACGAACGCGCCCGCCATCGATTGCCGGCCGCCCGCAAACCGCCGCCGCGTAAAGGCGCCGTCGACATACGCGGAGTCTTCGCGCGTTTCGCCGCGCACATCGCGGAAATCAAAACCGAACACCGTGCGGGCCTCGTCGCTGGCGCGTCCGCCGCGTGCACCGACTTCGCTGGCACCCGCCGCGGCGGCGCCGTGGTCCGGCGAATTCGTTCCCGCGAACCCCACGGGCGGGACGCCCGTGCCACGGCTCATGCCCGCTTGCGCCAATCCTACGGGCGGGACGCCCGTGCCACGTCCGCGATTCGCCCCGCCGAGTTCGTCGCCACGGTCGTTCCATCGCGCCGCCGAGTCGTGCGCCCATTCGCCCACCCACGCGAGCCCCACGGTGTCCGCCGGCACGGCGAACTGGTGACTCGCCGGCGTTTCCGCTGTGCGCGTGGCATTCACCGCGCTGAACGTGCTCGTGAAATCCTGCTGCTGCCCATACGCGGTCGCGTTCCACTGAAACCGCGTGCTCGGCTGACCCGCCAGCGCGAGCGACGCGAACGTCTCGTCCGACGTGTTGCGCGTGTAAGGCGTGCCGTTGCCGCGGCTCTCGGCAAACCGCCGCACGGTGAGCGTGGCGGTCACGCCGTCGCCCACTGGCTGGCGCCAGCGCATCGTCGCCCAGCGCGCGCGGCTGCTCGCCGGCACGTCGATCGGGCCGCGCTGTTCTTCAGCCACCGTTTCGTAGCCATCGGTCGAGAGCATCCGGCCGAGCAGCTGCAGCGTGCCCGCACCGACCGGTTCGGTGAACTGCGCCTCGAGATCCAGCGTTTGGTAGCTGCCCGCGCGCGCAGCGAACCGCTGCCGCGAACCGACCGCCGGCTCCGTGAACAACTGGATCACCCCGCCCAACGCAGCGTTGCCCCACGCCGTGCCGCCAGCGCCAGGAACGATTTCGATCCGCGCAAGCGACTCGCGCGGCACCTTGCTCCACAGCACCCAGCCGCCGAACGGATCGATCAGCGGCACGCCATCGAGCAGAATCAACGACCGGCTCGCGCCGCTGGGTCCCAGTCCGCGCAGCGACACGCCTTGCGTGCTGGGATTCGCCACCAGACTGTCGCTGCGGCGAAACAGGCTGAATCCCGGCATCTCGCGCAGCAGTCCGTCGACCGTCACATTCGGAGAGCCGCGCACCGCCTCGCTGGTGAACGTCTCGTTCGAAAACGGCATGAGCTCCGCGGCTTCCGCGGTGCGGTTCGCGGTGACGAACAGCGGCGACAACGCCACCGGCTCAGATTCGGCCGCCCCGGCAAACGCCAAACTGCCCGCCATCGCGCTGGCCGTGAGCAGGGCGGCGGCCGCGAAACGGCGAAAAAGGGGTGGTCGAGGCATGGAGCTGGCTTAACGATTGGCGCGGAGAATGGATGCGTCGAGCGCCGCCCAGCTATTTGAGGTCGGCTTCGTGCAGGGCGTTGTTGATCGCCATGCCGGCCTCCGCGCCTTCCGCCGCGGCCACGATCGCCAGGTGCACGCCACCGCGCACGTTCCCCGCAACGTAGAGGCCGGGCACCTGCGTGGCGGCGTGGCCCGTGCAGCGCACGGATCCCGTGTCGTCCAGATCGCAGCCGAGCTCCTCCGCCAGCGGCGACTTTTGCAGGCAATCGCTGGAGAAAAAAATCGCGCCGCAGCTCAGCTCCGGATGGCCCTCGAACACGATGCTCGCGATCACGCCGCCGGTGCCGCCGCGCGCGCCGACGACGGGCGCCTCGATCACGCGCACGCCGTTCAGCGCCAGCTTCCGCAGTTGCGCGGGAGTGAGTCCGCTGGGGCCGTCGGTGCAGAGGACTACGTCACGGCTCCACACCCGCAGATCGAGCGCAAGATCGTGGCCCGTTTCGCCCGAGCTGTAGGCCACCAGCGTCTCGTCGCGATGTTCCCATCCGTCGCAATATGGGCAATGAAACACCCCGAGCCCGTAGTATTCGCGGAAGCCCGGCTTCTCCGGCACCAGGTCGATCCGCCCAGTGGCGAGCAAAAGGATCCGCGCGGCAACCGTGCTGCCGTCGGCGAGCGTGAGGTCGAACCGGTTCTCGCCGCGCCGAGCCGCCACGACCGCCGTGTTTTGCCGGAGCTGCACGCTCGGGTACGGCTCCAGCTCGGCCCGGCCGAGTGCGCGCAACTCCAACGGCGGCGTGCCGTCGCGCGACAGAAACCCATGCAGCGCGCGCGAAGCCCCGTT
Source organism: Opitutus terrae PB90-1 (assembly GCF_000019965.1). Taxonomy (GTDB): domain Bacteria; phylum Verrucomicrobiota; class Verrucomicrobiia; order Opitutales; family Opitutaceae; genus Opitutus; species Opitutus terrae. Next base: position 942,225 of record NC_010571.1, read on the forward strand.
GCGGGGTTTGCCGGAGTCGATCACCACGACGTCGCGCCGGCATCGGCCCAGGATCAGCGCGGCGTTCAACCCCGCCGGCCCCGCCCCGACGATGCACACGTCGTGTAGCTCGCCTGAGTCAGTCGCCACGATGTCCCCCGGTGATCGCGGCGCAGCGGTGGACCGCTCGCGTTGTTGGCATCGCAGCATCGTGCTTTCGGACAGGACAAGGCATGGCCGCGACGGACAGGGCGGTTGCGACGAAGTTCGCCAAACTCACTGCCGCATCGGAACCTGCCCGATGCCGGTGGTCTATGACCGGCCGCCCAGCTTCGCGTCCCCGATTTCGCGGCCGGGCGGCTTCCCATGGACGCCATTATCATCGTTGACCTGCAGCAGGATCTGCCGGTGCCGCCCGAGCTCGTGCGCCGTATCGAGGCGCGTTCCCGCGAGTTTCCGCGGCGGGTCTTCACCAAGTTCATCAACGAGCCCGGTTCGCTTTTCCGCACCAAGCTCGGTCGCAACTCGTGCCTGCCGGGTACCCCCGGCGCCGAGCTCACGCTGCCGACCACCGACGCGGACCTCGTGCTGGAGAAGCCAGGCTACGGACTCGGGCCGATGCAGATCGCGCAGATCCGGGCGGCGGGCATTCAAAAAGCATTGGTCTGCGGCGTGGACACCGACGCCTGCGTGCTGGGCGTGGTCTTCTCGCTGTTCGACGCCGGGATTGATTGCGAAGTCGATCGCGAACTCTGCTGGAGTTCCAGCGGGTTGCACGAGGCCGCGTTGAAGATCGTCCAGGAGCAATTCGGCACCGGTTGACCGAATCGTCCGGCCACAAGCGCCTGAACCAGCCCCCCCTCCGCCCGTCCGTTCCGACGGCGGGCCCGCCGGAGGACGCAGAAAAATTTGCGATGGTTGGATCACCTCCTTAGCTGCATGAACCTGCCGATGGCTTCCTTGCTTCCCACATCGGTCCTTTGTATCGGCGCCGACGCTGCCGGCGCGGACCTGCTCGCCGTGACGACGCGGCGGCTGGCCGACGGCGTGGCGGTGCGATCGTACGCCCGCCTGGCCGACGTGCCGCCGGACGCGGCGGTGGACGGGGCCGGGCTGCTGGCGTTGTGCGATCCCGATGCCGCGACGCTGCGGGAAGCACTGGCCGCGAAAGACCACGCCGCGCTGCCGCGCTGGGCGGTGCTGGTGCTCGGCGCGATGCCGGACACCGAGACGGACGGCACTTTGGCCGTGGCGCGGGAAGAGTGGGCGCCCGCCGTGCTCGCGCACGCCATGCGCGGCGCGCTCGCGTTGCACCGCTGCCGGCGCGAACACGCGCAGCTCTGCGGCGACGTGGCCACGTTTGGCAGCCGGATCGCGCACGATCTCCGCACGCCGCTCGGCGGCGTGATGACGACCACGGAGATGCTGCACGAGATCCTGATGGAATCGGATCCCGACAACGCCGCGCTCACCCAGCCGATTCTGGATTCCGCCGACGGGCTGGTGAAACTGATCGAGCGGATGAGCTTTCTCGCCAAGGCGATCGCCTCCCGCGAACCGCCGCAGCGCGTCGACATGGGCGTGCCGTTCTGGAACGCGTTCCAGCAGTTGGAAAGCCGGTTGCTCGCCACCCACACCCCGCTGACCTATCCGCAGGAATGGCCGGCCGTGCACGGTCACTCGACGTGGCTGCAGGTCGTCTGGCGCGAGTTGATCGCGAATGCCGTCCAGCACGGCAGCCCCGGCGCGCCGATCGAAGCCGGTTGGAATCCGGTCGCAGGGGGTTTTCGCTTCTGGGTGCAGGATCACGGACGGGTGGCACCCAGCCTGCGGCCCGTACTCTTCATGCCTTTCCATCGGCTGAATGAACCTGGCGCGCCGCGCGGGCTGGGTCTTGCCATCGTGCAACGCTTGATCGCCGCCGAGGGCGGGACCTGCAGTTACGAACCGACGCGCGACGGCGAGTCGTGCTTCACCTTCACTCTTCCGGCAGCTTCACCTTCCGATTCCGTCTCTTCGTCTACAACCACCCTGGGCTGAACCGAAGATGGCGGACGCGAGCGACAAGACGGCCGGGCAATCCGGGCCCACCTGCGCCGCCGATCCGTTTCGCGGCGGTGGGGAAGCGGGCGCGATCCTGCGGGCGATCGATTGGCCCAGCAAACCGATCGGCCCGGTCGACACCTGGCCGCAGAGCCTGCGCACCGCGTTGAGCCTGTGCCTGGCTTCGCGCCATCCGATCTGTATCATCTGGGGACCCGACCGGCTGTATTTCTACAACGACGCCTACGCGCCGATTCTCGGCGAGAAGCATCCCTGGGCGCTCGGCGAAAGCTATATTACCGTCTGGCCGGAAATCTGGGAGAGCTCAATCCGACCGATTCTCGAGCAGGTCGAACAGACCGGCGAAGCCTCCTGGTGCGACGACCTGCTGCTCGTGCTGCGCCGCCACGGTTTCAACGAGGAGTGCTATTTTGCGTTCTCGTTCGCGCCGACGCGCGTCGAGGACGGCAGCGTCGGCGGCGTGTTCACCGCCATCACGGAAACCACGCTGCAGGTGGTCGGCGAGCGGCGACTGCACACCTTGCGCGATCTGGGCGCGCGCGCCCCGGACGCGCGATCGGCGGAGGAAGCCTGCCGGATCGCGGCCGACGTCTTGGCGCAGAATCGCTACGACGTGCCGTTCGCGCTGTTCTACGCGATCGACGAAACCGGCCAGGCGGCAAAACTCGTGCCCGGGCCCGGCATTGAGCCCGGCGCGCGGGGCACGCCCGCGCGGGTGGCGCTCGATCAGGAAGACCCCGAAGACTTTTGGCATTTCGGTGAGGTGATCCGCTCCGGCAAGCCGCGCGTGCATTCGCAGCTGCCGGAGGATCTCGGGCCCCTGCCGAAGGGGCCCTGGCCGGAACGCCCGCACACGGCCGTCGTACTGCCGATCGCCCGGCCGGGAGAATCGGTGCCGTACGGCCTGCTGGTCTGCGGCGCGAGCGCGCGGCGGCCACTCGATCCGGATTACCAGAGTTTCTTCTCACTGATCGCGAGCCAGGTCGCCACCGCCGTGGCCAACGCCCTCGCGTTCGCCGAACAGCGGCGCCGCGCCGAATCCCTCGCCGCGCTGGATCGCGCGAAAATCGATTTCTTCAGCAATGTCAGCCACGAGTTCCGGACACCGCTAACGCTGATCCTCGGACCGCTCGAGGAATTGTTGAGTGAACCCGCGCGGTCCGCGTTGCCCGCCGATGCCCGCGAGCAGTTGAAGGTCGTTCACCGCAACAGCCTGCGGCTGCTGAAACTGGTGAACATGCTGCTGGATTTCTCGCGGCTAGAAGCCGGACGGATCGACGCGCATTTCGAGCCGGTCGACCTGCCGGAGTTCACCGCCGATCTCGTCGCGGTCTTCCGCTCCGCGATCGAAAAGGCCGGGCTCCGGCTGCAGGTGGACTGCCCTCCCGCGCCGTTCCCGGCCCTGGTCGACCGCGAGATGTGGGAGAAGATCGTGTTCAATCTCCTCTCGAACGCCTTCAAGTTCACCCGGCACGGCGAGATCGAGGTGTCGCTGCACTGCCTCGGCCCGACGTTCGAGCTGCGCGTGCGCGACACCGGGCTGGGCATCCCGCCCGAGAGTCAGAGCGAGGTCTTCAAGCGCTTTCACCGGCTCAAGCACGCCCACAGTCGCACGCACGAGGGCACCGGCATTGGTTTGTCGCTGGTGCAGGAGCTGGTCCGGCTTCACGGCGGCACGGTGTCGCTCACCAGCGAGGTCAACGTTGGCACGATCGTGAGCGTCACGATCCCGGTGCACCGGCCAGCCGGCACGCCCGCCAACCCGGGCGCACCGCGCAGCGCCTCCGGTGTCGAACCGCGGGCTTTCGTGGAGGAATCGCTGCGATGGATCCAACCCACGGACGCGGTCATGAAGGCGCCAGCCGTTCCGCGCGCCGACCGCCCGCCGCTCGCCCGCGTGCTCCTGGCCGACGACAACGCCGACATGCGCGACTACGTCATGCGGCTGCTGCGCGAGCATTACGACATCGCCGCCGTGGCCGATGGCCAGGCCGCCCTCGCGCTGGTCCGCCATTGGAAACCCGATCTCGTGCTGGCGGACATCATGATGCCGGGGTTGGACGGCTTCGAGTTGCTGCAGGCGTTGCGCGAATCGCCGGCGACACAGCAACTGCCGGTGATCCTGCTCTCCGCGCGGGCCGGCGAGGAATCCCGTAGTGAAGGGCTCGAGGCCGGCGCGGATGATTATCTCATCAAGCCTTTCAGCGCGCGCGAACTGCTCGCGCGGGTGCAATCGCAGCTGCACCTCGCGGAGTTGCGGCGCAAGGCCGAAGCGAAAGTCACGGCCAGCGAGGCCCGGCTGGCGCAGCTCGTCGCCATGCTCCCCGCCGGCATCTACACGGTCGATGCCGAGGGCCGGATCACGTTCTACAATCCGCGCGCCGCCGAGATCTGGCAGGCGCGGCCGACCCTCCACGCGCCCTACGCCGAGTTCGCCGCCCAGTTCAAGATCATCGGCGAGGACGGTCGCGAAGTGGCGATGGAGACGCGGCCCATGCCCACCGTGCTGCGCGAGGGCCGCAATCTGGTGACCAACGAAATCGAGCTGGAGCGGCCGGACGGCTCGCGGTTCTTCGCCAACTTCAGCATTTCGCCGACGTTCGGGCCGGACGGCCAGATCAGCGGAGCGATCGCGGTGTTCCAGGACGTCACGGCCGAGCGGCAGGCGAGGGTGGCGTTGCGCGCAACGGAGGAGCGATATCGCGCGGTGTTTCAGCAGGCATCGATCGGCATCATGGAGTGCGACCTCGAAGGCCGCATCCTGCGCTGCAATCCCGCGCTGGCGCGGCTGGTCGGCTACGCCGAGGCCGAGCTGTGCGGAATGAACTGGCGCGACCTGTGTCCGCCGGAAGAGGTGGGCGAAAACGAGCGCGTCGCCCAGCGGTTGTTGCGCGGCGACCGGCCGTCGTTCACCGGCGAGCGCCGCTACCGGCGCAAGGACGGCTCCGTCGGCTGGATCGATATCTTCGCCACCAGCATCTTCGACGACAGCGGCCGGCCCACCTACGGACTCGCCATGCTCGTCGACATCACCGAGCGCAAACGCGCCGAGGCGGAATTGCGCGAGACCGAGGAGCGCTTCCGCGTCGCCGCGGACAACGCGCCCGTGCTGCTGTGGATCGCCGACACCGACAAGCAGCGCACCTGGTTCAACCAGCCCTGGCTCGAATTCGTCGGCCGGACGCTGGAGCAGGAGGTGGGCCTGGGTTGGCTCGACAACGTGCACCCCGAAGATCGGGACCATGTGCTGGAGGTGTTCGACACCGCCTTCGAGCGGCGCGGGCCCTTCCGCCTCGAGTATCGAATCCGCCGGCACGACGGCGAGTACCGCTGGATGCTCGTGCACGGCGTGCCGCGTCAGCAGGACGAGGAGTTTGTCGGCTACATTGGATCGTGCGTCGACATCACCGATCGCCGGCTGGCGGAGGAGGCGATCCACGCGAGCCGCAACGCCGAACGCGCCCACCGCGTCGAGTTGGAGCGCGCCCGCGACGAGGCGGTCGCCGCTTCGCGCGCCAAGGACGATTTCCTCGCGGCGCTGTCCCACGAGTTGCGCACGCCGCTCAGCCCCGTGCTGCTGCTCGCCAGCGACGCCGCCGCCGATCCCCAGCTGCCCCCGTCGGTCCGGGCGGATTTCGAAACCATCCGCAAGAGCGTGGAATTGGAGGCGCGGCTGATCGACGACCTGCTCGATCTGACGCGCATCGTGCGGGACAAGATCTCGCTCGATTTGCGCGAGGTCGACGCGCCGGTGGCGCTGCGCGACGCACTCATCAACGTGCGCGCGGAGTTCGAGGCGAAACGAATCGGACTGGTGCTCGATCTTTCACCCGAACCTCAATTCGTACGCGCTGATCCGGTGCGGCTGCAGCAGGTGATTTGGAACGTGCTGAAGAACGCGGTGAAGTTCACGCCGGCCGGCGGCCGCGTCACCATTACGAGCCGGATCGATCATGAGCGGCGCCGCCTGGTGCTGGCCGTGGCCGACACCGGCATCGGCATGACGGCCGGCGAGATCGAGCGCGCGTTCGAAGCGTTTGCCCAAGGCGACCACGCCGGCAGCGGCGGCTCGCACCGATTCGGCGGCCTCGGCCTGGGCCTGGCGATTTCGCGCCGCGTGGTCGAGCTCCATGGCGGCAGCATCACGGCGCAGAGCCCGGGCCGTGGCCGCGGAGCGGTGTTCCGGATTGAGCTGCCCCTGCTGGCGGGTCCAGCCGGCGCCACCGCTGGCGACCCGCCCGTTGCCTGGGAACTGCCGACGGACCGCACCACCGCCGCCGCCACCGGCGGCTCACGCCGTCGCGTGCTGCTGGTGGAGGATCACGCGCCCACCCGCAGTGCGTTGGAAAGTCTGCTCGTGCGCCGCGGATTCAGTGTCACCGCGGCCGCCTCGGCCACCGAGGCTCGCGCGCTCGCCGCGTCGGAGCATTTCGATCTGTTGATCTCCGACATCGGGCTGCCCGACGGCAGCGGCTATGACCTCATGGCGGAATTTCGCGAGCGCTACGGGCTCGTCGGCATCGCGCTCACCGGCTACGGCATGGAGGAGGATGTCATGCGCAGCCGGCGGGCAGGGTTCAAGATGCACCTCACGAAACCCGTCCGTATCCAACACCTGGACCAGGCGCTCGCCACGCTGCAGGCTGCGAAGGAGGGCGAATGAACCGCCGGCGTTCCCGCGCACGCCGCTGGATCCCGGGCCTCCGCGGGCTCGCGGTCGCCGGCCTTTGCCACGTCGCCGCCGCCCACGCGCAAACGCCGCTCGCCAGCGCCGAGCGGATGCAACAGCTGTCGTTGGAGGAGCTGCTTTCCCTCGAGGTCACCACGATGTCGCGCAAAACCGAGCCGTGGTGGACGGCACCGGGAGCGGTCGAGGTGCTGACAAGCGAGGAGATCCGTCGCTCCACCGCGCGGAACCTGCCGGAGGCGCTGCGCCTCGCGACCGGCCTGGACGTGGCGCAGTCGAGCGCGCGGAGCTGGGCGATCAGCGCGCGCGGGTTCAACGTCCTCGCCGCCAACAAAATTTCCGTGCTGCTCGACGGCCGCAGCCTGTTCACCCCGTTCTTTTCCGGCGTGCAGTGGGACGCGCAGGACACGCTGCTGGCGGATGTCGACCGCATCGAGGTGGTGCGCGGTCCGGTCGGCGCGCTCTGGGGCGCGTTCGCGGTGAACGGCTTCGTGCAGATCGTAACGAAGCCCGCCGACGACACGCAGGGCTGGCTGGTCAGCGGCGGCGCGGGCACCGAGGACCCGGGCTTTCTTGCCGTGCGCTACGGTGGCCGGATCGGCCGCCGCGCGTTCTACCGGGTTTACGCGAAGTACTTCGATACCGATTGGACGTATCTCGCGAACGGCCGGCATGCCCAGCCCTCCACCGATTTTGGCCAGGTGGGCTTCCGCGCCGACGCGCTCCTCGATGCGGACACCAGCCTGACGGTACAGGGCGACGCTTACACCAACAAGGGCCTGCCGCAGGACCGCGAACAAGCGGAGATCTCCGGTGGCAATCTCCTCGCGCGGATCCGCCGCACGTTCTCCGCCGCCTCCGACCTCGAGGTCATGTCCTACTACGATCGCACCGCGCGCTGGCTTCCGACCGCCTGGCTGGAACGGCGCGACACCGGCGCATTGACCGCGAAGTTCCGCTATCCGCTCGACCGCCATGATCTGCTCGTCGGGGCGGACGTGCACGTGTCGCGGGACGACATCGCCAACCTGGGCTTCGCGACGATGGTGCCGCCGCAGCGCACCACCCACGTGGTGGGAGTGTATTTGCAGGACACGATCGCGGTCGTTCCGAGGCGCTGGGCGGTGACGCTCGGTGCCAAGGCGGAGCACAACAGTTTTTCCGGCGTGGAGGCGGAACCCTCGCTGCGCGCGGCGTGGACCCCCACTCCGCGCACGACGGGGTGGGCCGCAGTCTCGCGCGCCGTGCGCGCGCCCGTACGCGTGGATCAGGACCTGTTGCTCCAACTTGGCGGCCAGATCATCGTGGACGCGAGCGACGCGTTCGATTCCGAATCGGTCGTGGCCTACGAGCTGGGCTGGCGGCAGCAGGTCGGCTCGCAGCTGACGCTCGACGTGGCGGCCTTCCACAACGAATACCGCGACCTGCGCACGGCCGAGCCAATCGGCGCAGAGATTTTCCCCCTCACGTTCAAGAACGGCGCCGAGGCGCAGGCGGACGGGCTGGAGACCAGCGTGCAATACCAGCCGAGCGCCCGGCTGTTCTTCAAGGCGAGCTACCGACTGCTCGACCTGGACTTCATGTTGCGCCCCGGCAGTCGCGCCGGGAGCAGTTTCGCCAACGAGGGCAACGACCCGCGGCATCTCGGCTCCCTGACCGCCCACGCCGTGCTCAGCCACCATCTGGAATTCGACGCCACGCTCCGGCACGTGAGCAGCCGGCCCGACCCGGCGACGGAAGGCTACTGGACCGCGGACCTGCGACTCGCCTGGCTGCCCTCCGAGAGCTGGGAGATCGCGCTGCTCGGCCGCAATCTGTTCACCGGACTGCACCGCGAGCTGATCACCACCAACAGCCTCAATGAATTCATCCGCGCGAGCGGGACCGTGAAAATCACATGGCGCTACTGACGCAAACCCTCGGACGCCGCATGCCTGCGGTCCGGCTTTCCCGGTTGCTGCGTGCGGCGTGCGCCGGCCTCTGGCTCAGCCTGTCCGCGCCTGGAGTGCGCGCCGTGCCCGCGGCGGACGAGGCTGCGGTGAAGGCCGCCCTGCTGTACAACCTCACGCAATTCGTGGATTGGCCGCCGTCGTCCTTCCGCACGCCGTACGATCCCGTCATCATCGGTATCCTCGGGCCCGATCCCTTCGACGATTATCTCGACCAACTTGTCCGGCCAGTCGGCGCCGGCTCCCGGCGGGTGGTGGTGATGCGTTTCCGCGATGCCCGGGCGGCGCGGCAAGCCCACGTGCTGTTCATCCACGCGAGCCAGCGTGAGCATCTGCAGGCGATCTTCGCCACCCTGGAAGGCCGGGCAGTCCTCACCGTGGCCGACTTCGACGGCTTTCTCCGCCGCGGCGGCATCGTTCGTTTTTACCGGAACGCGGAAAACAAGATTCGGGTCCGGATCAATCTCGAGGCCGCCCGCGCCGCCGGGTTGACGATCAGTGCGAAATTGCTTCGCGTCGTCGAGATTGTCCCGCCCGAGGAAGAGTAGCCATGGATTTTCGCGATCTGCCCATCAAACGGAAACTGGCCGGCGCCATCATGCTGACCAGCCTCACCGTCCTGGCGCTGACCTCGCTGGCGCTGATCACCTACGAGCTTTACGCCTACAAACAGACCACCCGCCGCACGCTCTCGACCATCGCCGACATCATCGCGTCCAACAGCACGGCGGTGCTGATCTACGACGACCACAAGCTCGCCAGCCAGATCCTGGCGGGGTTGCACGATGAACCGGAGATCGAGGCGGCGGCACTGTATGACAAGGATGGACAGCTGTACGTGTCCTATCCCCTCTCGCTCGGCCCCACCGGCGTACCGGCGACCCCCGGCGTGGACGGCATCGATTTCGGCTTGCGGCAGATCACGCTGTTCGAGCCGGTGATCGAGGGCCAGAACCGCGTCGGCACGTTGTACCTGCGCGGTGACCTCGCCGACATGTACCGCCGGCTCGGCGTCTACGGACTCGTGCTGCTCAGCGTGCTCGGTTGCTCGGGGCTGGTCGCGCTGTCGCTGGCGGCTTATTTCCAGCGGCTGATCTCCCAGCCCATTCTCAACCTGGCCAACACCGCGCGCATCGTGTCCGAGCGGAAGGACTACTCCGTGCGCGCCGTAAAGCTGAGCAACGACGAGCTCGGCGGGTTCACCGAAACCTTCAACTCGATGCTGCACCAGGTGCAGGAAAGCCATTCGGCGCTGCGTGAGAGCGAGGAACGACTCTCCGCGGTGTTCCAGCAGGCCGGCGCCGGTATCGCGCAGACGGATGTCAGCGGGCGCTTCCTCATGGTCAACGACCGCTACTGCGAGATCGTCGGCCGCCCGCGCGAGTCGCTGCTCCAGCTCCGGATGCAGGACATCATTCACCCCGCGGACCTGAGCCATCATCAGTTCCTGAGCGAACACTCCGCCCGCGACGGCTCGTCGTTCGTCGTCGAAACCCGTTACGACCGGCCGCAGGGCGGCTTCGTCTGGGTGCGCAACAGCGTCGCGTTCATCCGCGATGCCGCTGGCACCATCGAATCCGCGATCGCGGTGACCGAGGACATCACCAGCTCCAAGCGCACGGAGAAGGAGCTCGAGCGCGCGCGCGACGACGCGCTGGCCGCCTCGCGCGCGAAGGACGATTTCCTCGCCACGCTCTCGCACGAGCTGCGCACGCCGCTGAATCCCGTGCTGCTGCTCGCCAGCGAAGCGGCCGAGGACCCGACGCTCCCGCCCGCCGTCCGCAGCGACTTCGCCACGATTCGCAACAACGTCGAGCTCGAGGCCCGGCTGATCGACGACCTGCTCGACCTGACGCGGATCACGCGCGGCAAGCTGCTGCTCGATTTGAAGCCGCACGACATGCACGCGATCCTGCAGGACGCGCTCGCGACCGTGCGGGCGGAGCTGGAGCGGAAGCAGATCGTCACCACGCTCAAGTTCGACGCCGGCCGGGCCGTGGTGCTCAGCGACGCCGTCCGGCTGCAACAGGTGTTCTGGAACGTGCTGAAGAACGCGGTGAAGTTCACGCCCGAGCAGGGCGGCATCACCGTGCACACGCATCTCGCGGTCGGCGATTCGCTCGTCGTCGAGATCACCGACACCGGCATCGGCCTCGAGCCGGCCGAGATCGAGCGGATCTTCGACGCGTTCTCCCAAGGCGACCACGCGGGCACGGCGGGCTCGCATCGCTTCGGCGGCGTCGGCCTCGGCCTGGCGATTTCCCGGATGCTGGTGGAACTGCACCGCGGCTCCATTCGCGCGGAAAGTCCGGGCCGGGGACACGGCGCCACGTTCCGCATCGAGCTGCCGCTGCTGCGGCGCGATGTCGCCGCACCGCGGATGCCGGCCGCCGATGGCCCGCCCGCCCGCGCGGCCGCGGCTGCAGGCTCGGCGGTGCCCGAAACGATGCGGCGCCGGATTCTGCTGGTGGAGGATCACGCGCCCACGCGCACGACGCTGCAGCAGCTGCTGATGCGGCGCCGCTACGAAGTGCTCGCCGCCGGCACGGTGGCGGAAGCCCGCGCCATCGCCGCCAAGGAAAGCTTCGATTTTGTGATCTCCGACATCGGGCTGCCGGACGGCAACGCGTATGAGCTGATGTCCGACCTGCGCGCGGAAAAAGGACTCACCGGCATCGCGCTCACCGGTTACGGAATGGAAAGCGACATCGCGCGCAGCCACGCCGCCGGCTTCGTCGTGCATCTGACCAAGCCGCTGCGCGTGCAATCGCTCGACGAAGCGCTGGCCCGCATTTCCGGCGCCACGCCGGCGTAACAGTTGTCGCATACGTTTGCGCAACCGGCGAGGTAGGGCGGGCATTCCGCTGCCCGCCGGGAGTTCGCTCGATGTTCGCGGCGCTCACCGGCGCGAGCGCCCTACCTTCCCTGCCGGGCTGCGGGCTTGTGACCGGGGCATTCCTGTGCTCGGTTTGCCACTCGCATGCCTACGATCCGAGACCTCGCGGCCGCCAAAGCGGGCGGTCGCAAAATCGTCATGGTCACCGCCTACGACGCGTCGGCGGCCCGGCTCCTCGCCGGCACCGAAGTCGATTGTCTGCTCGTCGGCGACAGCGCGATGATGGTGGTCCATGGCCAACGCGACACGCTCGGCGCGACGGTCGAACTGATGGCGATGCATACGCGGGCGGTGGTGCGCGGCGCGCCGGGCAAGCTGATCGTGACCGATTTTCCTTTTCTCGCCGCCCGCAAGGGCATCGCGCCCGCCCTCGACGCCGCGGCGGAGTTGCTGCGCGCCGGCGCGCACGCGGTGAAAATCGAAGGCGTGCGCGGACACGCCAATGTCATCCGCCACCTGATCGAATCGGGCATTCCGGTCATGGGCCATCTTGGGCTGCAACCGCAGTCCGTGCACACACTCGGCGGTTACACGGTGCAGGGACGCGATCCGGTCGAGGCGCAGCGGTTGCACGAGGACGCCGCGGAGCTGCAGGCGCTCGGCGTGTTCGCGCTCGTGCTCGAATGCGTGCCGCAGAAGCTCGCGCGCAACGTCACTGCCGAGCTGCAGATTCCTACGATCGGCATCGGGGCCGGCGCCGGCTGCGATGGCCAGGTGCTCGTCTGGCACGACCTGCTTGGGCTCAACCCCGACTTCAAGCCGAAGTTCGTGCGGCCGTTCGCCGACGGCGCCACCGTGCTGCGCGAGGGCATCAACCGCTTCGTCACCGCGGTCCGCGCGGGCAAATTTCCCACGAACAAGGAGAGCTTTTCGTGAACCGATTTGGTCCGATGGAGCGGCGATGTCCCGTCGCCAGTTACGAGCGACCTCAACTACAGATGAACACTGATAAACACAGATTGAGACCGGATTTCCATCTGTGTTCATTTGTGTCCATCTGTGGTTAAGGGGTCTGAGGCTTGCCTTGCTAGAATCGATTCACTGATGCCCAAACTGATCCACACCATCGCCGAGTGGCGGGCGCTGCGCGCGGAGCATCGCGCGGCGGGTCGCACGATCGGATTCGTTCCGACGATGGGCGCGCTGCACGAGGGACACGCGTCGCTGTTCCGCGCGGCGGCCGGTGAGCACCCGGTGGTGCTCGCGTCGGTCTTCGTCAACCCCACGCAGTTCGACGAGCAGCATGATTTCGAAAAATATCCGCGTACCCTCGCCGCGGACTGCGCGCTGATGGACGCCGCCGGCGTGACGGTCGCATTCGTCCCGTCGGTCGACGAGATGTATCCCAACGGCACGCGCTACGGCGTCGTCGAGACCGAGTTCAGCCGCGAGCTGTGCGGCGCGCACCGGCCGGGACATTTCGCTGGCATGCTCACGGTTGTGATGAAGCTGCTGCAGATCGCCGATGCGGAAGCCGCCTATTTCGGCGAAAAGGATTATCAGCAGCTGCTGTTGATCCGCGGCATGCGCGAGGCGTTTTTCCTACCGACGCGGATTGTCGGCTGTCCGATCATTCGCGAACCGGACGGGCTCGCGATGAGCTCGCGCAACGCCCGGCTCTCGTCGGCCGAGCGCGCGCTCGCGCCACAGTTTCACTCAGCGCTCGTCGCTGCCCCGACCGTCGAGCAAGCGCGCGCACGACTCGAGGCGGCGGGTTTCCGCGTCGATTACGTCGAGGATCGCGACGGCCGTCGCTTCGGCGCCGTCCGGCTCGGCCAGACGCGGCTGATCGACAATGTCTCGTTGAGAGTTGAGTGATGAGAGTTGAGAGAACAACCAAGCTCTGATGCCGCCTCCCTCGCGAACGCGCCTTCGCGCCGGCCTGCTCCGGCCCTCAACTCTCAACCCTCAACTCTCATCTCGGTTTTCCGCTCCCATGCCCAACGTCCTCGTTCTCCTCACCGGCTCGATCGCGTGCTTCAAGGCTTGCACGCTGATCTCGCGGCTCGTGCAGGCCGGTGTCACCGTGCAGACGGTCGCGACGCCTGCGGCGCTGCGCTTCGTCGGTACCGCGACGCTCGAAGGCCTGAGCGGCCGGCCTGTGTTCACCGACGTGTTCGAGGAGGGCCGCGCCTTGGATCACATTGCGCTCGCCCGCGCCGCCGATCTCGCGCTCGTCTGCCCGGCGACGGCCAACACTATCAACCAGCTCGCCGCCGGGATCGCCGGCGACCCGGTTGGCACGCTGTTTCTCGCCTGGGAACTCGAGTCGAAACCGTGGTGGATCGCCCCGGCGATGAACGCGTGGATGTGGAAGCACCCCGCCACGGCCGCCTCGATCGCCACGCTCAAGTCCTGGGGCGTGCGCGTGCTCGACCCGGTCGAGGGCCCGCACGCCTGCGGCGAAACCGGGCCCGGCCGGCTCGCTGAACCGGAACTGATCACCGCCGAGATCTTGAAAACCTTGGGAGCGCGGCCGCCCTCCGCCGCATCCGAAATGTAACGACCGAGGACGCCGCGCTCCCAACCCATGAAGATCCTCGTTACCTCCGGTGCCACGCGCGAGCCGATCGACGACGTGCGGTTCCTCTCGAACGTCAGCACCGGCACGACCGGCGCGGCGCTGGCCACCGCGCTCGCCGCCGCCAGCCACGGCGTCACCTTGCTGCACGGCGCGGCCGCGCCCGCCGCATCCGGCGCACAGCACAACGAGGAATTCTCCTCGGCCATGGACCTGTCGGCGCGACTGCGACGGCAGCTCGCGACCGGCGATTTCGATGCGATCATCATGACCGCGGCCGTCGCCGACTACCGCCCCGCCGCGCCGTTCGTCGGCAAGCTTCCCTCCACCGCCGAGACGCTCACGCTCGAGCTGGTGCGCAATCCGAAAATTCTGCCTCACCTCAAATCGCTCACCACGCGACCGCTGCGCGTGATCGGATTCAAGCTCACGGCCGGAGCCGACGCCGACCACCGGCGGGCCGCCGTGTCCGCGCAGTTCGCCGCCGGCGGCGTCGACGCCGTGGTGCACAACGATCTGTATGAAATCCGCGCCGCCGCGCGCGAGCAGCATCCATTCGCACTGCACTGCGGTCTCGAGGTCGAACCCCTCTTTCTCCACGGCGTCCCAGCACTGGCGAACGCGCTCAGCGCATGGCTGGCTGAGTGGCCCGCGCGTCCCGCCCGTGAGCTGGGAAGTGGCACCCCGGCTCGCGTCTAGTCCGGAAATTTCATGAACAGGAGTGAAGCTCAGTCCGAAATTTCCGCCCGCCTGCGGCGGAGCGACCTTGTCGCGGCTAGCCGCGACTGGGTCGGCCCGGAGGGCGGATATCTCATGAATTTCATGAAATATCCGGGCTAGCGCTCGTCATCCCATGCGCACGCTCGCGATCTCTCTCGGCAACACCTCGCTGTTCGGGGGCGTGTTCGTGGACGACCGGCTGAGCCGAACGTTTCGTCTGGCACATGGTGAGCTGCACCGGTTGCCGGCGCAGGTCGGCAAGTCGATCGACGCCGCGGCGGTTTGTTCGGTCGTGCCCGCGCTCACCGCACGCGTCGTCACGCGGATCCGGCGCACCTGGCGAATCCAGCCCGGGATGCTCACCGCCGACACCGCGCACGGACTGACGATCAGGTATCGCCGACCGCGCGAGCTCGGCACCGACCGGCTCGCCGCCGCGCTCGGCGCGCGGGCGCTTTATCCGCGCCGCCACGTGATCGTCGTCGACTGCGGCACTGCGACCACCGTGACGGCACTGCATCGCGACGGCCGGTTGCTGGGCGGCGCGATTTTGCCCGGCGTCACCCTCTGGGTCGACGCGCTCGCCGTTCGCACGGCCCAATTGCCGCGGATCGCACCGCGGCGTCCGCGCACGGCCGTCGGCCGCTCCCCCATGGAGGCGATCGCCAGCGGCGTATTCTTCGGTCACCTCGGCGCCGTGCGCGAGCTCGTGGCCCGCGTGCGCCGCGAGTCCTTTGGGCGCGGGGCCGCGATCGTGGTCGGCACCGGCGGACATGCCCCGCTGTTCGGCCACGACGGGCTCTTCGACGCCCTCGTCCCCGATCTGGTGCTCCGCGGCCTGCACGTCTTCGCCGCGTCCCGTAAAGTAAGCTAATAGGTTACATTGTGCGGCACGACCGGGAGGCCGCGGCGGGCGATGGCAAAGCCGGACTTTGACCCGCGGGCGCACGCCGTGCATCGTAGGCGCTGAATGATTGCCACTGACGATACCATCGAAGCCGAAGCGGAACGCTTGCTGCGCCTGCTCATGCACGTCGACTGCGACCCGCATGGCCGCACCTGGAATCTCGCGACCTGTCGCGAGATCGCGCCGCTGACGCTCGAAATCAACCGGCTCAAGCGCGAGAAGGACGCCGTCATCCTCACGCACTCCTACGTGGAACCGGAGATCATCTACGGCGTCGGCGATTTCAAAGGCGACTCCTACTACCTGAGCGAGAAAGCGCGGGAATCGAAGGCCAAGGTCATCGTTTTCGCCGGTGTCGTGTTCATGGCGGAAACCGCGAAGATCCTTTCGCCGAATGCGCTCGTCGTGGTGCCCGATCGGGGGTCCGGCTGCTCGCTCGCCGACTCGATCACGGGCGAAGAGGTTCGCCGGCTGAAGCAGCTCTACCCCGACGCCACTGTCGTCTGCTACATCAACAGCACGGCGGAGGTGAAGGCGGAATCGGACGTCTGCGTCACGTCGGGCAACGTCTATGACATCGTCGCCAACCTGCCGGCGAAGCGTATCCTGTTCGTGCCGGACCGGCTGATGGCACAGAACGTCCGCGCCGAGATGAAAAAGCGCGGCGTGGCGAAGGAGATCATCTCCTCCGACGGCACGTGCGTGGTGCACGATGAATTCACGCCGGCGCAAATTGCCGAGGCCCGCGCACAGTTTCCCGGGCTGAAGGTCGTGGCGCATCCCGAATGCACACCGGAGGTCGCCGCGGTCGCGGATTTTGTCGGCAGCACCGGTGCGATGCTGAGCTACGTGAAAACGACGAACGCGCCCTACTTCCTGATGCTGACCGAGTGCGGACTCGTCGGCCGACTCGAGGTCGAGGCGCCGGAGAAGAACTTCATCGGCGGCTGCCGGCTGTGTCCCTACATGAAGATGAACACGCTCGAAAAAGTGCGCCAGGCGCTGGTGGCGCCGCGCCCCGAGCAGATCATCACGCTCGACGAAGGGCTGCGGCGGCGCGCACTGCGCTGCATCGAGCGGATGTTTGAGCTCGCGCCGAAGAAATAAAGCCGGATGCCGCTGGGATCACAGATGCGCCCAGACAAACACGGGTAGTGCAGGTCGCCGGAACGCGCTTTAGCCGTGTCTATCCGCACTATCCGTGGTTGGTATTGCTCCATGCTCACTCCTCGCACCGAACACCTGATCGACCTCGCGCTGGACGAAGACGCCGGGCTGGGCGACGTGACCAGCCGCGCGATCTTCGCGCCCACGCACCGCTCGCGCGGCTTCATCTCCGCCGGACAGGATCTCGTGGTGTGCGGCCTCGAGGTCGCCGCGCGCGTGTTCACCCGCGTCGATCCCGCGCTCGCGGTGAAACTCGTCGCACGCGATGGGCAGCGCGTGAAGACGGGCGCGAAGGTGCTGACCGTGACCGGCCCTACCGGCGCACTGCTGACCGCGGAGCGTACCGCGTTGAATTTCCTGCAGCGGCTCTCGGGCGTGGCCACGCAGGCGCGCCGGTTCGCTGACGCGGTCGAGGGCACGGGCGTGCGGGTCGTCGACACGCGCAAGACCACGCCCGGCTGGCGCGCGCTGGAAAAATACGCCGTGCGCTGCGGCGGCTGCGTGAATCACCGCTCCTCGCTCGGTGAGCACGTGCTGATCAAGGACAACCACATCGCCGCCGCCGGCTCGCTGGCCAAGGCCGTGCAGTTGGCCCGCGCCGCGGCCCCGCATCTCGCCAAGATCGAGGTCGAGGCCAAGACGCTCGCCGAAGTCCGCGAGGCGCTCCGCGCCGGCGCCGAGGTCATCCTGCTCGACAACATGACGCCTGATCGCGTCGAAGCCGCGCTGGCGCTGATCGGCGGCTGCGCCGTCGTCGAGGTGTCGGGCGGTGTGCGCTACGAAACGCTGCGCGCGTACGCGCAACCCGGCGTCGACGTCATCAGCATCGGCGCGCTGACGCATTCGGCGCCCGCGGCGGATTTGAGCCTGACAGTTTTGCCGCAGCGTGGAAAGTAGCGCGGGCGCAAGCCCGTCCACTTTCATGGAAACTCTCCGCACCGACTGCCTCGTGATCGGCGCCGGCCTCGCCGGCTCGGCTTACGCGCTGCAGATGGCCAGACGTGGGTTCAAGGTCGAACTCCTCGCCCTCGATGGACCGCTCCAAGCCAACAGTGACTGGGCGCAAGGCGGGATCATTTACGACCAGGCGCAGGACCCCGCGGCGCTGGCACGCGACATCATGGTCGCGAGCGATCATACCGCGAACCCCGCGGCGATCGACCATCTGATCCGCGAGGGCCCGATCGCCGTCAAGGAGCTGCTGCTCGACGAACTGAAGATAGGCTTCGACCGCGGCCCCGCCGGCGAATTGGACTTCACGCGTGAGGGCGGACACAGCCACCGCCGGATCATTCACGCGAAGGACGCCACTGGACACGCGATCCTCGCCGCCGTCGCGCATCGGGTCGACGAGCAACCGGCGATCACGCGCCGCAGCGGCTGGGTCGCGATCGACCTGCTGACGCTGTCGCACAACTCCGAGGACCTGACCGACAAATACGAGCCGCTGACCTGCTTCGGCGCCTACGTGCTCGACACGTCGACCGGCGAAACGGTTGCGATCGTGGCGAAAAAAACCGTGCTCGCGACCGGCGGGCTCGGACAGATTTTCCTGCATTCGACAAACCAGCCCGGCAGCGTCGGTCACGGCGTCGCGATGGCCTACCGCGTCGGCGCCCGGTTGATGGACCTGGAATACGTCCAGTTTCATCCCACCGTCTTCGCGAAGAAAAATGCACCCCGCTTCCTCATCACGGAGGCGATGCGCGGCGAAGGCGGCGTGCTGGTGAACGCGAAGGGCGAGCGGTTCATGGATGCAGCCGACCCGCGCGGCTCGCTCGCGCCGCGCGACATCGTGGCGCGCGCGATCAAGCAGGAACTCGCGAGCAGCGGCGACCCCGGCGTGTTCCTCGATCTGTCGGCGATGAAGCCGGAGTTCGTACGCGACCGCTTCCCGAACATTTACGAACGCTGTCTCAGCTACGGGGTCGACATCACGCGCGAGCCGATTCCGGTCGTGCCGGCGGCGCATTTCGCGTGCGGCGGCGTGCACGCCAATCTCTCCGGCCGAACCAGCGTGCAGCACCTCAACGCGATCGGGGAAACCGGTTGCACCGGCCTGCACGGCGCGAACCGGCTCGCGAGCACGTCGCTGCTCGAGTGCCTGGTGAGTGCAAAATCCGCCGCGATCGCGGATGCCGCGGGGATGGCCGCGACGGACTTTCGGCTGCCGCAGCCGCGGTTGTGGGAGAGCCCCACCCGCGAGGCCGACCCCGTGCTCGTGCGGCAGGACATGCTGCAGATTCAGCACACGATGTGGAACTACGCCGGCGTGATCCGCTCGCGTCGCCGGCTCACGCGGGCGCGCCGAATCCTGCTCGAACTCCGCGAGGAGGTGCAGAGTTTTTATCGCGGGTGCCGGCTCTCGCGCGAGCTGATCGAGCTGCGCAACGGCATCCAAACCGCCCTGTTGATCGTCCACGCCGCGTCGCTCAATCCCCACAGCAAGGGCTGTCACTACGTGATCGAGGAGGAGTGACGAGTGCGCCCCCGCAGAATGTAACCTATTAGGTTACATTGTGGGGCGCGCGGTTGCGCGTATGGGATTGAAACTGGGGCGTCACCGGTGTCGTCATACGGGCATGCGTCCACTTTCCCTCTCCACCCTGTTCCTGCTGGCGGCTTGCGGCGCCACCCTGGCCAGCGCCCGCGCGGATGATCGCGGCCGACCCAGCGTGACGTTCTACGAGCACGCCGATTTCCGCGGCGGCTCCTTCACCGTGTATGCCGGGGACGTCCTGGAAAACTTGACGCGGGTGCGTTTCTCCAACGGTCAGGTCATGAACGACCGGATCTCGTCGTTCCGGGTCGAGGCCGGCGCCCAGGTGAGTGTGTTCCAGGATGCCGGCTTTCGCGGTGATCGCGATCGGTTCCAGCATTCCGTCGCCAACCTCGGCGACAGCGCGCCGGGCTGGAATGACGCCATTTCCTCGCTCCGCGTCGAGCGTGGTGGCCGGGACGACGGGGACCGCGGTCGTCCGGATTCCGCTCGCGTCGATGCGATGATCCGCCGGGCGTATCGGGATATGCTTCGGCGCGACGCCGACGAGGGCGGGTTGCGCGACTACCGCCGGCACATCCTCCAGGACAACTGGAGCGAGGAACAGCTGCGGCACTCGCTGCGTGAGAGCGACGAGTACCGTCCGATTGCGGACCGGATCATCAACGAAGCCTATCGCGAAGTGTTCCGGCGTGATCCGGACGAACGCGAGCTGCGGCGGATGCGCGAGCAGATGATCCGGCGCGGGTGGAACGGGGACGACGTCCGCAAGGCCATTCGCCGCGACGACGCCCCGCACGATCGCCCGCGGCCGCCTCGGGGCGGGTAAGCCTCGGCAACGAAGGGCGCTCGGCGGCGGGGCTTGCTTCCGGGCAAGCTCGCGCCTGCGGGCACACGCCGCTTTTGGTCGGCACAAGCGACCACGAACCTCGCCGGAAGCTCAGGGCGCAGCGCCGTGTCCGCAGCGTTTGCGCGCATGGGATTGTCTCCCACTTTAAGCTGCAATCCGGCACTTTCGGGTTTAGTTCAGGACAATTGGATCGGACCCGGCTCAGCCATGATTTTGCGCACCCGGCCAGTTCGTTTCCTGATCACTCGCATCGCGCGAGCCTACGGGTTTCTCGACCCGGTGGCTCTGCTTGCGAGCTTGCGCGGCTTTGCCAAACCCTCCGAAGTCGCTGAGCCGATCGAGTTGCTGCGCGCCGGCATGCTGTTCCATGCGCGCGGGCTGGTGAACACGAAGGCGATCCAGAACAATCTCGACTGGGTGTGGCCCTACTGGGTCGAGCGGCAGTTCAATCCGGCCGATCCGTCGTTCATTCCGCGGGCGTTTTCTTTCAGCCACATCAATCTCACGCACCGCAACTGGACCGCCGTGGGCCGACCCGACGTCCCGTTCTATCCGATCGTCGATCCGCGCGGGCTGGTGACGCCGCTGTTCGATGGCTGGTCGCTGGATTTTTGGTTTGTGCCGGAGGAGGGACCGCTGCTGCTGCCTTCCAAGCTCAGCCGCGTCGAACAAACGCTGTCGCTCGAGCAGAACCTCCAGGTGCGCACGATCGTCGGCGA
Source organism: Opitutus terrae PB90-1 (assembly GCF_000019965.1). GTDB lineage: Bacteria > Verrucomicrobiota > Verrucomicrobiia > Opitutales > Opitutaceae > Opitutus > Opitutus terrae. The sequence continues at coordinate 963,184 of NC_010571.1, forward strand.
CGCGGCGTTCGATCCCGCGGATCCGGCCACCGACGGGGTTGGTCTCGAGAGCTGCGTTACGCTCGAGCTCGAGCGCGGGCAGCCGCATTGCACGATTCACGTCCGCACGCTCAGTCGCCGGCCGGGGGCGATCGCGGTGGCGTTGCGGCCCTACAATCCCGAGGGCGTCAGCTTCATCAAGGACATCGCGGTCGCTCCGGACTGGCCGGGGTGGCTGATCAATCACCGGCACGAGGTGCGGTTCGATCGCGCGCCCGAGCGCCATCTGCTTTCCACCTACGCGGCGGGCGATGTGCTGCTGCGGCTGCGCGAGAGCTTCACGGCGCAGCGCGTCACTTGCCCGGTCAGCATGGCCACCGCCGTTGCCTTGTTTTCCACCGGAGCCGACGGCCACGGCTCGAGCCGTATCCGGGTGCCGATTTTCGACGAACTTGAGCCGCGGCAGCGACCGGTGATCCGGAATTCGCAATCGTGGAGCGAGGCGGTGGCGCCGCTCGCGCGGTTGACGATCAACGAACCACGGCTGCAGCGGCTCTACGACCTGGCGGTTGCCAACGTCGTGTTGCACGCGCCGGGGGAAGTTTATCCCGGACCCTACACATACAAGCGCTTTTGGTTCCGCGACGCCGTGTTCGTGCTCAACGCGCTGCTCTCGCTCGGCGCGGTCGAGCGCACGCGGCGGGCGCTGCGCGAGTTCGCCCCTCGCCAGCGGCTCGACGGTTACTTCCTCTCGCAGGAAGGCGAGTGGGACAGCAACGGCGAAGCATTGTGGTTTTATCACCGCTTCGCCGCGCTGACCGGCGAATCACTCCCCGCCGACTGGCTGCACGCCGTCGCGAAAGGCGCGCGGTGGATTCACCGCAAGCGGCTGCCGCTCACGCCGCCGCGGCTCGAAGCCGGGCTGCTGCCGGCCGGATTCAGCGCCGAGCATCTCGGACCGAACGACTATTATTATTGGGATGACTTCTGGGCAGTCGGTGGGCTGCGGGCCGCGGCCGAGCTGCTGCGCGCCACGGATCCGGCGGACGCGACCGAGTGCGCGCGCGAGGCCGACGAGTTCCTCGAGACCATCCGCCGTTCGTTTCCCGCCGGTCCGCACCGCCGGTTTCCGGGCGCGATTCCGGCGTCGCCGCATCGCCGGATGGACTCCGGCTCGGTTGGCTCGCTCGTGGCGGACTATCCGCTGCAGCTCTTCGCGCCCGGCGACCGCTCGATCGCAAAGACGGCGGACTACCTGTGCAACGAGTGCCTGCACGACGGTGGTTTTTTCCAAAACATGATTCATTCCGGCATCAACGCCTACCTGACGCTGCATCTCGCGCAGGTGCGGCTGCGCGCCGGCAAACCGCAGGCGGCGTGGGCCTTGATCGACCGCGTGGCCGAGCTCGCCTCGCCGACCGGGCAGTGGCCCGAGGCGATTCATCCGCTCACGCTCGGCGGCTGCATGGGTGACGGCCAGCATATTTGGGCCGCCGCGGAATGGTTGATGATGATCCGGCATCTTTTCGTGCGGGAGGAAGCCGGCACGCTCGTGATCGGCGCCGGGTTGCGGCCGGAATGGTGGCGGGACGCGGAGGCGGCGTTCGGGCCTACGCTGACCCCGTATGGCGCCGTCAGGGTACGGATCAGCGCCCAGGACGCCGGCGCCCGCGTGCAGCTCGACGCCGCCTGGCGCGGCGGTGCGCCGGCGCTCGAATTCCACCTGCCCGGCTGCGCACCGCTGTCGCTCCCGCCCGGCGAGCAGCGAAATGAATTCATCCTGACCCGGAACGGAGGCCAGCCATGAAACTTACCCGCTCGCCGTGGTTCTATTTTCCGCCGCTTCCGGCGGGCCGGTGCTCCCGCCGCACCCGCCCGGAGCGCTCCCTCCCATGAATATTTGCATGATGACGAACACCTACCTGCCGCACGTCGGCGGCGTAGCGCGTTCCGTGAGCACGTTCGCCGAGGAATATCGCAAGCGAAAGCACCGCGTGCTCGTCGTGGCCCCCGAATTCCAAGGCAAGGCCCTGCCCGCCCGCGCCGCAGCGATCGTCGAGCGCGTGCCCGCGATCCAGAAATTCAACGGCAGCGACTTCTCCGTTAAGCTGCCGCTGCTCACCGGGCTCACGCCGCGGCTCGACGCTTTCCGGGCGGACATCGTGCACGCGCATCATCCGTTTTTGCTCGGCGACACGGCGCTGCGCGTGGCGGCCAACAAAAACGTCCCGGTGATCTTCACGCACCACACGCGCTACGAGGACTACACGCATTACGTGCCGTTCGACTCACCCGCGCTGAAGGAGGTTGCGATCAACATCTCCACGCATTTCGCGAATCTCTGCGACGCCGTGATCGCGCCGAGCGAGAGCATCGCCCGGCTCATTCGCCGCCGTGGCGTCGAAGTGCCGATCCGCGTGGTACCGACGGGCATCGACACCGAGGCGTTCGCCAGCGGCGACGGCGGCCGGTTTCGCGCGAAGTTCAAGCTGCCGCCCGACGCGTTCGTCGTCGGCCACGTCGGCCGGCTCGCGCCCGAGAAGAACCTCGAGTTTCTCGCCGAAGCGGTCGCGCAGTTTCTGCATCGCTCGCCGGACGCGTGGTTTCTCGTCGTCGGCGCCGGTCCGTCCGAGGAAACGCTAAAACAGGTCCTCGGTCAGCACGGCGTGCTCGACCGGCTGGTGCTGGCGGGCAAGCAGACCGGCCGCTCGCTTGCCGACGCTTACAACGCGATGGACCTGTTCGCCTTCGCCTCCTTCAGCGAGACGCAAGGCATGGTGCTCGCCGAGGCCATGGCCGCCGGGCTGCCGGTGATCGCGCTCAACGCTTCGGGGGTTCGCGAGGTCATGGATGACGGCAAGAACGGGTTCATGCTCGAGAAGACCGCGTCACCGCGACGGTTCGCCGCGCAGCTGGCGCGGCTCCAGCGGCATGACGACATGCGCTCGGCGTTTGGCGAGGAGGCGCGCCGCACCGCGGAACTCTTCTCGCGCGAACGCTGCGCGGAGCTGGCGCTCACCTACTACGAGGACGTGCGCCGGATGACCCGCCGCGAGCGGTTGATGATCGAGCGCAGCCCGTGGGGCACGTTGCTCGAGCGCGTGAGCGTCGAGTGGAATCTGCTCGCGGAAAAAGCCCAAGCGGTCGCGCAGGCGATGGGGGGCCGCTGACCGAGGCCAAATTCCAAACGCCAATGATCAAACGCCAAAGAAAAATCGTCGCACCGGGCGGCATCGCAGTCGCCGGAGCGGTTTTTGAAATTTCGCCGGTGCGGAGTTCTTTGGGCCTTGGCCTTTGGGTTTTGTGATTTCTCGGAATGTTTGCCGGCATTGAATCCATCGTTCATCGGCTGCGGCTCGGGCTGAGCCGCAACGAGTGGGCCATCCGCCACCTCGGGTTGACGCCGTCCGAAGGCACCAGCGAGGTACCTGGACTGTTGCTGATTCAGATCGACGGACTCGCCCGGTCGCAGGTGGAGGCGGCGTTGGCGGCGGGCCGGCTGCCGTTTCTGCGCCGGCTGCTGGAGCGCGAAGGCTATGAGTTGCGGACGTTTTATCCGGGCCTGCCCTCCACGACCCCCGCCGTGCAGGCGGAGTTGTTCTACGGCGTGAAATCCGCCGTGCCCGCCTTCAGCTTTTTCGATCGCGTGCTGAAAAAAATGGGCCGGATGTGGGATCCCGATTGGGCCAAGGCCCGCGAATCCGCCTGTATGCAACAAGCGGAGGGCCTGCTCAAGGGCGGCAGTTCGTGGTCCAACATCTACACGGGCGGGGCCGCGCAGGAGGAAAGCCATTTTTGCGCCGCCAGCATCGGGCTGGGCGACATGTGGCGCTCGGGGAAGATTCGAAACATTTTTCTCTTCATCATCTTTCAGCTGCCCGCGGCGCTGCGGATCTTCTGGCTGCTGCTGATCGAGATGGCGGTGTCGGTGGGCGACGGCGTGCGCGCGATCGCCGCCGGCCGGCGGCCCTCGCCGGAGATCATGCTGATGCTCTCGCGGGTGTTCATCGGCGTCGGCCTGCGCGAACTGCTGACGATCAGCGGTGAGATCGATGTGACGCGCGGGTTGCCGATCGTACACATCAACTTTGTCGGCTACGACGAGCAGGCGCACGTGCGCGGGCCGGGCTCACGGTTCGCGCATTTCGGGCTGCGCGGTATCGACACCGCGATCCGCAAGATCACGCGTGCCGCCCACCGCTCGCGTCGCCGCGACTACGCGGTCTGGATTTTTTCCGACCACGGCCAGGAGCACACGCGATCGATTCTCGACGTGGTGCCGGGCGGGATCGAGCAGGTGATTTCCGAAAGTCTCGAGCAAACGCGCCGCAACGATCCAGTCTGGCAGCAGCGACAACGCCCGCGGCGCACGGCCGCTGCGCCGTGGCTCACGCAACGCCGACGCCTCACGCCGCCGTCGCGCGAAGAGCGCGCCGCGCTCGACGACCAGGGCCGCGGCTTCGTGGTCGCCGCGATGGGGCCGGTGGCCCACGTGTATTTCACCGAGCCGAAGACCGACGACCAACGGCGCGCGCTCGCGCGCACGCTCGTCCGCAGCGGCCATGTGCCCGGCGTGTTGCTGCGCGACGCCGCCGGCGAAATCACCTGGTTTCACGCGCAGGGCGAAACCCGCGTGCCAGGGGAGGTACCGGCGTTGCTGCCGCATCCGCCCACGCTGCGGGAGGAAATCGCGCGTGATTTGGTGGGCTTTACCGCGCACCCCGACGCCGGCGACTTGATCCTCGTCGGTTGGAGCCCGTGGGACGCGCCCGTGAGTTTCGCGCCCGAGCGTGGCGCTCACGGCGGATTCGGCCCGAACGAGACGCAAGGCTTCGCACTGCTGCCCTCGACCACCGAATTGCCGGCGGGGACCGACGATTTCATCCGGCCCGGCGCGCTGCGCACGGCGGCGCTTCACTATCTCGGCCGGCACAGCCTCGCCGCGCGCTCCCAACGGCTAGCTCCGGCGGCCAACCGGCTGCGGTTGATGACCTACAACGTCCACGGCTGCTCCGGGATGGACGGGCGCGTCTCGCCGCGCCGGGTTGCGCGGGTGATCGCCGCGCATGGCCCGGATCTCGTCGCGCTGCAGGAGATCGATCTCGGCCGCCGCCGTTCGCGCGCCGAAGACCAAGCCGCGTTGATCGCGCATCAGCTCGGGCTGCACATGGTGTTCTGCCCGACCGTCACGCGCGGCCAGGAGCACTATGGTCATGCGTTACTGAGCCGCTGGCCGATCGAGGTGGTGAAACGCAAACTACTGCCGCACGATCCGCGCGGCTGGTGGAAGGAACCGCGAGCCGCGCTGTGGGCCCGCGTGTGGATCGGCGACACGCCGGTGCACGTCGTCACCACGCATCTCGGCCTCGGCCGGCGCGAGCGATTGCTGCAGATGAAGATGCTGCTCAGCCCGGAATGGCTCGGCGGATTGCGTGACGACGAGAGAGTGGTGTTGTGCGGCGATTTCAACCTCACCCCGGGCAGCGCGCCCTACGGGCTCATGGCGAACCGGCTGCAAGATGCCCAAGCCGCGCGCGACGGCCACCGACCGCTCAGCACCTTCAGCTCGAACCGGCCGTTCGTCCGGCTCGACCATATTTTCATTTCCCCGCACTTCCGCGTGCAGGACGTGCGCGTGCCGCGCTCGGAGCTCACTCGCGTCGCGTCCGATCACCTGCCGCTGATCGTGGATCTGGCACTTGCGCCTGCAGCCGCCGAAACGCCCACGCGCACGTCGCCGTGATGGCGATCGTATAGAGGGCGAAACCCGTGACGCGGGCGGGGGTGAGATTGTCGCTCATGTCACCGAACAGGATCCCGACGATCGAGCGCGCGATGTGGATCGGCGCCGACCAGAGCAGGTAGGTGCGCAACGGCACCCCGGCGAGCGGCAGCACGTAATTTTTCGCGAAATAAGGCACGCCCGGCAGCAGCAGCGTGAACAGCGTGAGTGGCACGTGCGCCGTGTGCGGCAACCGTTGGCGGACGCGCTCGAACCGGTGCGAGAAGAAACCCGGCAGGCTTTTCACCAGCGCGTAGCTCGCGAGCAACTGCAGTACGATCGAAATGGCGACCAGCGCCCAGCCGAGGCCCAGCCCGAATCGCACGCCCGCCACCGCGTGGGTGACGCTGACCGGAAAACCGATCAGCGGCAGCACGGTCATCAGCACGAAAACCCACACCCCGTTGATCGCCTCGGCGCGACGATGCAGCGCGGCCACGTCAATCTGCCGGTACAGCAGCGAGAGCGCCGCAATCGCGAGCACCACCAGGACGAGTTTCACGACCGTGCGACGGTCGAATTCGAATCCCAGGAAGGTGCGGGGCATCCGCTCCAGACCGCACGGGAGCTCGTCAGTTCGGTCGGGCCGAGAATCGCGACCGCGCGCGTTCACGGACTCAGCTTGTCGCCTCCGCGCTGGTGCTGCAACGCCCCTGTGCAGCAGAGCCGCCATGGCGGTGGTCTGTCCTGAGCGTCACCAAGACCGGCACCCAAAGACGGGGCGCCCTTGCCGCGTCCGGCCCGCGACGCGACGTCGCCGCACTACTATCCGCCGTCGTTGTAGCCGGGGTCGTCGACTCCCGTCTACGATTTGGGGGCTAGAGCGAAAAATCCACCGACCTCACCGCGCCCGGCTACGCTGCCAGACTACTTCGCCGCCACGCGCGCTCGCGCCTGCTCCAGAATGCTCCGCAGCGTGGCGAAGTCCTCGTCGCGTGTTTTGCTCTCGATGCGAAAATCGAACTTGTGCGCTTCCTTCAGCTCACGCTCGGCGGTCTTCATCCGGCCCGCGATCTCCGCCTCGTTGTCCTGCGCGCGCGAGCGCATTCGCGCGATCAGCCGGTCGTGATCCACCAGGATGAACACGGTGACCAGATGCCGCGCGAGCAGCGGATTTGCGCGCGCAGCCTGGCGGAAACTTTCCACCCCCTGCACGTCGACGCTCATGACGAGGTTCTGTCCGCGCGCGAGCGGTTCGAGCACACTCGCCTTCAACGTGCCGTAGCGGCGATCGACGCCCGCGCCAGGTTTGCCGTGCACCCACGCCCACTCGAGGAACTCGCCGGCCGCCACCCGCCGATCGAACTCTTCCGGGGTGAAGAAATGGTAGTGCACGCCGTTGATCTCCCCCGGCCGCGGCGCGCGCGTGGTGGTGGTGATCACGCGCGAGAACGACGGATCCTCCAAGACGAGTCGGTCACACAGCGTGCTCTTGCCGGAGCCGGCCGGCCCGGCCAGGACGAGAAGAACAGCGGTGGGCGTTAGGCTGTGAGCTCCCGGCTGCGGGCTCTGGCCGGCGACGTTTTCCATTGGAGAGAGTGCGGACGGGGAGCCTATAGCCCAGGGCCTATCGCGTATCGCCTAATACGTGAACGCCACGAGCGCGAGCAGCACGCCGTAGCCGATCAGCGCCGCGCCGAAACCGCGAGTGCGGCCGGCGCGGGCAAAGAGCCACTCGAAGAAGTCGCGCAGTCGAAACGGCGACGCGCCCAGCCAGATCGCGAGCGCGATGAGCAGGTAGACCAGCGAGACCAGGAACAGCCGCTGGGGATATTGGTATTCCATGTACGCAGCGCCGAGCAGCGGCGTCGCGGCGAGCAGCACCAGCACGCAGAGTCCGCGCACGGCCAGGAAATCCGGCACGCATTTGAACGCCAGGATGGCCACGGCAGCGAAGCCGATGGCCAGGATCGTGCGGTAGTTGCCGAAATCCGCCGGTGACAAATGCCAGATGTTCCATAGGAACCACACGGCGCCGGCGCCGAAGAATAGCAGCGCCGCGGATTGCGAACGCGGCATCGCCTTCAAGGCCGCGACCGCCCGCGAGCTGTTGGCCAGCAAGGGCACACCGAGCGCGATGAGAAGCAGCCCGGGGAGGAGTGTGGCTAGAAGAAGACTCATGTGACGCGTCAGATCGTTCTCGTTCTCTTACTCTTTCTCGTTCTCTCAGGCGCCAGCAGTTTCGACGGAATAGGATGCCTGGTCCTCGTTGGTCTGTATGGCAAATCGTGCAATCAGACCGGCGATCATCGCGACCACGCCGATAAGGATATCCTTTCCCTCGGCTGTTAAGTGTGAATCGAGCTTCTGCCGAGCGACAAGCACGTCCAGGCAAGCGGCACACTCAAGCGAGGAGCCCCGCGCGATGTCGAGGTAGCGGCATCGATCCGTCGTCGAACGCTTGCCGTTACCTTCCGCAATGTTGAGCACAACGCTCGTTGAGGCCCGGTCTAATTGATCTTTGGCCGCCAGCTTGGCAGGTAATTCCTCGATTATCGGCCCCACCCACGCCACGAACCGAAGCGCCTCTTGATAGGCGCGAAGTTTCTCGTGATCAAATTGCGCGGTCATTCCGGAAGGAGAACGAGAAAGAGAACGAAGAACGAGAACGATTATTTCCTATTTCTTTCACGCCCAACTCCGGCGAGCATCAGCTCCCCGTACAACGTGCTCACGCTCGCCCGCGTGATCCGCAGCGACACGAGCCGGCCCACGAGATCCGGCGTGGCTTCGAAAATGCACACACGGTTGCCACGGGTGCGACCCGTGAAGCGTTGCCCCGTCTTGTCGGGACCTTCGACGAGCACTTCCTCCACCGTATCGAGCAGGAGCGCGTTCCGGCGCTCGGAGTTTTGCCGCAGCAACTCGAGCAGGAGCTGGTTGCGCTGTTCCTTCACGTCCTCCGGCACCTGGTCACCCCTCTCCGCCGCCGGCGTACCCGTGCGCACGGAATATTTGAAAACGTAGGCCATATCGTAATTGCAGGCCTCGAACAGCTCGCGGGTCTGCTCGAAATCCTCATCCGTCTCGCCCGGAAACCCGACGATCACATCCGTCGAAAAATACATGTCGCTGCGCACCGCCCGCAGCGCGTCGACGATCTCGCGATAGCGTTCGCGCGTGTAGGGCCGGTTCATCGCGCGCAGGATCCGGTTGCTGCCGCTTTGCAGCGGCAGATGCACGTAGCCGCAGAGCTTCGGCAGCCGACCGTAAGCGGCCACGAGGTCGTCCTTGAACCCGCGCGGATGCGGCGAGGTGAAGCGGATCCGTTCGATCCCATCGAGCGCGTGGACGCGCTCGAGCAACTGCACGAAGGGAGAAATCCCGTTCGTGTGCGTGTAGTCGCGACGGCCGTAGCTGGTGACGATCTGACCGAGCAGCGTGACCTCGCGAACGCCGCGCGCGGCGAGTTGCTCGCACTCGCGCACGATGTCGTCCATCGGCCGCGAACGCTCGTCGCCGCGGGTTTTCGGGACGATGCAGAACGCGCAATCCATGTTGCAGCCCTGCTGGATCGAAACGAAGGCGGTGATCTGCGGCGGGGGGGCGGCGGCGCCGCGCAGTTGAGAGTTGAGCGTTGAGGGTTGAGAGTCGGAATCAGAATCCTGCGGGAGGAGGTGGTCCTTGATCGTGTTCTGCGAGCCGGCTTCCTCGCCGATGTCGACGATCGTCTCGCCGATCGGCACGCCGGCGTCGCGCGCGGCGCGCAGGTTGTCCAGATAGCCGGGCACCTGGTGAAATTTCTGCGTGCCGACGATCAGGTCCACGTCGGGCAGCTGATCCAGCAGCGACGCGCCGCGGTTCTGGGCCATGCAGCCGAGAATCCCGAGCACGAAGTCCGGCTGCTTCTTTTTGCGCTGCTGCAGGTAGCCGGCTTTGCCGATGGCCTTCTGTTCGGCGGCATCGCGCACGGAGCAGGTGTTGAGCAGCAGGATGTCGCAGTCGTTCTCGTCCGCGACGATCCGGTAACCGCGCGCGCGCAGCATCGCCGCGACCGCCTCGCTGTCGCGCTCGTTCATCTGGCAGCCGTAGGTCTTGATGTGGACGCGATTCACAGGCGGAGCGGTCCTACGTAGCCACAGCGTCCCGCGCGTCAACGCGGGAAACCCAAGCCATGCTCGGCATCCTCAGCGATATTTGGGGGCGGTCATCGGCACCTAACTGCACCGAAGCGAGTTACGGGTTCACCGCGATCTGCGTGGTCACGTCGGTGCCGTCCTGCTCGAGCCGGGCTTGGTTCGTGCGCGCGGACAGCGTGTTGCCGTGCGAATCGCTGCCGGGCTGGAACTGCAGCTGCGTCAACCCGCTGACCTGCACGGGTCGGCCGTTGGCCTGCTCCAGGTCGCCGCCCGTGATCCACGTGTTGCCGTTGGCGCTGCCGATCACGAGCACCGGTGTCGCCTCGTCGAACGCCGTGATGTCGCCAAGATAGACCGGCCCGTCGAACGTCACCCCGGGTGCGTAGAGCCCGGTGAGCCCCTTACTGGCGAAATACGTCGCGTTTGCCGTCCGCACGCCGCCGAACCGGCCGTTGCTGCTCTGGATCGCGATGAAGGCGATGTCCGCAAACCCGTCGTAGTTCACGCCGTCTTTGAACAGCGTCTGGTTCACCGCCGTCGCCCGGCCCACGGTAAACACCGACAGGTTCGTCTGCTCGGTCGCGCCGGTGATCACAATCCCCGCATGGCCCTTCATGTAGCTGAAGTTTTGATTGTAGTTCACCGGCAGTGCCGGCCCCGACGGCGCGTCCAACACCAGCGAGAGCGTGCCGGGACCGCTGAACTCGATCTGCACGATGTCATTGTCGGCATCGATGAACGATGTCCGCGTAATCTGATTCGCTGCAAAATCCGCCGTGATCGATTCCGCCGCACCCGTCACGGCGACCTGATCGAACACGTTGCCGTTCGAGTGCCTGATATTCGCGCCGATTTCCTCGCCGGTGCCAATCACCTTGCTCGTCGTGGTTACGCCCACAATGGCCGCGCCACTCACCGTCACGCCGCCCGGGCTGGTGACCAGCGCCTGATATAGCCCCGTTTGGGCGGGCTGCACGCTGTCGAGCGTCAGCGTGTCAGTTGTGGCGCCAGCGACCGCTCCGCCGTTTTGCTGCCACTGAAATGTCGCCGTGGCGTCCGCCGCCACGTTGAGCACGACCGGGGCGCCGGCGGCGAGCGCTTGACTGGCAGGTTGGGCCGTGACGGTCGGAGCGGCTCTGACTGAGAAATCGTCCAGCAACAGCTGTCCCGTTCCAATAGGCGCGGCGCTGGTGGAGAAGCCGAGCGCCTGAAAATAGAATCCGCCCGTCGAGAGCGTCGGCCAATCGGAGGTCGCGATCGTGCGCAGCGTCGAATAGGTGACACCGTCGTCAAAGCTGCAGCTCGCCGTCAGGAGTCTCGTGGTGGCGTCCCACGCGATCCGCAGCCGCACGCCTGCATTCTCCGGCGCGGTCAGGTTCACGCCTGGATCCGACGGGCTCATGGCTTCAGCGCGCACCACCAGCTGGCTATTGGTCCTGAACAGCGAAATCTCGTAGTAGGAATCAACGCCCGCGCTGACCTCGATGCTCACGGCGGAGAAGGTGCCGGACTCCGGTACGTGCCGATTCGTGGCGGTCACGTCCATCACCCAACTCGTCGTGTAACTTGCCAGCGTCCGCGCGACGTTGTTCTTCGGAACGCCGTCACCGTCCCACTCCAGCAGGTAGCTGCCCTTGCCAGCGCCCTTGGTGAACTCGAACGCGGACCCGTTGAACGTGCCCAGTCCGTTCGTGCCTTCCGTCAGATACGGCAGCCGAAAGAAGAACTCCCACTTGTCAGCACCGCCGCTGAAATCGTCAGAACCGGCGAACCGGCCAGTGCCCAGCGGAGACACGCTCATATCGTCAAAAGTGATCTGACCGGCCGCGATCGCGCCGCTGGTCGGCGCCACCCCGACGAGCTGCAAGCCGAAGCCGTTGGCATAGGGCGCGCCAATCCCTGCCTCGGCACCGGCAAGCGCGAACGATCGCACCGCCTCGAACCGCGTGCCGCCATCCGTACTGAAAGAAGCCGTCATTGTCCGCGTGGCCGCGATCCAAGTCAGCCGCAGGAGAACGTTCGCCGTGGCGGCGATCGGGATTCCCTGCGTGTTCCGCACCCAGCCGCCGCTCCCGCCGTTCAGCGTCGCGTCCCACCGCCCCCACTCCGCGACCAACTGCTTGCCGCTGCTCGCACTGGTCGAGAGATACGCCCCGTAGTAGGCGCTGCTGCTGATATTGCCGCCGCCGGTGTCCGCGAGCGTGTAGGCCTCGAGTCCGGCGGAGGCGAAACCCGCAGCCGGCGCAGCCGAGTTGGACACCTTCACCGTGGCCTGCCAGTCGACGCCAAACGATTCGCCGCTCGTGCTCGGGCTGATCCAACCGAGCGCGCGTGTCGTCGCTCCCGTGGATTGCGCCGCGGTAAACTCCAGCCGTTGGTTGCGCTCGGCAAACGCGCCGCCGCTCCCGCTGACGTCAGTCTCGAACCGCCAGCGGAGGCCAGCGCCGATCGTGAGCGTATTGTCGTTGAAATCGTCCGAGCCGAACAGCGTTTGCGCGTGCAGCGACGCGAAGCTGGAAAACGCCAAGGCGCCGAGCAACAGTCCGGTGCGGACCAAGCGGGAATGAATGGGGAGCATGCTGGATGTGTGTGGAAAAGGGTCCGGTTCGACGCAGCGGGACTCACGTTTGCGGATTCTGCCCGCTCCGGGTGAGGCCCACGAGGTCGTCCCGACGAGGGTGCCTGGGTTGCGCGTGTGCGCCGAGCGAGAGGATCGGGACCGCCGTGCAAGCCAAAGGCCTGCCGACGGACCATCGGTCGTCGAAGTGGAACATGGGGGAAGCTGGTGTGGTGCCCGAGTCGGGCGCAGCGGTTGATGGCAGTTAAAAACAGAACGTCAACGCCAGGCTCGCGTCGGAGCGGCCCGTCCGGTCATTCGCCATTTTCTTTGCCCGTCACCGTGCGACGCGTTGCAGGTTCTCGGAACCCGCCCCAGGCTCCGTGGTCACGAACCCACTGATTCCATGAGCGTCCTTGCCGCCCCGATTCCGCAGCGTTGCTCCGCACGCGCACGGCCGAAATCCCGGCGCATCGCCCGCACGCTCGCAGCGTGGCTGCTGCTGACCGGTTTCGCCGTCGCCGCGGAATCCGCGCCCAAGAAAGCAAACAACGAAGAGCCGCCGTCGACCGACCAGCTTTACGAGCTTGGCAAGTCACTGTTCGAGCAATACGCGCCGGCGGAGATCAAGGAGGAATACGAATTCCCTTCCAAGGAACAGTGGGACCAGTTCGCGGCGCGGCTGCAGCAGGGATTGGAACAGGACGACCTCTCGCTCCTCGCGCAGTATGAGCCGGAGGCGCGAAGCGCGCTCACCGCGTTGCGGGCGTTTCCGGGTTACGAAGATTACGCCGACTGGCTCGAAGAGCGGCTCGACTACATCGAGGCGGCGAAAACCGCGACCAGCGCCGAAGCGGTCAAGCCCACGCCGGCGCCCTCGCCTTCCACCCCGGTGCCCGCGCCCACTGCGCCGGCTCCGCGCGCCACGAAGCCCGCGTCGTTACCCTATTACGACCTCTGGCTGCAACGGGTGCAGAGCCGGCCCGTGCCGGAGCGCGCGGGAAAACTGATGCCGTTGCTTCGCGACGCGTTCGCCGAGGAAGGCGTCCCGCCCGAGATCGCGTGGCTCGCGGAGGCAGAATCCACGCTCAACCCCAGCGCGCGCAGTCCGGCCGGCGCAAAGGGCCTTTTCCAATTGATGCCCGAGACCGCGCGGAATCTCGGGCTCAGCACGTTCATTCCCGACGAGCGCGGCGATCCGGAAAAGTCCGCTCGCGCCGCCGCGAAGTATCTCCGCGAGTTGCACGGTAAGTTCGGCAGCTGGCCGCTCGCCTTCGCCGCTTACAACGGCGGCGAGGGTCGCGTGCGCCGACTGCTCAAGCAGAAGGACGCGTCCACGTTCGCGGAGATCGCCTCCGCGCTGCCGTCCGAGACCCGCATGTATGTGCCGAAAGTCTGCGCGACCATCGCCGTGCGCAGCGGCGTGGCGCCTGGCGAACTGGCGCCGCCACGCGCCAGCTAACGCTCCCGCAGGGTGTAGCCCGCCGTCCCGGCGGCTTGCATGACCTGCAGGAAGAGGTGAGAGCGCTTTATCCCAAGACGCTCGAGCGGGTCGTAGCCGTGTCTTTTCGATGCGGTCTGAGCGGCCACGCCGCGCGCCGGCGAGCAGCCGGGCGGGACGCCGGGTCCACCGCGACACCGGCTTTGCCGTTGAGTCTTTCCGCACCGCTGCAAGTCTGTCGCGCATGTCGCACCCCCGCCGCTTCAGCTCCACGCTTGTTCTTCTCCTGCTCGCCGCGGTGGCTTCGTTCGCCACCGGCTGCCATTATTTCAACCAGCAGCGCACCGACCGTTCCAGCAGCGTCGTCGCGTTTCTCTATCCCCGCGAATCCAACCCGCTGCCGCCCACCGCGATCCCCGTGCTGCGACTGCCGTTGCGCGTCGGCGTCGCGTTCGTGCCCTCGGCCTCCGGCCGCATCGTCGAGGGCGGGCTCTCCGAGATGCAGAAAACGGCACTGATGGAGCGCGTCGCGAAGGAGTTCAAGGCCTACCCCTTCGTCGAATCGATCGAGATCATCCCGACGATGTATCTGCAGCCGCAGGGCGGGTTCACCAACCTCGACCAGATCCGGCGGATGTTGAACATCGATGTCGTCGCGCTGATCGCCTACGACCAGGTCCAGTTCACCGACGACAATTTCCTCTCGCTGAGCTACTGGACGATCGTGGGCGCCTACATTTTCCAGGGAAACAAGAACGACACGCAGACGCTGCTCGAGGCCGCCGTTTACGACATCCCGAGCCGGCACCTGCTTTTCCGCGCACCGGGCGCGAGTCGCGTCGAGGCCGGCTCGCAGGCGATGAACCTGTCGCGCAACCTGCGCGACGACAGCGTGCACGGGTTTGATGTCGCGACCGGCGAGCTGATCAAGAACCTCAAACTGCAGCTCGAGGAATTCCGCGAACGCGTGAAGCGCGCGCCGGGTGAAGTCCAGATCGAGCACAAGCCCGGCTACACGGGGAGCGGTTCCTTTGGCGCGGGCTTCGCCGGCGCGCTGGCCTTGCTCGCCCTCGGCCGCTGGTTGCGGCGCCGCGCGTGAAATCGTCCGCGCAAACTTCCCCCGCCGCCGCGTCCGTGCCGTGGCCGTTTCCGTGGATGACGGTGGCTTTCGCCCTCGCCGCGCTCACGCTGCGGTTCTGGCCGGGCGCGGAGGCGGCGCTGGGCTACGAACGCGCGCAGATCGCAGCGGCACAGTATTGGCGGCTGTGGACGGCGCACCTCGTGCACTTCAGCTGGTCCCACCTTTTCTGGAATCTGCTGGTGTTCGTGCCCGCCGGCCTCTGGGCCGAACGCCTGTTGCCGGATCGGCTGCGGCTCTTGCTCCTGCTGGGCCCGGCGCTCATCGGCGTCGCGCTGTACGGACTCGATCCGGGGCTGGCCCGCTACGCCGGATTGTCGGGCGTGGTGGCCGGCGTGGTGGCGTTCCTGGCGCTGGTGCAATTGCGCCGTGGCACGAGCGATCGCTGGTTCTGGCGTAGCGTGCTCCTGTTGCTGGTGGCGAAGATCGGACTCGAATTCGCGCTGAGCGAACCCCTCTTCGCGCGGTTCGCCGAAACCGGCGTGCGCGCGGTTCCGCTCGCTCATGCCGCTGGCGTGCTCGGCGCAGGATTGATTCTTTTCGGCCGCCGCCGACGGCGCTGACACCGTTCGCGGCGGCGATGCCGTCGTCCGGTCGGGGCTGCACCAACCGCCAAGTCAGTTTGCCTCCGGCTCGAACCGACGTATCGCCGCCGCGGTAGGGGTGTTGCTCCGGCGCGAGGACTGGTTAGTGGAATGCCTCGCGCCGATTACTCAGGCACGCTGTAGATTTCGAGCAGCACGTCGCCTGACGTTTCGGTCTCGGTTACCACGTGTGCGGTGTAAATTCCGGGTGGCAGCTCGACGAGGATCGCCGCGTCCTTCGCTCCCATCGGCAGCGGAAAAGCGCCGACTTGCGCCGACACGCGCGCGATCTCGGCGGCGTCGAAGCTCGCGCCCCAGTCGTCGTTGTAATTCAGGCCCGTGGCGCCGTGGTAAATCGTGAGGAACGGATCCGGCAACGGCGAGGCCACGCCTTGGGTGGCGAGCGTCGGGCCGACCGCGCGCACCAGCACCCAGCGATGCTGCGCGTCGATCACGAAACCGCCGATCATCGGTTTACCGGGTGCGACGTAGCCGCGAGCGGAGAGATTCAACAGCGAGCCGTGCGAAATCCTGGGCTCCGGGCTGGGCGCAATATCGAGATAGTCGCGTTCGCCGATCCGGTAGTGAACGCTCTCGGGATCGGCGACGAAGTTGTCCGTCGCCACCGAGCTCAGCTTGCGGTAGGCGAGCCAGGCGTCGTAGCTGACGAGATTCCGCTCCAAGGCCGCCGCGGGCACGGTGACGGTGCTCGGCACGGGCGTGGTGCTGGTCTCGCGGAATTGGCCGAGGACGGTGAGCAGCCCTTGCTTGGAGGTCCACTGCCCCGGGGCTGTCTGCTGGAAACGAGCAATTGCGATTGCATCGAGTCGCAGCGGCTCGGCGGCGGCCGCGCCGAGCGCCGCGGAAAAGGAAAACAGAAGCAGGAGGAACGAGCGAATCGAAGACATGTGCGTGGGTGCTACAAATACGGAACGGCGCGGGGGCGCCGGTTGAGCGTCAGAGCCGGACCACCACGACCTCGGACCGCGCGTCGGCGGCCGGCCGGATTTTCCTGCGGGACGTCCGTGTGCTCCGGGCTGGTTTCACCGCTGCCGCCGCGCTGGGAAACGCGTCGACAAACCGCAGGATCATCCCGGGTTGAGCCGGAAGTTTGACGGGGGAAAGGAGGCTCGAGGAAGGAGTCGTGGACATGGCAATGCAGTGAGTGGATTACGTGGCCAACGCGGGTTTGGAGTCAGCCGGCCGAAAAAAATCTCGCGCCGGACCCAACGCCGGCGCCCGCGCTTGCAGATTTTGCCGAAACGCCGATCGGTGCGGGATGCGGCCAGCGCCTGAGAACGAGCTGATCCTCCTGCCCGCGTCCGAATGGCAGGACCGCCGCGCCGCGCACGAGCGACGCGTGCGCGCGTGGACGGATCCGCATCAGGCCCGCGCCGCACGCCGCGAGCGGCATCCGATCTATGACTTTCTTTTCGACTATTACTCGTTCCGCCCCGCGTGGCTCCGCCGCTGGCACCCGGGACCCGACTGTGCGCTCGGCGGGGAGTCGGCGCGCGAGTTCCTGCGCTGGCCGGCGTATCGGGAGGTCGAATTGGAAAACAGCGACCGTGGCACGGGCATCTTGCCCGTCGGGGGAACGGTAGCCAAACCACCCGGGCAAGATGTCCGTGCCACGACCGTCGTCATGCTGGACGTCGCGGCGCTCACGCCTGACCGCCGAACCTTCGTAAGCTGGCTGCGCGAGTTGCTCGTCCGGATGCGGGAGCGGCCCGCGTTCTTCGGCTGCTTCGGGCTGCACGAGTGGGCGATGGTCCATCGGCTGCCGGCGACGGAGGTGCGGCACGCGCGCTGGCCGCTGCGATTCCCCCGCGAGGAACTGGCGCGGATCGTCGAGCAGAGCGCGATCTGCTGCTCGCATTTCGACGCGTTTCGGTTCTTCACGCCTGCCGCCCGCGGACTCAACCGGCTGCAGCCGACGCGCGAGGCCGTGCCGCAGCTCGAGCAGCGCGGCTGTCTGCACGCCAACATGGACCTCTACAAATGGGCGTTCAAACTCGCGCCCTTCACGCCGAGCGAGCTGCTCGCGGACTGCTTCGAGCTCGCCCGCGATATCCGCGAAGTGGACATGCGGGCGAGCCCCTACGACCTGAGCACGCTGGGGTTCGAGCCGATCGCGATCGAAACCGCCGCCGGCCGGGCGGACTACGAGCGACAGCAACGGGCGTTCACCGCTCGCGGCGAACCGCTGCGCGAGCGGCTGATCGCGCTGTGCGAGCGGCTGCTTCGCGAGGACCCGTCGTCGCTCGCTCCGGTCACGACTGCACTCTCGTAGCGCTGCTGCCTGTAGGACGGCGTCGGGCGACGCCGCTCTCCGCGTCGAACGCCACGCTCAGCCGAGCTGTTCCAACGCGAGCGCGGCGGCGCTGGTGCGGTTCTCCACGCCGAGTTTCACGAACACCGCCTCGAGGTGTTTCTTCACGGTGGTGAGCCCGATGCCAAGGATCGTCGCGATCTCCGGGTTCGTCTTCCCCTGCGCCACCCAGAACAGGATCTCCGCCTCGCGCGGCGTGAGCCCAAGCGGTTCGAGTTGTGCGGGCGCGGCCTCACCTTTCGCCGGCCGCGCGGGGTTGGCGGCTTGCGCGCGCCGCAACCGTGCCTGCACCGCGGCGATCAGATCCGCCGGCTCGACCGGCTTCACGAGATAGTCGTCGGCGCCGAGGTTCATTCCCGTGCGCACGTCCTCACGTTCGCCCCAGCCGGTGAGAAAAATGAACGGCACGTGCGAGGTCGCCGGCTCGGCGCGCAGCGCCTCGAGCACGCGGTGACCGTTCATTTCAGGCATCGTGATGTCGCACATCACCAGATCGGGGCGCTCCCGGCGCGCGAGTTCCACGCCCTCGCGACCGTTGCGCGCTTCAGAGACCGCGAATCCTTCCAGGTTGAGCAACTCGGCGAACTGCCGGCGCAGTTTGGCCTCGTCATCAATCACCAGGATCCGCTTCACGGCGGCAACGTGTGCCGGAGTGAGGCGAAGTAAAGCGGGACGCGCGTCATGCACCGGGAGGAGCCCGCCGGCCCGGCGGGCTGCAGCCGCGACGAGGGCGTCGCGGCCCCAACGCCCCTCAAAAGCTGACCGGTTTTTGCGGTTGGGATTTCGTACGTCGGCTTTTCCGCTCCAGGTGGGTCGTTCGGCCCACCCCGGCCGGCCCATACCGCAACGGCGTGGATTCAGGCATGCTGAGGCCCACACACCACCCGTTCATGAAGATTCCCTTTTCCTTCCTCGCTTTCGTTTCGAGCTTCGCGGCGCTGTTCGCCTTTCCGCTGAGCCCGGCGCTGGCCGTCGCTCCGCTTGTGCTCACCGGACTCGTGCTGATGTTGAGCTTGGATTACCGCCAGCCCACCCGGATCCGTCTTCCGCAGCCCGTGCGCCACCGCGCGCCCGAATGGTTCCGACTTGCCGCGTAAGAACGCGTTTCCCCGCCAGGTTTCCGCTTCACTTCCCATGACCTCCCGCGAAATCGTCCTCGTCCAGGAGTCCTTCTCCAAACTCGCGCCGATCGCCGATCAGGCGGCCGCGCTGTTCTTCGTCCGTTTGTTCGAACTCGATCCATCGCTCCGCCGATGCTGCCAGGGCGAACGCGAGCAGCAAGGCCGCGGGCTCGTGCGGCTGCTGGCGTCGAGCATCCACCGGCTGGCCCGGCTCGAACGGCTCCAGCCCGCGCTGCGCCGGCTCGGCCACCGCCAGGCGGCCCACGGCACGCGCGACGAACACTACGCGTTCTCCGGCGCCGCGCTGCTGTGGACCCTCGAGAAGGCGCTCGGGCCCGAGTTCACGCCCCCGGTGAAGGCCGCCTGGACCCAGTTCTACGTCGTACTCGCCAACGCCATGCTCGATGGCGCCCACCGTCACGAACTCGCCGCGTAGTCCGTCGGTGAGCGGCGGCGCCGCGTCGCGAGACCTTTTCCCTCCTCCATGAAGCCCTCCCTGCCCTCCCTGCCCTCCCTGATCCTCGCCCTCGTCACCTTGGGCGCGGTGGTGACGCTCGCGTTCAGCGTGCGTGCCACCGAGCCCGCGACCGCCGCCTCCGAGCAAGGCCTGCTCGTCGAACGTGGCAGCTATCTCGTCAACAACGTCGGGCTCTGCTCCGACTGTCATTCTCCGCGCAATGAGCGCGGTGAATTCATCCGCGAGCTCTGGCTGCAGGGCGCGGCGCTGCCGATGCAGCCGACCGTGCCGATGCCATGGGCGGCGGCGGCGCCGGCGATCGCGGGCCTGCCGAGCATGACCGACGAGCAGGCGATCACCTTCCTCACCACCGGCGTGCGGCCCAATGGCTCCAAGCCGCTGCCGCCCATGCCCGAATTTCGTTTCTCCGAGACCGACGCCAAAGCCGTCGTGGCTTATCTTCGGACCCTCGGCAAATAGCGCACCACACACACCACCCGCAGGCAGTGCGACGGCGACACGATTCGCCGTTGCCTGCCTGCGGTTCCGTTTTATGTTGTCCGGTCTTTTCCCTTTCCGCATGCCCCGCCCGGATCCCCCCCCAGTTCCGTCGGCGTCCCCGAATGCTGCCAGCACCGAGCTGGCGCGCGTGCAGGAGGCGCTGCGCGTCAGCGAAGCGAGCCGGCGTGAATCGGAGAGTCTTTTCGCCAAAACCTTCGACGCGAATCCCGCGTTCATGACGATCGGCCACGTCGCCGATGGCCGGTTGCTGGAAGTGAATCCGGCGTTCGAGCGCGAATCCGGCTACCGCCGCGAGGAAGTGCTCGGCCGCTCCACGCTCGAGCTTAATCTGTGGGTGCGCCCGGAGGAACGGGATGAATTTCTCCGCCAGATGCGCGCCACGGGGAGCGTGCGCGATTTCGAGGCGAACTTTCGGGCCAAGTCCGGCGAGATTCGCACGCTGCTGCTCAACGCCGACATCCTCGCCGGTGAAGGCCCGGCGTGCATGCTCACCGTCGGCATCGATATCACGGAACGCCGCCGCCGCGAGCAGGTGCAGAATGCGACGTATCGAATCTCGCAAGCCGCGCTCGCCGACAACGACCTGGCCGCGTTCTTCGCCGAGATTCACCTGATCATCGCCGGACTCATGCCGGCGCGAAATCTCTACGTTGCGCTACTGAGCCTCGACCGCAGCCTCCTGAGCTTCCCGTATTTCGTCGACGAACGCTCGACGGCACCGGCTCCCCGCAAACCCGGCAACGGGTTGACCGAATACGTCCTCGATACCGCCAAGCCGCTGCTCACCACGGCCGACGAGCTCACCGTGCTCCTGCGCGAGCGCGGTCGCTATCAGGCGATGGGCGCGCCAGCTGCGCTCTGGCTCGGCGCCCCGCTGCTGGTCGAAGGCCGCGCGATCGGCGTGATCGCGGTGCAGGATTACTCGAATCCGAAAGCCTATGGCGAGGAGGAGCAGCGGCTGCTCACATTCGTCGCGGAGCAGGCCGCCACCGTCGTGCATCGCCGGCAGATTCACGCCGCCATCCGGCAGGCGGAGGAGCAGTATCGCGGCATCTTCGAAAACGCGCTCGAGGGCCTGTATCAAAGTTCGCCCAGCGGTCGATTTCTTCGCGCCAACTCCGCGCTGGCCCGGATGTGCGGCTACGAATCGTCCGAGCAGCTGCTGCACGCGATCAACGACATCGGCCACCAGATCTACGTCGACGAGCACCGCCGCGAGCAGTTTCTCGAACTGGCGAAGGTTCACGATCAGGTGACCGATTTCGAATCCGAGATTTTCCGGCGCGACGGTTCGCGCATCTGGATTTCGGAGTCGGTGCGGGTGGTCCGCAACTCCGCCGGCGAGTTGGCGCGGTTCGAGGGCGTCGCGATCGACATCACGCAGCAGCGGGAGGCCGCGCGCGCCCTGCAGGCCGCCAAGGAGGCCGCCGACGCGGCGAGTGGCGCGAAGAGCCAGTTCCTCGCCAGCGTCAGCCACGAGCTGCGCACGCCCCTGAACGGCATCCTCGGCTACACGCAGATTCTCCGGCGCGATCCGCTCCTGGGCGAAAAACAGCGCGAGGGCATCCGCGTGATCCACGAGTCCGCCGAGCATCTGCTCGTGCTGATCAACGACGTGCTCGATCTCTCGAAGATCGAGGCGGGCCGGATCGAGCTGCACCCGGGCGATTTCGCGCTGGCAGAATTCGCCGCGGGCGCCGAGCGCGTGTTCGCGCCGCGCGCGCGGGAGAAAAACCTGCTCCTCGAGACCGCGCTCGCCCCGGACCTGCCGGAGTTCGTGCGGGGCGACGAGGCGCGGTTGCGCCAGGTGGTGTTCAACCTGCTGGGCAACGCGGTGAAGTTCACCGCGCAGGGCGGCGTGGTGTTTTCCATTTCTTCGAGCGCCGGCGGAGGGCTGCGGTTTTCGGTAAGCGACACCGGGCGCGGGATCGCCGCCGCTGACCTCTCGCGGATTTTCGAGCCGTTCACCCAGGTCGGTGAGTCCACCGGCGCGGCCACGGGCACCGGCCTCGGGCTCGCGATCAGCCGCAGCCTGGTCGAGCGGATGGGCGGCCGGCTGCAGGTGGAGAGCAAGCCCGGTTGGGGCAGCCGGTTCTGGTTCGACCTGCCGCTGCCCGCCGCCGCCAGCGCCGCGCCGCGCACGGCCGCGGTGCAACGCGTGACCGGGTACGATGGACCGATCCGCCGCGTGCTCGTCGTCGATGATAACACCGCGAATCGTTCCGTCATGGCGGCCATGCTTGCGCCGCTGGGCTTCGATCTGCTGGAAGCCGACGACGGCCGCGCGGCACTCGACGCCGCGGCGCGGGCCAAACCCGATCTCGTGCTGATGGACCTGCGGCTCCCCGGCGAAATCGACGGACTCGAGGCGACGCGACAGCTGCGGCAGACCGCGCATGGCTCCGCGGCGCGGATCGTCGCCGTGTCGGCCAGCGCCTATGACATCGACCAACAGGATTGCCGCGCGGCCGGCTGCGACGCGTTTCTCGCAAAGCCGTTTCGCGAAGAGGACCTCTGGCGCGTGATCGGCGAGACGCTTTCGCTCGTGTGGCGGTTCGCCGACGATGGCGGGGAGACGCGCACGCCGTTCGTGCGATTGCCGAAGGTGCCGCCGATCGCGGTGCTCGACGCGCTGCACGAGCTCGCCCGCAAAGGAGACATCGTCGGCCTGCGCCGGCAGCTGGAGCAACTCGCGGCCGACGACGCGGCGCTGGCGCCGTTCGTGAACGGGCTGCTGGAGCTCGCCGCCCGGTTCAAGATGAAGGCCATCCGGCAGTTTCTCGAACGTTACCGCGCCGGCAGCACGCCGCCGATCGGATGAAGGCTACCCGACCAGAGCCGGCAGATGAGGTCATGGCCCAACACACCCCGGCGCTTCGCGCCAGCCCTTTCGAGCGGGGTGCCCGCAGGCGGGGGCGTGTAGAGACTCCCTTTTCCCATGAGCGAAACGATCCTGATCGTCGATGACACGCCGGCGAATCTGTGCGTGCTGGTGGAGACCCTCGGCGCGGCGGGCTACCGGCTGATGGTTGCGGAGGACGGCGAAGAAGCGCTCGCCCAGACGGCGCAAACCGTGCCGGATTTGATTCTCCTCGATGTGATGATGCCCGGCATCGACGGTTTCGAAACGTGCCGCCGGCTGCGCGCGCAGCCCACGACCGCCGACACGCCCGTGCTGTTCATGACCGCGCTCAACGAAACGCCCGACAAGGTGAAGGCGTTCGCCGCCGGCGGAGTCGATTACATCACCAAGCCGATCGAGCACGAGGAGGCGCTCGCACGCGTGCGCACCCATCTCACGCTGCGGCGGCTGCGGCACGAACTCGCCGAACAGCTTGCCATCAAGGAGCAGTTCATGCGGATCGCCGGGCATGACCTGCGGAATCCCGTGTGCCTGATTCTCATGGCCGTCGAACTGGCGCGACGCAGCGCCGGCAAGCCGGAACTCCTCGGCGAACACCTCACGAGCATCGCCGACTCGGTCGCGCAGATCCGTCGGATCATCGACACCTTTCTCGGCATCAAGATGCCGCTGGCCGGCTGTGCCGATGCCGGCGCGGTGGACCTGGCTCTCCTCGCAGCGGCGGTGGCGCGCCAGTATGCGCCGATGGCCGAACGGAAACAGATCGCGCTGAGCGTCGACGCCGTCGAACAGCCGATGGTGGCGCGCGGCGACGCAACCCTCGCCTATCAGGCCCTGGCGAATCTCGTCAGCAACGCGCTGAAATACACGCCGCCGCACGGTCGCGTGCAGTTGGGCACCCGACTGACGGGCGAGGTGGTGCGTGTTGAGGTGAGCGATTCCGGCCCCGGCGTGCCGGCCGCCGAGCGCGACGGGCTGTTTACCGCGGGGCGACGGTTGTCGCCGCGGCCGACCGCGGACGAGGAAAGCCACGGACACGGGCTCGCGATCGTAAAGCAAATCGTCGCAGCGCAAGGCGGCAGCGTCGGCGCGGATTTCCCCGCGGGCGGCGGCAGCGTGTTCTGGTTTCAGCTGCCGGGCGCCGCCACCGCCGAGCGCCCCACCCTCCGCGCGAGGTAACCTGATAGGTGGCATTGTCGCGGGAGGCCGCGGGTAGAGCTGGCTCGCTTTGCCGGCGAAGCCGCCTACGTTCGCCACTCGATGGAGCTCGGAGAGCACGTAATCGCGCCCACCAAAAAAAAGCCGGCTTACCCGATCAACGAGGGCTTGCGCGGCTACCTGCGGCATTACCAGCGCGAGCGCGAGCTGCCGGTGAACTACGACCGGCTGATCGATTTTCACGAGGCAATCCCGCTGCCCGACGCCGAGGGCAAGCCGACCCTCTGGGACAGCGTGATCTATCGCGCCGACGAGATGAACACGCTCTACGACGGGCTGAAGCGGATCTACGCGCTCCTCAAGGTCGACGGCGACTTCTCGGTGATGGAGCACCTCTACATCGATCGCGTGGATTTCTGCAGCTTCGGCAACTCCACGCCGTTCCGGATCCGGATCGTGAACGCCTACAACGACAACGCGGACTACTTCTACATCAAGAAGGCGGACGCGTCGCGGGTCTACGGGCTCGAACTCGAGCACCTGCTCTCACCGAACCGGCTGAACTTCCTCACCACCGGCGCCACGCTGGTCGAGGAGCACATCGTGGGAATTCCCGGCGACGTGTTCATCACGCAGTGGCTGCACGACCCGAGTCTCACGCCGATCCGCGTCGCGAAGGAGATGGTGAAATTCAACGAGCGCTGCTTCGTGCGGCTGCTCGGCGACATGCGGTCCTACAACTACGTCGTGGTGCTCACGCCGGATTTCGAAGGCTGGCAACTGCGGATCCGCTCGATGGATTTCGACCAGCAGTCCTATGACGGGCACAAGAACTTTTACCTGCCGCAGTTTTTCAAGGAGAACGCCGAGGTGGTGCGCTACTGCATCAAGCACCTGCATCCGCAAACCGCGCTGCAGTATCGCCGCGAGGAGCAGGCGCTGATGTTCCAGCGCGCGGAGGTCGCGGCCCAGCGACTTGGTTATCTGCTCGACGAGATGGCGACCGATGTGATCGCGCCCATCGAGAAAGTGCACCAGCTGCGCGCCGGGCTCGCCGAGCACTACCAGCGCAACGAATACCTGCGCTGCGAATCGATGGGCGATCTGGTGCGGGAAAACCTGGAATCGATCCGGCTGCAGATCGGCCGGCCCGCGCGACCGGAGTTGCTGCCGGACGCGGAATAGCCCAATCCTCGTCGGCATCGACCGATACCCTCGTTCTCGTAATCGTTCTCATTCTCGTTCTCGCGATCGGGCATGGCTCGCGACAGAGAACGAGGACGAGAAAGAGAACGAGAACGATTCGAGCGTAGCCGGCGCGGCTACGTGTTGGCCGATTCGACAGACCCGCCTACACAAAGCTCGGCTGCGCGCCGATGCCAATCGCGACCTCTTCCTCCTGCTCCTCGGCCGGCAACTCCTCGAGTGGCGCGAAACGCTCCGACGAAAACCCGAGCTCCTGGTTGCCTTGGTGAAAAGGGTCCGGCGGATTCTTCAACTCCTCCAGCAGCAGCCCCACCGTAGCCGTGTCGCCGCCGCGCACAATCTTCTCCCGGCCGAGGAACACCTCGCGCACGGTGTAGACGTCGCCCTTCACCGGCAGCTGCTTGTAGAGCGCGCGGATGATCGGCGGGAACGTGTCGTTGATGCAGACGACTTTCTGACCTTTGACCATGATGTCGGTGGTAGTTTGTGCGAGGCGGGCTGCGGTTCAACCCTGCTTGCGCGAATGCGGGCGACGCTGATTGGCGCGACGAGCTTTTTGCCGTGGTTCGATGCCGATGCGCGGGTCGCGGGCCCGCACGCGCGTGACCAGCCACCCCGCATCGCGCTCGAAGGTCGCGGCCGATTCCGGCAAATAGAGCCATTTGCCGAGGATCGAGTGTTCGCGCAGCTCCGGGCGGTCCCCGACCAACGACGCGTGATGCTCTCGCAACGTGGGTACGAGCACGCCGCACCAAGGCTCGGTTTTCGCGGTGAGGTAGAGGACGAACCGGCCGTGCAGGTAAACCGCTTTCCCGCCGAACATCGATCGCACGACGAGCGTCGGCTCGTTTTCCAGCGGCTCGATGACCCACGCGAACGGGTGCACGACAGCAGCACGAGTGGCGAACAACTCACGCATGGCGCTCAGGAAATGTCACCGCCCGCGCACCCACGCGAATCGGCACGAATGCCGTCAGTCTTCGCAGCGCGGAAGTCCCCGCCCGCGCATGCTCGTCGGGCAATGGTGCAGCCCGCGGCTTCGAGATTCGCGTTCATTCGCGGGATTCGCGGGAGAACCGCCTGCTTGAGATCGTTCACTCGATCCGGCCCTCGTCGAAATCGATCAGATCGGGCACGCTCTTGATTTCGTCCACACGGTCTGCGCAGCCCATTGCAGTCAACGCCTCGCGCAGGAAATCCTGCCCCGCTGGCGTCATCCCTTTCTGCACCAGCTCGCGGTTCCACTTCGCCGCCCGCACCTCGGCAGGGAGCAGCGCTTTGAGCTTCTCCTCGATCTCGGCGTCCGTGGCAGATTCGAACACGATTTTTTCCACCGCAGCCGGATCAATGCCGAGGTGAAAGCAAAGAAACCGGTCCAACCCGCGCTTGTAGTTCTTCGCGTAGCTGGCCGGCAGCGCGCCGTGTGCTTTCACGTAACGGCATTTGGCCAGGAAGCGCGGCAGGTAGAGCAGCCCGGTGCCCGGATGCGGCAGATAGGGCGAAGGGAGCTCGGTCAAGACTTCGCCGGTGGAACCCGGGATCGGCTTCGATGGCATCCCTGCCCGATTGTCAGGGAGCTTCGTGAACGTCAACGCCCGCGCCGCCCGCGGTTGCACGAGCATCTTGCCCGTGGGGCTGCAACGTGCCCGGTCGCGACGCGGAGCGCCGGCCACGGGCGGCATGCCCGTGCCACATCCCCGCTCCCGCGCCCGTCCGGCCGCTTCGCCACGACCGATGTGATGCTACACCTGTAACACCACATCGGTCGTCGCCGCAGCGTGATCTCCGCTGGCGGTGCGACTCGTCTGGGGCAGCGCTTGGTAGACCGCGATGCCGCGGCTGCGCGGGAGAACCTGCGTCGCGACGGGGCAGGCTTCACGCAGCCGCGGACCGGGAAACGCCCGGGGAACGTCGCGCGGAGCCGACGGTCTGGCGACGTCCGCCCGCGGGCGGGAATGTGCATCTTCATCGCCCTCTCCGAACTTATCTCATTGCTCTCGTCTGGCTGGCTCTGCCGGAGCTTCCGATGGCTTCGGCGGCCGATCAAAGCCCCGGTCGGGACGTGAACCAACTTTACGCCGAACTGTGCAGCGGCTGCCACGGCGAGCGCATGGAAGGCGGCAAGGGCGGGAGCCTGATCGACGGTCACTGGCAGCACGGCGGCGACACCGAGGCGCTGCGTCGAAGCATCCGCGACGGTTATGCCGGCGCAGGCATGCCCTCATTCCGCGCCGCGCTCAACGACGCCGAGATCAGCACGCTCGTGAATTTCATCCACGAAACCGCCACGCGCACCGTCGAACCCGAGCCGAAGCAGGAGCGGCCACTGCCGGCAGGCGTGCAGCACAGCGAAGAGCACGCGTTTCGGATCGAACCGGTCGCGAGCGGATTCGATGTGCCGTGGTCGCTGACGTTCCTGCCGGACCGGCGCATCCTGGTCACTGAACGCGTCGGCCGGCTGCGCGTGATCGAAGCAGACGGCCAGCTCAACCCGGAGCCCGTGGCTGGGCTGCCGACGAACATTCTGGTCCGCGACGAAGCCGGGTTGATGTCGGTGGTCGCCGACCCCGATTACGCGCACAACGGCTGGATTTATCTCTCCTACAGCGACCGTGGTCCGAACGACACCGCGATGACGAAAATCGTGCGCGGCCGGCTGCGCCATGGTCGCTGGATCGACGAGCAGGAGGTGTTCGCCATCGACCCGCGCGACTACCTGCCGAGCTCCGTGCTGTTCGGCGGCCGGCTCGCGTTTGCCGGCGAGTATCTGTTCTTCAGCGTGGGTGAGCGTGGAATGGAGGAAGGCACCACCGGCCAGGCGCAGGACCTCCGCACCGCGAACGGAAAAATCCATCGCGTGTTTCATGATGGTCGGACCCCGCCTGACAACCCGTTCGTCGGGCGCGACGGCTCGCTCGGTTCGATCTGGGCCTACGGCGTGCGCAATCCGCAGGGCCTTGCGATCAACCCACGCGACGGCGCCGTATGGGAAACCGAGCACGGCCCGCGTGGCGGCGACGAGCTCAACGCCATCCGGCGCGGCGCAAACTACGGCTGGCCGGTGATCACCTACGGGATGAACTACGACGGCACGCCAATTTCCGACAAAACGGCAGCACCAGGCATGGAGCAGCCGGTGATCAACTGGACGCCGTCGATCGCGGTGAGCCAACTCGAGTTCTACACCGGCGATCGGTTCCCGCGCTGGAAAGGCAATCTGTTCATCGGCTCACTCGCGCAGCAGAAGTTCATCCGGGTCGTCGTGGACGGCGACCGCGTAGTGCACCGCGAGGAGGTGTTTCGAGGGCTGGGTCGCGTGCGCGATATCAAGACTGGTCCGGAAGGGAATCTGTACCTCGCGATCGAGCTGATCGGCAAGCCGGGCCGGATCGTGCGACTGGTGCCGGCGGGATAGTACGGCCGGTGCCGTGCGTCTATTAGCCGCCCGCGGCGGTGACGTCCGGCCCCTAATAGCCATGGCCCGACCTTCAAAGTCCGCCGGCGAAAGCCGAATACCAGCACCAAGGCCGATGTCCACGTAACGCGCGATGATTGCATTGATTGGGAATCCCGCCGCACCTGTCCGCCAGCCCCAACTATGCACACCTTCACTGTCGGAAAACGGATCACGTTCGGCTTTGCCCTGATCATATTGATCGCGGTCGGGATGGGCGCTCTCGCGGTCGAGCGCCTCCTGGTCATCCGCGACTCAGCACACGTGATTGTGGCGGATTGTCTGCCGGGAGCGTATTTAAGCGGACGGATTGAGACAGAGGTAACCAGCGCTGAAATGCATGTGCGCAAGCACATCCTAACCGAGGACGCCTCCGCGCTCGGCGAACTGGAAGCCGAGATCACGGCAAACCGCGATCGGGTCACGCAGCTTTATAAGGACTACGAAAAGACCGTCACGCTCGCGGAGGATCGGGAGTTGCTCAAGAAGGCGAATGCGTTCCGCCCCGGCTATCTGACGCGTCGCGACGCGGTGCTGGCGCTCAGCCGTGCAGCCAAGAAGAAGGAAGCCGCGGAAATGGCCGCCAAAGAGCTCGAACCGTATTTCGACACCTACATGGCTGCGGTCCAGGAGGTGGTTCAATTCAATCGCCGCAATGCGCAGGCGGATTCGGAGCAGATCACGACCGCCGTGCGAACGATGCAGCTCGCCATCGGAATGGCCGTGCTGATTGCCGTGGGTCTCGGCGCCTCGGCCGCGACCTACATCGTGCGCGGCATCAACCGGGCGTTGGGCGAAGTGGCTGATGCGATGCAGGAAAGCTCCGAACAAGTGGCGGCGGCGGCCAATCAAGTAGCCGCGTCGAGTCAGTCACTGGCCAGCGGTTCGGCCGAGCAGGCGGCGAGCTTGGAGGAAACGAGTGCCTCGCTCGAGGAGATGGCCAGCATGACCAAGCGCAACGCCGAAGGAGCACAACAGGCGAAGGAATTCTCCAGTCAGGCCCGCGTGGCCGCCGACTCGGGTGCGACCAACATGCACGCCATGAAGACGGCGATGGACGAGATCAAAACGTCTTCCAACGACATTTCCCACATCATCAAGACCATCGACGAGATCGCCTTTCAAACGAACATCCTGGCGCTCAACGCGGCGGTCGAGGCCGCCCGCGCGGGCGAGGCTGGGATGGGCTTCGCGGTGGTGGCCGAGGAGGTCCGCAGCCTCGCCCAGCGCTCGGCGCAGTCTGCGCGCGAGACCGCCGAGAAAATCGCGGTGGCGATCGCCAAGACGAATCAAGGCGTGCAGCTCTCCAACGTCGTCGCCCAGTCCCTCGATGAGATCGTCGAAAAATCGCGCAAGGTCGACGCTTTCGTCGCGGAGATTGCCACCGCATCCACGGAGCAGAATCAAGGTATCGGCCAAGTGAACAGTGCGGTCGGCCAAATGGATAAGGTGACCCAAAGCAATGCTGGCGGAGCTGAGGAAACCGCCGCCGCCGCCGAAGAACTCAGCGCGCAAGCAAAAGTCACCCGCGAAAATGTCGAACGTTTGCTCGAACTGGTGGGTCGCCGGGACGGAAAGGCAAACCGCCGCATGGACGCAGCTTTGGTGATCACGGCGCCAGCGTCTGGTGTTTCAGAGCAGCGGATGAACGGTGCAAGGGTTTCGGCTCCAACGGCACATCCTCCGCGGTCGGCCGCGAATCACGCGTTGGCGGAACACGGTAGCAATGGCGGAGCGAGGCGACGCGCGCCCGTCCGTTGAAGCTTTTGGCGATGGCCTCGCAGCCATCGCTCTTCCGTCGAGCACGCCGTTGCGGAACCGACCGTCCGCAATTCCGTCGTGACGCAGGCGGACGCGGGTGGTAAATGCACCGGCGTTTTTCCCCCAACGCCCCATTGCTCATGAGCCATCCGATCCAATTCCTGCTTCGCGCCAAAGAGATGCCGACGCACTGGTATAACCTGCTCGCGGATTTCCCCGAGCCGCTGCCGCCGCCGCTGCATCCGGGCACGAAGCAGCCCGCGACGTTGGACGACATGAAGGCGATCTTCCCGGAAAACCTGATCGCGCAAGAAATGAGCGCGGAGCGGATGATCGAGATTCCGCAGGAAGTGCGTGACGTTTACGCGCTCTACCGGCCCACGCCGTTGCTCCGCGCGGTTCGGCTCGAAAAGGCGCTCAAGACGCCGGCTCACATTTACTACAAATACGAGGGCGTCAGCCCCGCGGGCAGTCACAAGCCGAACACGGCGATTCCCCAAGCCTACTACAACAAGCTGGCCGGCACGAAACGGCTCGCGACCGAAACCGGCGCCGGCCAGTGGGGCTCGTCGCTCGCGATGGCCTGCCAGGTCTTCGGACTCGAGTGCACCGTCTACATGGTGAAGGTGAGCTTTCACCAGAAGCCCTACCGCAAACTGCTCATGCAGACCTATGGGGCCAAGGTTTACGCGAGCCCGAGCCGGCACACCGCCTTCGGCCGCAAAATGCTCGCGGAGAGTCCGGACTCGCCCGGCAGCCTCGGCGCCGCGATCAGCGAGGCGATCGAGGACACGATCAAAAACCACGACACGAAATACGCGCTCGGCAGCGTGCTGAACCACGTGTGTCTGCACCAGACGGTGATCGGCGAGGAAACGATGAAGCAAATGGAACTCGCCGGCGAGGAGCCCGACATCATCTACGGCTGCGCCGGCGGCGGCAGCAATTTCGCCGGTATCGCGTTTCCGTTCCTGCGCGAAAAAATTCAGGGGAAAAAGAAATTCCGCGTCGTCGCGGTCGAGCCCGCCTCCTGTCCGTCGCTCACCCAGGGCGAACTCCGCTACGATTTCGGCGACATGGCCGAGACCACGCCGCTGATGATGATGTATACGCTCGGCCACAAATTCATGCCGCCGAGCATCCACGCCGGCGGGCTGCGCTACCACGGCATGGCGCCGATGGTGAGCCACTGCAAAAAGCTCGGGTTGATCGACGCCGTCGCGGTGACACAGACGAAGGTCTTCGAAGCCGGCGTGCTGTTTGCGCGTTCCGAAGGACTCGTGCCCGCGCCGGAATCGTCGCACGCCATCGCCGCCGTTGTCGACGAGGCCATCAAGTGCCGCGAGGAAGGAAAGAAGCGCGTGCTCGTCTTCAATCTCAGCGGCAACGGTCTGCTCGATCTCGCAGCCTACGACACGTATCTGTCCGGCGAGATGCAGCACCCGACCAGCGGCGGCGGCGCGTGAGTCCGCTGACGCGGTAGGGCGGGCATTCCGCTGCCCGCCGGGAGGTCACTTGACACTCATGGCGCTCACAGAGTGAGCGCCCTACCTTGGCTGCCAGCGCTGCGAAGTGCAGCGTCGGATTCAGCCAGTTATGGCTCACTCCCGATATTCGAACCCGCCGACTTTTGGCGCAGTCGAGTCGCCGCCGACGAACACCTCGAACTCGCCTGCCTCCGGGGCGAACTTCATGTCGGCGTGGTGAAACGCGAGATCCATCGGTCGCAAGGTGAACGTCACGTCGCGTGATTCGCCGGGCTTCAGGGTGACACGCTGAAACCCTTTCAACTCGCGCACCGGCCGGGTGACCGAACCGGCGACGTCGCGCACGTAGAGTTGCACCACCTCGGTGCCTTCGCGCTTGCCTTCGTTGCTCAGCCGCACGCTCACCTGCTGCACGCCATCAGGCTGCAGCGTCTTGCTCCGCACCTTGGCCTTCGAGTAGTCGAATTTCGTGTAGGACAGGCCAAACCCAAACGGAAACTGCGGTGAGTTCGGCGAATCGACATAGCGGGACCGGAATCGGTAATCGGGATCCTTCGGATCGATCGGCCGGCCCGTCATTTTGTGATTATAGAAAATCGGCACTTGTCCCACGTTGCGCGGGAACGTCACCGGCAGTTTTCCCGACGGGTTGAACTTTCCCGTCAGCAAATCGACGACCGCCGGGCCGCCCATCGTGCCGGGAAACCACGCCAGCAGCAGCGCATCGACGTCCTCGACCACGGGTCCAAGCGCCAGCGGTCGGCCGGTCATCAACACGAGGACGACCGGCTTGCCGGTTTGCCGCAGTTCGTGGAGCAACTCCGCCTGCACGCCGGGGATGTCGAGACTCGTGCGGCTCGCCGCCTCGCCGCTGAGGAACCAACCTTCGCCCATCACGGCCACGACGACATCCGCCTGCTCCGCCGCCGCGATGGCCGCGGCGAAACCAGAGCGGTCGGGGCCCATCGTCTTCACCCCTTCGACGTAAGTGACGCGTTGCGGGAAGGCTTCCTCCAATGCGGTTTGAATCGAAATCGCCTCCTCCTCTTGGCCGCGGCCGCGCCATTCGCCCAGCAGGTCGCGCGTCGTATGCGCGAGCTGGCCGATCAGCGCGATCTTCGCGTTGGCCCGGAGCGGCAACGCGGCGTTTTCGTTCTTCAGCAGCACGCAGGACTTCCGCGCGAGATCCCGCGCCACCTCGAGATGTTCCGGTCGCAGCATCGTCTCTTTTTCGCGCTGCTCGTTGCTGTAACGATACGGATCCTCGAACAGCCCCAACCGGAACTTCGCCGCGAGAATGGCGGACACCGCCTCGTCGAGCCTCCGCTGATCGATCGCCCCCGCCTTGATCTGATCAGCCACCTGCGGGCCATAGATCCGGCCCTCCATGTCCATGTCGACGCCGGCGTTCAATCCCAGCCGCGCGGCTTCGGCCGGATCAGCGGCGATGCCGTGCGCGAGCAGTTCCTTGACGGACTGCCAATCGGAGACGACGAAGCCACTAAAACCCCACTCATGACGCAGCACGTCGGTCATGAGCCAGCGATTGGCCGACGCGGGCACGCCATTGAGATCGTTGAACGCCGCCATGAAGGAGCCGACCCCGGCGTCCACCGCCGCCTTGAATGGCGGAAAATAGATGTCGCGCAGCGTGATCTCCGGCACCTCGGTGGTGAAGTAGTCGCGACCGGCCTGGGCGGCGCCGTAGGCCGCAAAGTGCTTCGCGCACGCCAGCACCGTATCGAGTCGCGAAAGATCGTCGCCTTGGAACCCGTGCACCCGTGCCCGCGCGATCGCGCTGCCGAGCCAGGGGTCCTCGCCCGACCCCTCCATGACGCGGCCCCAGCGGGGATCGCGCGTGATGTCGACCATGGGCGCGAACGTCCAGTGAATCCCCGCCGCCGCAGTTTCGGTCGCAGCGATCCGTTCGGAGAGCTCGATCGCCGCGAGATCCCACGAGGCCGCCTGGGCGAGATTGATCGGGAAGATCGTGCGAAAGCCGTGGATCGTATCGAAGCCGAAGATCAGCGGGATCTTCAAGCGGGTGTGCTCGACGGCGAGTTGTTGCATCGCGCGCGTCTGCTCCGCGCCGACCGCGTTGAGGATGCTGCCACAGCGGCCGGCGCGGATTTCCTTGGCGACATCGGAGCGCGTCGCGGGACCGGTCTCGGCGCCCGGCTGGGAATACTGGATCAACTGGCCGATCTTTTCCTCCTGGGTCATCTGCGCGAGCAACGCCGCCACCTTGGCTTGCACCGTGGCTTCATCGAGTTGGGCGGCGGGAGCAGTCATGGCGGCAAAGACAGCGGGAATGAGCAACGCACGGTTCATGGCATCACGGTGACAAGCAACCGCGGCGCGGCAAGAGGCCGCCGCAGATGCAATTACCGGGAATTTCTCCGGCCCGGCCTTCGGCCATCCCCGGAGCATCTCGACCGGGGTGACGCCGCCGGCTTGCCATAACGAGCGTTGATCCCGCGCAGTAGCCCTCCAGCGAAGCCGGGCGGCCCAAGATTCCCTATTGTCGTCGCGAGCCGGGTCCCCAGTGTGCCCCGAGCAGCTTTCTGCTGCCCGCGGCGGACCTGGCGGTCTGATCCGCTGCGGCAATCCTTACCGCCTGTGATCATTGAAATGAACGAATACATTGCTGAGGTTCTAGATCTGGTGGCACGCCGGAACGCCGGTGAGCTCGAGTTTCTCCAAGCGGCACGCGAGGTACTCGAGTCACTCGGCCCAGTAATCGAACGACACAAGAAATACCGCGATAACCGCATCCTGGAGCGGATCGTCGAGCCCGAGCGGCAACTCATGTTCCGCATCGCGTGGCAGGACGACGCCGGCCGGGTGCAGGTGAATCGCGGCTTCCGCGTGCAGTTCAACAGCGCGATCGGCCCCTACAAGGGCGGTCTGCGCTTTCATCCCAGCGTCAATCTCGGCATTCTGAAGTTCCTCGGTTTCGAGCAGATCTTCAAGAATGCCCTGACTACGCTCCCCATGGGCGGTGGCAAAGGTGGCTCCGACTTCGACCCGAAGGGCAAGTCGGACAACGAAGTCATGCGCTTCTGCCAGAGCTTCATGACGGAGCTCTATCGCCATATCGGCGCCGACACCGACGTCCCCGCAGGGGACATTGGCGTGGGCGGCCGGGAGGTCGGCTATTTGTTTGGCCAATACAAGCGGCTGAGCAACGAGTTCACCGGCGTGTTCACCGGCAAGGGCCTGAAGTGGGGCGGCTCGCTGATCCGGCCGGAAGCGACCGGCTACGGCGCGGTCTACTTCGCCGAGGAGATGCTCAAGACCCGCAAGGAAGCCCTCGCGGGCAAGATCTGCACCGTCTCCGGTTCGGGCAACGTCGCCCAGTTCACCATCGAGAAACTGAATCAGCTCGGCGCCAAGGCCGTGACGCTGTCCGACTCCGATGGCTCGATCCACGATCCCGCCGGCATCTCGGCCGAGAAGCTCGCGTGGGTCATGGACCTGAAGAACAACCGTCGCGGCCGCATCAAGGAATACGTGGAGAAGTTCAAGGGCAGCAGCTACCTCGCGGGCCAGCGGCCGTGGGGCGTGAAGTGCGACTGCGCCTTCCCGAGCGCCACGCAAAACGAGATCGACACGAACGACGCGCAGACGCTGCTGAAGAACGGCTGCAAGCTCGTATCCGAGGGCGCCAACATGCCTTCGACGCCCGAAGCGGTGCACGCCTACCACGCGGCGAAGATTCTCTACGGTCCGGGCAAGGCCGCCAACGCCGGCGGCGTCGCCACGTCGGGCCTCGAGATGTCGCAGAATTCGATGCGGATGAGTTGGTCGCGTGAGGAAGTCGACCAGAAGCTCCACACGATCATGATCAACATCCACGAGAACTGCCGCGCCACGGCCGAGGAATACGGCGCGTCCGGCAACTACGTTCTCGGCGCCAACATCGCCGGCTTCACCAAGGTCGCCGACTCGATGCTCGCGCAGGGTCTGGTCTGACCGCATTGTCCGGTTGAAAGTTTCAGCCCGGGCGCCGGCGACGGCCCCGGGCTTTTTGCTGAAGAGTTCCGCGCCCGCAGAGGCTTCGCTCGCGACGCCCCGGGACGCACTTTCCTGCAAACCCACGGACGGGACGCCCGTGCCACGTGGCATGGGCGTCCCGCCCATGTCAGAAAGTGAGATGCGGCTCGGTGATGGCCAATTTGGATTGTGGGCTGGAAATCCTGCGCGCGCGTCCGTTGACTAAGCGTCGCGGCGTGTCCGCTTTGCTCCCATGTCTGCTCCCACTGCGCCTCTGCCTGCCACCGTCACCACCGGGCTGCTCGGTCTCGATCGCGTGCTTCACGGCATCGAACCCGGCGACAACATCGTCTGGGAGGTCGACTCGATCGAGGAGTACCACGAGCTGGTGCGGCCGTATGCCGCCGCGGCCAAGGCGGCGGGCCGGCATTTGATCTACTTCCGCTTCGCGACGCACGAGCCGATGCTGACGGAGGATTCCGGCGCGGAGATCCACCAGTTCGACTGCACCAAGGGGTTTGAAACGTTCGTCCGCCAGATTCACGGCGTGATCGAGCAGGCCGGCCGGGGCGCGATCTACGTTTTCGACTGTCTGTCGCACATCGCGGACACGTGGATGTCGGACCAGACTCTGGGCAATTTCTTCTCGCTCACCTGCCCGCGTCTCTGGGATCTGGAGACGGTCACCTATTTCGCGCTTTATCGCGATCACCACTCCGGTTACGCGATCGACGTCATCCGCGAGACGACGCAGTTCATGCTCGACGTGTTCCGGCTCGACCTGCGGCTCTACATCCGGCCGCTGAAAGTGCAGCACCGCTCCCAGGAGGTGATGAACACCATCCACGTGCAGCACGGCAGCGAGTTTCTGCCGGTGCGGGACAGCGCAGTCCTCGCACAGATCCTCTCGCGCACGCAGTGGCCGCGGCTGCAGAGCGATCGCAAGGTCGGCCATTGGCGCCGGCTGTTCCAGGAGGCGGAGCAGGTCGCGCAGGCGATCGCCCAGGGCAGCTGCACACAGGAGCGCCACGACGAGATCATGCGGCGGATTCGCTACGCGCTGCGCGTGCATCGCTCCGGCATCGCCCCGCTGGTCGAGCGGTTTCTCACGCTGCCGGACTTCCTCGCGATCCGCGACCGGATGATCGGCATCGGTTCGGTCGGCGGTAAAACGCTCGGGATGCTCGTCGCGCGGGCGATCCTGCGCGCGCGGGATCCGGACCTGGCCTCGCGGCTCGAAGTGCACGATTCGTTCTTCGTCGGGGCCGAGGTGTTCATCTCGTACCTCGTGCAGAACGGCGTGTGGTGGCTGCGGGAACAGCAGAAGAAATCCGATACGTTCCTGCGCGGGCTCGACGAAGGCCGCCGGCTGATTCTCGGCGGCCGTTTTCCCGCGCCCATCATGGAGCAATTCCAGGGCATGTTGGATTACTTCGGTGAGTCGCCCTACATCGTGCGTTCCAGCTCGATCCTCGAAGACGCCCGCGGCAACGCGTTTTCGGGCAAATACGAGAGCGTCTTCGTCGCCAACCGCGGCTCGCGCGAGGACCGGATGGCCGCGTTGCTCGAGGCGGTGCGCCGCGTCTACGCCAGCGTGCTCGATGAGGAAGCGCTGCGCTACCGGCTGCGGCGCGGTTTGCTCGAGAGCGAGGAGCGGATGGCGCTCCTGATCATGCGCGTGTCCGGCGCGCCGCACGGCCGGTACTACTATCCGCAGGCGGCCGGCGTGGCGCTCTCCTACAATCCGTTCGTGTGGCATCCCGACATCGATCCGCACGCCGGCATGCTGCGACTGGTGTTCGGTCTCGGTACACGGGCGGTCGACCGGTGCGACGATGACTATACGCGACTCGTGGCACTGAACGCGCCCGAGCGGCGCCCCGAGACAAACTTCGAAGAGGTGCGCGATCACTCGCAGCGGCGGATGGATTGTCTCGACCTGCGCTCGGGCACCTTCGTCTCGCTGCCGCTTGGCGACGTGCTCGCAGAGCGGCCGGAGTTCCAGGTCGACTACTATCTCACGAACACGGAGCCGGAGGGCTATCCCTGCATCACGTTCGACCGGTTGATCAAGGAGACGCAGGTGGCGGCGGATCTGCGACGGATGCTGGCCCTGCTGGAGGAAGCCTACGAGCACCCGGTCGACACGGAGTTCACATTGAATTTTCTCAACGACGGCACGTATCGGATCCACCTGTTGCAGTGCCGGACGTTCCAGGTTCGTCGCGAGAACGTGAACATGGTGCTGACCACGCACGCGACGCAGAACCGGCTGCTCGCGGCGCATGGCGCCGTGATCGGAGTCAGTCGCGAGCAGCGACTCAGCCGGATCATCTACGTCGTGCAGGACACCTACGCGCAGCTCGGCGAACGCGAGCGGTATGCCGTGGCGCGGCTAATCGGCCGGCTCAACCAGCAGCACCCGGAGGACGATCGCGGGTTGATGCTGATCGGGCCCGGCCGCTGGGGCACGCACAGCCCATCGCTCGGCATTCCGGTGGTGTTCGCGGAAATCAGCCGCGCATCGGTGATCTGCGAAGTCGTCGCGATGCACGAGCGATTGATCCCGGACGTGTCGCTCGGCACGCATTTCTTCAATGATCTGGTCGAGCACGACATGCTCTATCTCGCCTACTTCCCCAAGAAGACGAACAACTCGCTCGACGTGGACTGGTTCCGCAACGCGCCCAGCCGGCTGCTGGAGCTGGAGCCGAGCGCCAGTCAGATGGCGGATATCGTGCGAGTGATCGATTGCGACTCGATGGGCGGGCACGTCTGGCTGCGCGCGGACGCCACCGCGCAGGAAGCGATCGTATTTCGCACCGATGCCAGCCTGAGCACGGCGCAGGATCCCGCTCGCACGCCCGGACCGCAGGACGTGGCGTGGTGAGGAGCAGAGCGATGTTGTAGGGCCGCCGCTCGCCGGCGGCCGGAAAGCTGCGCGGAAGCACGGCTGGCGGCGGATTCGCCAAGCTCACCGCAGGCGAGCGCCAGCCCTACGCTGTCCTGTTCAACCGGTCTTGTTGAACCGGAAGTTCACGAGATCGTAGTCCTGCATCACGTACTGTTTCGTCTCCAGTCGCAGCTTGCCGGCGCGCTTGGCCTGCGTCTCGCCACCCGCCGTCACAAAATCGGCCCAGCCGATGATCTCAGCGCGAATGAACCCCTTGTGGATATCCGTGTGAATGGCGCCGCCCGCCTCCCAAGCCGTCGCGCCCTGGCGGATCAACCACGCGCGGTTTTCTTTGCCGCCGACCGTGAGAAATGAAATCCACCCTGTCGCCGCGACGGCTCTCACCAGGAGCGGGTCGGGTTGATTCACTTCTTCTGCCGTCGCGATCACGACCGGTTTGCGTGTGATCAGTCCGCTCGCGTTCACCGCTTCCCAATCGGCGGCGGTGTAGGCGCACGCGCTGAGGCAGCGGCCCGCCTCGAGGTCCGTTTTCATGCGTTCGAGCACCAGCTTCTCTGCATCGGTGGCATCGCGACCGAGCCGTGTCTCGACAAACTCCAGATCCTGCAGGACAAGCTCCAAGGCGCTGCTGTCCGTGGCGACAATGGCATCGCACTCGGCCAGCCCGTCGTCTCCCGTCACGTCCACCGCCGCGTAGGTCTTCTTGTCGGCCGCGACGAGCTTGTGGGCGGTGTCGAGCCGCGGGTCTTTGAGCGGATGTTTCCCCACGACGGTGCCGGGCACGCCGTAAAGACAGATTTTCATCGGCTGCGATTCGTGCGCGCAAAACGCCGCCGGCTCAAGGCCGGAAGACAAGGGACATCTGGGGCTTCGAGCGGATTCGCTGGCCGCTGCCGCTAAATTCAGCGCGAGGTTCGGGGCTGATCTCCGGCTGACGAGGGAGTCGGACTTCCATGCGGCGCGGACTAGCTGGCGGCGACCGAAGCCTCACGTTGCAGGTGACACTTTCGAGAGGGTGCGGGCGGGCGCTGCTTGATTTGCGGGCGAGGATTGGCACGTTCACGGGGCATGAAGATGCGCATTTTCGGCGGGACCGGTCGCAGCGTGGGCGAAGTGGGACTCGGCACGTGGCAACTCGGCGGCGGCTGGGGCAACGTAACCGAGGAGGCGGCGAGGGAGACCATGCGCGCGGCGGTGGACGCCGGCACCACGGTTTTCGATACCGCCGATGTGTATGGCGACGGCCGCAGCGAATCACTCATCGGCCGATTCCTGAAGGACACACGCGCGCCGATCTACGTGGCGACCAAGCTGGGCCGGTTCGGCTCACCGGGCTGGCCGGGCAATTTCACGCGGGACGCGATCCGGACGCACACGGAGGCATCGCTCAAGCGGCTCGGGGTCGAGGCGATCGATCTCACCCAGCTGCACTGCATCCCCTTCGACGTGCTGAAGCGCGGGGACGTGTTCGACCATCTCCGCGAGCTGAAGCAGGAGGGCAAGATTCGGGATTTCGGCGTGAGCGTCGAGTCGATGGAGGAGGCGCTCTTTTGTGCGCAGCAGCCCGGGGTGGCCGCGCTCCAAATCATTTTCAACGTGCTGCGTCAGAAGCCGGTGCACGTGCTGTTCGCCGAGGCCCGCCGCCGCCGGATCGCCCTCCTCGTGCGGCTGCCGCTGGCGAGCGGATTGCTCGGCGGCAAGATGACCAAGGCGACCACCTTCGCGGCCGATGACCACCGGAATTTCAATCGGGACGGCAAGATGTTCAATGTGGGCGAGACGTTCGGCGGATTGCCGTTCACGAAAGGCGTCGATCTGGCGGAGGCGTTGAAATCGTTCGTGCCCGCGGGGATGACCCTGCCGGAAATGGCGCTGCGCTGGTGCCTCGATTTCGAGGCGGTGAGCGTAATCATCCCGGGCGCGCGCAATCCCGAGCAGGCGCGCGGCAATGCGCGGGCGTCGGATCTGCCCCCCTTGTCGCCCGCGCTCCACGCGCAGCTCGGCGATTTCTACCTGCGCGAAGTCGAGCCGCACATCCGCGGCCCGTATTGACGCCCGCCTGACGCGGGCGGGGTGAACGCGAGCACGGCGCCGGCTTACCGCGCCGCCTCCAGGGCGGGAGCAGTTGACTGCAACGGCGCGGCCCGAGCGGTGAACGTCGCAGTCGTGCCCCGACCCGGTTGCGAACTCAACGTGAGTTCGCCGCCGAGCGACGTGGCGAGGCGTTTGGCCAGCGGGAGTCCGAGCCCGATCCCCGGCTGGCGGCGGGCCAGTCCACCGTCCACCTGCGCGAACGGCAAGCCGACCCAGCTGAGTTGTTCGGCGGTCATGCCGATGCCGGTGTCCTCAACGGTGAAGCAGAGCAAATCGGGTTCGCCGCCGACGTGCATCGTGATCGCCCCGCATTCCGTGAACTTGAGTGCATTGTCCGTGAGCGCGGTGAGGATCTGCCGGATCACGGGGGCCGGCGCGCGGAGCACGGCCGGCAGTGACGGCGCCACCTGCGTGCGCAGGGCGATGCCCTTGAGGCGCGCGCGGGCGCGGTAGGCGTTCGCGACCGGCGTGAGCAGATCGCCGGGGCTGCAGGGCAGCGGATCGAGCGCGAGCGTGCCGGCTTCCGCCTGGTTGAACGCCACGATCTGCTGCAGCAGCCGGTTGAGACTCTCGGCGCAGGTACGCACGTCGGCGAGGGACGAGGCCTGGTCCGCGTTGAGGGCGTCTTCGCTCATCAGCGCGAGCGAGCCCATGATACCATGCAGCGGGGTGAGCAGTTCGTGCGTGATGTTGGCCAGAAACTCGTTCTTCACCTGCACCGCATGCCGCAGCTGATCCGTGCGCACCGCGACGTGCTTCTCCAACGTGGCGAGCTGGAGCCGGGAGAGCCGCGTGAGGTGCCATTTTTCGGTGAGCGCCTGCGCGAGCTGGAGTACCTCGACCTTGTCGAACGGTTTTTTGAGCACCAGCCAGCGATCGCGCGCGGTCAGCGCCGCCTGAATTTCGTTCCAGCTCCGATCGGAATACGCGGTGCAAATCACCACCTGCACCTCGGGGTCGATTTCCCACAGCTTCGCAATGGTCGTGAGCCCATCCCAGCCCGGCGGCATGCGCATGTCGACGAAAGCGAGCGCGTAGGGACAGCCGGCAGCGACAGCGGCCGCGGCTTTCTCGCAGGCCTCCTGGCCCTGTTGGGCGTAGTCAAGTTGGAACGTGACGGACTCGCTCGGAGCGACGTCCGCAGCGGCCCCGAACAGCGAGGCGGCCTCGGCATCCAGCGTGCTGGCGGAACTCGTCGGCATGAGAATCCGCCGAAAATCGTCGTGAATCGCCAGATTGTCGTCGACGAGCAGGATGCGCCGGTTCGGTGGCAGCAGGACGTTCATCACGGGGCCGGCTTCGCCACAGGGAGCGTCAACGTGAACGTGGCGCCGAGGCCGGCGCCCGGACTCTCGGCCGTCAGATCGCCTCCCATTTCGCGCGCGGCGAGCACGCTCGCGTGCAGGCCATAGCCATGTCCACTGGGTTTCGTGGTGAATCCGTGTTGGAAGATTTTCGTGAGGTTTTCGGGCGCGATGCCCGGGCCGTTGTCTTCGACGGAAAGCGCAATCCGGTCATCGCGGACGGCCGCGACCTTCACGCGGATCTGGCGCTCGCCGGGCTTGATGACCTGCAGCGCGTCCTTCGCGTTCTTCAGCAGGTTGACGAGGATCTGCAGAACCTTGTGTCGGTCCGCCTTGACGGAAGCAGTCGGCTCGAACAAGCGGTCGAGCGCGATGCCGTGCCGGTCGAGCGATTCCGCGTTGAGCCGGAGGGCGTCTTCGAAGAGCTGCGCCGGTGGGATGGATTCCAGCACGCCGAACAGTTTCGTGGAGCCCTGCTGCGTCACGATGATTTCGCGGATGTGCTCGAAATGACGTACGAGTCCGTCGACGTCGGTGAGCAACTGCCGGTTTTCCGCGGCGAGATGCTCGTCGAGCTTCGCGAGGAAGTCCGGCAGCTTCTGACCGGCGGGGTCTTGCGCGAGAAATTCCGCGAGCCGCGGCTGTTCGCGTTGCAGCATCTCGACGACGCGATGCAGGTGCGTGAGCCGCGTGCCCTTCAACCGGTCCTGCACGTCGTGGACGATCAGGTTCACGCTCGTAAGCACGTTGCCGACGTTGTGCAGCACGCCGGTGGCGACTTCGGCCATGCCGGCTTGACGCGACGCGAGCATCAGCTGGCCGTGCAGCACGTCGAGCTCGCGTTCGGCGCGCTTCCGGACGCTGACGTCTTCGACCGTCCCCTCGGCCATCAATTCGGGCTCGCCGGGCGCGTTCTTCAGCCGCGCGTTGATGACCACGTGGAAGATCGTGCCGTCGAAATGGCGCAGCGTCGTGGCGAAGCCGCGGACCTCGTGCTCGTTCTCCAGCCGGTGCCAGAATCGTTCGCGATCGACGGTGGGAAAGATCCGGCCGTCGGCCAGGGAGATGATCGTGGGATCGAAATGGGCCGGCAATCCGACCATCCCGAGCAGGAAAGAATTGGCATACCGCACCACGCCGCTGCGGGTGGTTTCGAAGACGCCGATCGGGAGCCGCGCGAGGAGGTTGCGGTGGCGCTCCTCATTTTGGCGCAGCGCTTGCGCCGTACGTTCCCGCTCGGCGGTCTCAGCCTCGAGGTGCTTGGTGCGGTCGCGCACGCGTTGCTCGAGCTCTTCGAGCAGGAGTTGATGCTGCTCCTGCGCGCGGCAGGTTTCGCGCATCTCGCGGCGTCCCGCGAGGCCGGCCCAGATCAGCACGGCGGTCTCGAGCAGCAGCCAGAGATTGAACTCTGCCCCCGACCACGAACTCGGTGCCGCCTGGCTCAACGCCGCGTCGGACTGCCACAGCGGCGTCAGCATCAGGTGGCTGATCGCGACGGCGGCGGCGATCACCAGCACACGCCAGTCGCGATACAGCGAGAGAAAGGCGATCGCCACGAAGAAACAGAAGTACATTTCCAGCCGCCCGGCCGTGAGCTGCACGAAGAGCGCGCAGAATCCGATCTGCGCGAGGGCGACGCCGCAGCGGCTGGCGAACGTGAACGGCCGCCAGCGGATGAGTGCAATGGCGAGTCCGGCGAAAACAGAGCCTCCGACCGCGGCCAGCGGCCAGGCGGCCGGGCTGGGGAACAGGAGGGCCAGCACGAGCGCTGCGACCCATTGGCCAACCAGCAGCCAGAGGAACAGCCGGTGGGCCCGTGCGATCACCCGTTGCCCATAGGCGACGAACAGCGCGTGCATGCGCGACGTGCCCGGAGGCGCCGCGGTCGTGGCGGGGCTTGCAGCGGGAGGAGCAGCGACGGGAGCGGAGATGCTCATACGCCCCTCCCCGGTGTGGTATGACGAAAGCGGCACAACGTGCTCGCACCGCGAAGCCCTTGCGGGCTCGGCGAGCACGACACGGCTCCGACACGATCAGGCCTCGCCGTCGGCACGACAGCGAAGCCAAGCACTGCATGGCCTTTCATCCGGGCGGTTCTTCGGCACAATTTCCCGGTCAATTAAGCGGTTAGTCGCCGTAAGGCTGCGGCTATTCGAGCAGTTGCAGGAGGCCTTCGCCAACGGCTTGGCTTGCCGTCTTTGGCCTTTCGCGATCTTA
Organism: Opitutus terrae PB90-1; assembly: GCF_000019965.1. Lineage (GTDB taxonomy): Bacteria > Verrucomicrobiota > Verrucomicrobiia > Opitutales > Opitutaceae > Opitutus > Opitutus terrae. Next base: position 1,007,630 of record NC_010571.1, read on the forward strand.
GCGGTTCAGCGGCCGAGCAACTGGTCAAGAGCGCGGCGGTCGCGTTTGGTCGGGCGCCCCAAACCCTTCTCCCGCGCGAGCATGTGCTGCAACCGCTGCTCGCGGGCCTTTTCGAACTCTGCTGCGGGCGTGAGATCGGCGCAGAACCGCGCGACCAGCGCCGCGCCGACACGGCTTCGCGGCACGTCCACCACGCGCAAGGTTCGGGTAATCAGGCCCTGCCGAACGCACACCAGTTCTCCGGCGTGCACCTCGCGGGCGGGCTTGGCGCGTTGACCGCCGATCTCCACGCTGCCGGCACGGCACGCATGACTCGCGAGCGAGCGGGTCTTGTAAAGCCGGACGGCCCAAAGCCAGCGGTCGAGCCGCGCCGGCCCAGAGTCGGGCGAAGTATCGGGTTCGGGCAACAAGGACGTTTTTGAAAACGAAACCGCCGCGAATCTGCCGAGACTCGCGGCGGCAAGCAAATGGTTTTGCGAAAGCCTACTTCTTGTTCGGCCGGAATTCGCTGCTGATCCAGCGATCCAGCAGATCCTTCTCGTAGATGCGCGGATCGTCGCGGTTCACCGCGTGGAGGTTCATCATGAAAGTCAGGTCGGACAGCTTGCGCGTGCCTTCCTTGATTACGGCTCCACTGGCGTCCGTCAGCCTAAAGCTGAGCTCGATCCGGGGGGGATAAATATCCTTCACGAACCGCGCATCGCTCATCCGCGGGGTCCGCCACGGTTCCACTTCGCCCGCAAGGTCGACGTCCGTGATCGTGACGGACAGCTTCTGCCCCTCGGGCACGAACCGGGTCGCTCGACGCTCGATGTACTGGCGCAACTCCTGCAGGTTGGCCTCGCGACCAAAGTCGGAGCCGCGTTGTGCGTCAGCAGCATCGGTGAATTTTTCGGGATCGGTAAAGGTGACTTCGACGCGAGACGGCGTCTTCGGGTCTGCAGCCGAGAGAACGGCTGCCGCAGTCACCGCAAGGAAAACAGAGAGGGTTAGCCGTGTGGTTTTCATGGTGCGCTATGTGACGGAACCTACCACAAAAAGTTTCAAGTGCGAGCTTGTGACGGATGGGGCGTCGACCGCGACAGCGCACCGGAGGGCTTCGCCGGGCGCCTATTCGGCCGCCGAGACCACCATTTGATTGGCGACGGCACGCACGCCGCGAATTTCCCGCGCCACCCTGCTGACGAGGTCCTTTTCTGCGCGGGAGCGGGCGGTGCCGCGGATCGTCACCGTGCCTCCGGCGGTCTCGACCCGGGTCTGCAAAGCCAGGCCGGGATCGCGCGCCAGCAGCGCCGCCTTCACCTGAGCCGTCACGCTGCCGTCGTCGTCGATTGTTTCGGGCGTTGCGGACGCCGCGCCGGCGCGCGGCGCGGTGTCCGCGGACCGCACGATCATTTGGTTGCGCACTGCGCGCACGCCCTGCACGCCGCGGGCATACGATTCCGTCAGCTCTTTCTGCGCCTCGCTCTCGGCGGTGCCCGCCAAGGTCACCACTCCGTCGTGCACGGAAACGTCGGTGTTCGCAGCGCTGACCTTTGAGCGAATCAGCAGAAGGCTCCGGATTTTCAGCGCCATCCACCCATCCGAGCGCTCCTGATCCGGTTCGCTCACATCGAGGTGATTCAGCACCTCGACCACGCCCGGAAGGCTGCGGACCGTGTCCTCGGCGAGCGCCTTTTGATCACGATCGAGCACGGTGCCGGAGAGCGTCACGACGCCTTCGTTCACCTCCACCTTCACCCGGTTGCCGAGCACGGCCCGAAAATTGTAGGACGACTGGGCGGCGGCTTCGATTTTCTGATCCATCGCGGGATCGGCCGAAGCCGCCGAAATGAACAGCGTCAGCATGAAGGCGGCGAATCGGAGCGGGCGTGGCATGAGTCTTTGGACACCTGCTGCACAGCGTTGCGGGTGCCAACCGACCACGTCGCCGCACAAGCGGTTGAATGCGAATGCGGTGGCCGAGCGGGCCACGCGGTCCCGGCCATGGGTTTTCCCGTGAATTGCACGGCGGTGAGTTGCGCCGCTCGCAAATCGCACGGTTCGCGCTTGGCCGCCGTCGCTTGCGTTTCGACCGCGGCGGCTAAGGTGAGCCGCTGCATGTTTCACAATCTGCTCCAGGCCGTCTCCGGGCGTCCTCCGCCCGAAAGCAGCTGTCGCTTCATTGAGGAAGTCCGGCTGGTGGAGCAGATCCGCGCGCCCCATCCGGGCGTCGAGAAGCTGATCCTGGGCTGCTGGCTGGCGATCGCCGGCAAGTGCGCGCTGGTGGTCTGGCTGATCGACAAATACCACATGGGATTCAGCCCGCTGTGGGTGAACGCGCCGACGGTCGGCTGCGGGCTGATCTGCACCGCCCTTTATTTTTTGCACGACTGAGCCGTTCGGCGCTGCGGGGGCCGTGACGGTGCGGGCGACTTGCGGGGTTGCAGTCCCGGCGTTCGACCGCAGACACTCGCGTCATGCGTCCTGGTTTTCGCGTGCTCTACGCCGAGGACAACCCCCTCGACGCGGATTTGACGCGGGCGCATTTCACGCGCGTGGCCCCGGAGATCACGCTCGAGGTGGTGGACCGGGCGGAGGAATTCATCACGCGCGCACGGGCCCGGCGGCACGCGGCCCTGCTCATCGACCGGCGGGTACGGGACATGGATGCCCTCGAGGTGCTGAAGCTGCTCGCACTGGAGAGCATCGATACACCGCTCGTGCTCATTGGGGGGATCGGCGACACGGAGTTTGCCGCGCAGGCGCTGCGACTCGGGGCCGACGATTTCGTGTCGCGCCGCCTTGGTTATCTCGAGTCGCTCCCGCAGCGGCTGCGCGACGCGATCGAACGACACCGGCTGCAACCGGCGTTGGCGCGCGCGCGTTCGCGCCCGCGGCGGATTCTGCTGGTCGACGACGATCCCGCGGAGGCGGAAATGCTGGTGCGGCTGCTGGCGCGCCGCGCGCCGCACCTCGCGATCAAAACCGCGGCCAATCGGAGCAGCGGGCTCGAGGCCCTGGTCACCGGCGAGGAATACGACCTGGTGCTCGGTCTGCACCGGCCACCGGCCAACGACTGCTTCGAACTGATCAAGACGGCGCGCGATCGCGGTTTTCACCTGCCGATCATCGTGCTGGCCGATTCCTCGGCGGAGGAAGCAGTGGCCGCCGCCTTCAGTCATGGTGCGAGCGATTTCGTCGTCGCGCCGCGACGGCACGCGGCGGAGCTCGCGCTGCGCATCGATCTCGCGATCGATCGGCACGAACTCGCCGTGGCCGGACTGCGGGCCCGGACGGAGCTGGCGGACCGGCGACAGCTGCTCGCCGCGCTCGGGGCGAGCGATCAGCGGCTGAAGACCGCGCTCGAGGCGGGCCGGATCGGTTTGTGGTCGTGGGAGGTGGGCACGGGGCACATGGAGTTCTCCGCCCGCTGGAAGGCGCAGATCGGCTATGCGGAAAACGAGATCGGCGAGGACGCGGCCGAGTGGTTCTCGCGCTGTCACCCCGATGACCTCGCGAACCTCCACACGTTGACCGCCCGCTATCTCGCCGCGCCGTGGCCGGACTTCAACGTCGAGTATCGGCTGAAACACAAGGACGGCAGCTGGCGGTGTTTTCTGCTGCACGCCGCGCTGGAAACGGACGACCCGGGCGAGCCGCGGCGGATGGTCGGCGCACAGATCGATGTGACGCAGTTGAAGCAGCAGCAAGCGGACATCGCGAGCACGTCGGCACGACTGCAGCAGCTGTCGCGGCGTTTGCTCAACGTGCAGGAAATGGAGCGACGCAGCCTCGCGCGGGAGCTGCACGACGAGATCGGGCAGGTGCTGACGGTGGCCAAGATCCATCTGCAATCCACCGTGCTGCTGCCGGAATGCGGCCGCGTTGCCGGGCGGCTGAAGGAGCCCGTGGCGCTGCTCGACCGGTTGCTCGCCCAAGTTCGTTCGCTTTCGCTCAATCTGCGTCCACCGCTGTTGGACGATCTCGGACTCGTTCCCGCGTTGCACTGGTTGTTGCACCAGCACCAATCACACACCGGCGGTCCCCGCGTGCACCTCGCGACGGATCCCGAGCTGGCGCGGTTCGACCCGACCCTGGAAACCGCCTGCTTCCGCATCGCGCAGGAGGCGCTCACCAACGCCCTGCGGCACGCCCGGGCACAAGGGGTGCATTTGACGCTGACGGTGCAGGATCAGAAACTCCGGCTGCGGGTGCAGGATGATGGCGTGGGCTTCGACGCCACGAGTGCGCGGGGGCGCGCGGAACGAGGCGGCAGTCTCGGGCTGCTGGGCATGCACGAGCGGGCGTTGCTCGCCGGCGGCACTCTTACCCTGCTCTCCGCACCGGGACGCGGCACCGAGATCGAAGCGATTTTTCCGCTGTCCATCCCCCCCGGATCTCGGCTAGTTTGAGGCGTGCCTGCTCCTCTGAAAATAGTTTTGGCGGACGATCATGCGCTGGTCCGTGCGGGCATCCGCACGCTGCTCGAGAAACTGCCGGGGGTGACCATCGTCGGCGAGGCGGGCGACGGGCGGGAAACGGTCACGCTCGTCCACACCTTTGCCCCCGATATCGCGATCATGGATATCACCATGCCGGGGCTGAACGGCTTCGACGCGACGGCACGCATCGCGCGCGAGCATCCCCGCACGAAGGTGCTCATCCTGTCGATGCACACCGCCGAGGATTACGTGCTGCAGGCGTTGCGCGCCGGCGCCACCGGCTATTTGCTCAAGGACGCCGCCACGGCCGAGCTGCAGCTGGCGCTCAATGCCGTGCGCAAAGGCGAAACCTACCTGAGCCCGTCGATTTCCAAGAGCGTGCTCGCGCGGTTCCGGCAGCAGGAACAGGACCCGCGCGCGGAACCGACCAAGGCACTCACGCCGCGGATGCGCGAAATCGTCCAGCTGATCGCGGAGGGGCGCAGCACGAAGGAAATCGCGTTTCTGCTCAACCTGAGCGTGAAGACGATCGAGACGCACCGGATGCACCTCATGGCGCGGCTCGGTTTGCATGATGTCGCCGGGGTGGTGCGCTACGCCTTGCGGACGGGATTGATTTCGGCGGACCATTGAAGCCGGGGCGGATCCGGCCGCGGTCCGCGGCACGTTTGCGTGGCGCGCGGGTTGAAATGCGACGTCCTCCTGCCACTGTCGTGGTTGGACCGTCGACGCATGCCTGCCCCATTCCACCTCGTGAACCACCTCGCGGATCCTGCTGACAGCCGCAGGAAGCCATCGCGGACCGCACATCCATGATCATTCTGCTGATGGGCGTGTCGGGCAGTGGCAAGACGACGGTGGGCAAGCTGCTCGCCCGCGAACTCGGCTGGAGCTTCGCCGACGCCGATGATTTTCATTCGGCAGCCAACAAGGCCAAGATGGCGGCGGGGCACCCGTTGAACGACGCGGACCGCGCGCCCTGGCTCACAGCGCTGCGACAGCATATCGAGGAGTGCCTCGCCTCCGGGAAGAATGTGGTGATCGCGTGCTCGGCGCTGAAAGCGAGCTATCGAGCCCAGCTGCGCGGCAATTCCGACGCGATAAAGTGGGTACACCTGCACGGCTCGCCGGAGCTCATCCGCTCGCGTCTGGCGTCACGATCCGGCCATTACATGCGGGCGCAGATGCTCGACAGCCAACTCGCGACCCTGGAGCCGCCCAAGCATGCGCTCACCGTCGACGTCGCTGCGACCCCGGCGGAAATCGTCGACCAAATCCGTCGCGCCCTGCATCTCTAGCGCGATCCGGCGAAGGTGCGCCGGTTTTCCTTTTTCCCAGCTTATGCATCCTGGTGTCGCCCGATTCGTCCGCCTGCTCGCGGGTCTGCTGAGTGTCGTGCTGCTCGTGGCGCTCGCCGCCGCCGGCTGGTTTTACTGGCAGATGCGCGGAAGCCTGGCGCAGCTGGACGGCACGCGCGCCGTGGCCGGGCTCACGGCACCGGTGCAGATCACGCGCGACGCACTCGGCGTGCCCACGGTCCAGGGCGCGAACCGGCTCGACGTGGCGCGGGCGCTCGGGTTCCTGCACGCCCAGGATCGCTTCTTTCAAATGGACCTGTTGCGGCGGCGATCAGCAGGAGAGCTGGCCGCGCTTTTCGGCAAGGCCGCGGTGCCGCTCGACCAGTTGGCGCGGCCGCACCGGTTCCGCCAGCTCGCGCAGCAGGTCCTCGCGGCCGCGGACCCCGCGCACCGCGCGGTGATCGAAGCCTACGCGGCCGGCGTGAACAGCGGACTCGCCGCGCTGCACGAGAAGCCGTTCGAGTATTTCCTTTTCCGCGAGGATCCGCAGCCGTGGCAGCCGGAGGACAGCGTGTTGGTTGTCTACGCCATGGTCCTCGATCTGCAGGACGAGCTGAACACCCGCGAACTCTCGCTCATGACCTTGCGCGACCAGTTCGGCTCCGACGCCGTGTCGTTTTTTGCGCCGTTGTTTTCGCCGGAAGATGCCGCGCTTGATGGCACGACCGCCGCGCTGCCACCGATCCCCGGCCCCAACGCGGTGAACCTCCGCGAGGGCGCCGCGGAGCCGGGGGTCGCGCTGAGCTCCACCCGCGTCTGGCCCCGCACCGAGGCACTCTGGGCGGACGGCGATTTTCTTCCCGGCAGCAACAGCATCGCGGTCACCGGCGCGCATACCGCGACTGGCGCCGCCTTGCTGGGCAACGATCCCCACTTGAACCTGGGCGTGCCGAACATCTGGTATCGCGTCGTGATGCAGTGGCCGGTGAACGCGTCCGCCGGCGCACGGCACCGGCTCGTGGGGGTTACGATTCCGGGCGTGCCCTTCCTCGTGCTGGGCAGCAACGGCCACGTGGCGTGGGGCATGACCACGTCCTTCGCCGACACGAATGATCTCATCCCGCTCGATCTGAATCCGACGGCGCGCGATCTCTACCGCGTGCCCGGCGCCGAAGAATTGGCGCAGATCGAGAAACACACGGATGAGATTGCGGTGCGCGGCGGCCAACCCGCGAGCGTCGAATCGCAGTGGGCCGTGTGGGGCCCGATCGTGGGCGAGGATCAGCGCGGCCGGCCTCTCGCGCATCGCTGGGTGGCGCACGACCCGACGGCGACCAACCTGAAGTTTTTCAATTTGGAAAACGCTGCCACGGTGGCGGACGCCGTCGCCGTGGCGCACGAGTCCGGCATTCCAGCGCATAATTTTCTCGTCGCTGACGCCGCGGGCAGCATTGGCTGGACGATCGTCGGCCGGGTGCCGCGCCGCGTGGGATTCAGCGGACGGCTGCCCGTGTCATGGACATTTGGTGACCGCCGCTGGAATGGTCTGCTTCCGCCGGACGAGGTGCCGACGGTCATCCTCACGCCGGGCGAGACGTCTGCGCGCTTGTCGGGCGGAGCGACGCTCGAGCCGCGGGCGCAGGCGGGTCGGTTGTGGACGGCGAACAACCGACTCGTCGGCGGCGACGCGCTGGCGCGACTTGGCGATGGCGGCTACATGGCGCCGATGCGCGCCCAGCAGGTGCGCGACGACCTGCTGGCGATAAAGCGGGCGACGCCCGCGGATTTCCTGGCGCTGGCGCTGGATGATCGCGCGGTGTTCCTCGAACGCTGGCAAAAGTTGCTGCTCAGCGTGCTGACGCCGGAGGCGGTGCAGCAGAAAAAAAGTCGCGCCGAACTGCGGCGGCTCGTCGAGCAGTGGGAGGGGCGCGCCGCCACCGATTCCGTGAGCTATCGGCTCGTGCGAGCCTTTCGAACCACGACCGCCGACATGGTGTTCGAGCCGATTTTCGCACGTTGCGTGGCGCAGACGCCGCAATTCAACTGGCGAAACTTTCACTACGAGCCCGCGCTGTGGACCCTGCTGCATGAAAAGCCGCTCCACCTGCTCGCGCCTGAGCACGACAGCTGGGACACCTTGATGCTCGCGGCGGCGGATCGCGTTGTGGACGAGATCGAAAAAACCGGGACGCCATTGGAGAAGGCGACATGGGGGCGGCGCAACACGGCCCGGATCCGGCATCCGCTCAGCCGCGTCCTGCCCGGCTGGATTGGGCGATGGCTCGACTTGCCCGCGGATCCGCTGCCGGGCGACACGCACATGCCACGGGTGCAGAATCCCAGTTTTGGCGCGAGCATGCGACTGGCGGTTTCGCCCGGACGCGAAGAGGAAGGCTTGTTCGAGATGCCCGGCGGCCAGAGTGGACACCCGCTGTCACCGTTTTATCGCGCCGGCCATGCCGCATGGGTCCATGGCGAACGCACACCGCTGCTGCCGGGGGAAACCCGCCACACCCTGACGCTGACGCCATGATCGGGTAATTGCGCGATTGCCGGGCGGCACGGGGTTTGGAAGCCTGCAGCCATGCTGCACGTCCTCGATCATCCGCTCGCGGCACACGTCACCGCCCACCTGCGCGACAAGACGACGAAACCGGCGACGTTTCGTACGCTGTGCTATCAAATCAGCCTGCTGCTCGCGATCGACGCGACGCGCGACCTGGCGACCGAGATCAAGGACGTGGAAACGCCGCTCGAGCGCGCAGCGTGCCGGGTGCTCGCGCACCAGCCGCTCGTCGTCGTGCCGATCCTGCGCGCCGGGCTGGGCATGGTGCAGCCGTTCCTCGATCTTTTTCCCGACGTGAGCGTCGGCTACATCGGACTGGAGCGCGATCACGCGACAGCGATCGCCCGCAGCTATTACTGCAAGCTGCCGCCGCTGTCGGCGCACAGTCGCGTGCTGCTGGTCGATCCGATGCTCGCCACCGGCGGCTCCGCGGTGCAGGCGCTCGACGCATTGCGCGCGCAAGGCGCGGCCGATCTGCGGTTGCTCAGCATCGTGAGTGCTCCCGAAGGCATCGCGGAGGTCCGCAAGCACTATCCGGAGTTGCCGATTTTCACCGCGGCGGTCGATCGCGAGCTCAACAGCCGGAAATACATTCTGCCGGGGCTCGGCGACTTCGGCGACCGGCTTTACGGCACCTGACACGGGACGCGGCGCGGTCCACTACGCGGTGCTGAGCAAACGCCGCAGCCGCGACCGGAAGGTTGGAATCGCTACACCGCCGGCCGCGGACCGGCTTTGTTCTCCGCCTGGCGACGGATCTGAACTTCCGCATAGGCGCGGGCCAAGGCCTGTTGGAGTGTCTCGTGCCGGAGCGGCTTGGCGAGGTACTCGTTCATGCCGGCAGTGCGTGCGACGCTGCGATCGGCCGTTCCCACCCCGGCGGTCAGCGCGATGATCCAAGGCAGACTGTCGAGCGGACGCACCGCCCGGATCCGCCGGGTCGCCTCGAACCCGTCAAGCTCGGGCATCTGCACGTCCATGAGAATCACGTCGAAATCGCGTTCGGTCGCGAGAAGGACGGCCTCGAGTCCGTTGGGCACCATCTCGACGGCATAGCCGAGCCGGGCGAGCTGGTGCCGCGCGACCGTCTGATTCACCACGTTGTCCTCCGCCATCAGAATTCGCAGCGGCATGCGTACGGCCATACCGCGCGTGTCGTCGACCGGCGCGGGCACGGCAAGCGGTTTGATGCGCGCCCCGAGCACTTGGGAGGCGCGTTCGCCGAGCGACTCCCGGCGGATCGGCTTGTGCACGATGCCATCGATCGCCGGCTCGTTGGTGCGTTCGCCAACGGCGTGCAGCAGCAGGATCGGACAGGGCTTGCCACGCGTGGCGACCGCGCGCGCCCACGCATCACCCGCGCCCTCGGGCATCTGCTGGTCCACGAGCGCGAGCGCGAAGCGTTCGCCATTCGCCAGCCGGGCGTCTCCGTCCGTGGTGCTCGCGACGCAAATCGGTTCGGCGCCGAAATACCGCAGGTGTCGCGCGAGCACGTCGCGACTCGTGGCGTTGTCATCGACGACGAGCACACGGCGGCCTTTCAGTGGCTGGGGCGGCGGCGGGCGCGTGATCGGATCCGCGCGCCGGGCGCGGATGGTGAACAGAAACGCGGAGCCGCGGCCGACTTCGCTTTCGACCCACATGGTGCCTCCCATCAGCTCGGCGAGTCGCTTGCTGATGGCGAGGCCGAGACCGGTGCCGCCATACTGGCGCGTGGTGGACGAGTCCACCTGGGAGAAACTTTGGAAGAGCCGGTGCTGTTTGTCGGCGGCGATGCCGATGCCGGTGTCGCGCACGCCGAGCTGCAGCGCATACGCCTCGCCGTCGAATTCGAGCACGCGGATTTGCAGCACGATCTCGCCGGCGGGCGTGAATTTCACCGCGTTGCCGAGCAGGTTGACGAAGATCTGCCGCAGCCGCACCGGATCACCGATGATCCGTCGCGGCGCGTCCTCCGCGACATCACAGACGAGCTCGAGCTTTTTCGCGAAGGCCTTGCCCGCGAGCAGCTCAGCCGCTTCCTCGGCGCAGCCGCGCAGATCGAAATCCACCTGCTCGAGCTCCAGCCGGCCGGCTTCGATCTTGGAATAGTCGAGCGTGTCGTTGACCACCGCGAGCAACGCCTCGCCGGACATCTTGATCGTGCGCAGACATTCGCGCTGCTCGTCGTCGAGCTCGGTCGCCTCGAGGACGCCGGTCATGCCAATGACGCCGTTGAGCGGCGTGCGAATCTCGTGGCTCATCATCGCGAGGAACGCGCTCTTCGCCTGGTTGGCGACAGCGGCTTCCATGGCGAGTTGCTGCGCACGGTCGATGGCGTGTTCGAACTGGGTGTTGAGGTCCTCCATCGCGGCGTTCGCCTGCCGAAGCATCGCGTAGTGCTCTCGTTTCTCGGTGAGATCGTCCTGCACGAGCACGAAACCCTGCTTGCGACCATTGCGCAGGACCACGGGGGCGAGCGCCAGCTGCATCCACGTTTCCCGTCCGTCCCGGCTGGCTTGGGCCACCGTGAACGAGCGCGGTTCACCGGCGGCCAGCGCGCGGGCGACGACTGCCGCAACCCCCGAATCCGGCGCCAGCAGCCGCACCACGACGTCCAAGCGCCGGCCCTCGAGTTCGTTCGCGGGATACCCGGTCTGTTCGGTGAACCGCGGGTTCAGCCAAGTGACGTGGCCGCTGGCGTCCGTGACCAGCACTCCGGAATGAGAGAGGGTGGCCAGCGTGCGCAGCACCCGGTCGCTCGCTGGGTTTCGGGCCACCCGACGCTTGGCATCAGCCGGACCGCGGCGCGCGGAGGCGGTTGCGCGTGAGGCAGTACGAACGTTGGCGGCAACGGGAGGCACAGGGGGAAGCGGCGGTCAAAACCGTTCTTCCTATCGGACCGCTCGCGCCCGCCTGAAGACAGGAATACGGCAGGCGCGCGGAGCGCGGGTCTGACCGGGAAACAGCCGGCGTGCCGGAGATGGGCTGAAACGTGGTTTCGTTCGAGCCCTCATTCGGTGCAAGCGGTGCGCTTCTTAACGGGAAATGTCGTCGTGCGAGCGCGCGGTGCGGATTTCTTTGTCGCGATCGATGCCCGGTCAGCGGGCGGAGCTGACGCGTGGCTTGCGCTGACCAATGGCGCGCCTTTGCTTCGGCGTTTCACCTTGAGTCCTTCCGCGCCCACCAACCTCTATGATTTCACGCGCGCCGAGCTGCGGCTCTGGTTGAGCCGCCGTGAACTCAACCCGGTGCACGCGGCGCGGATCTGGTCTTATCTTTATCTCGATCTGGTGGAGGGGTTCGGGGCGATGACGGAGCTGCCGGCGCGGGTGCGAGCCCGGCTCGAGGCCGAGATGTGCGTGGGCAATCTCAAGATTGCGCGCGAGACGGATTCGCGTGACGGCTTCACCCGCAAGTATCTGCTCGAGCTCGCGGATGGCGCGGCCATCGAGACCGTGTTGATGCGCTTCGCGGGCCGGGCCACCGCGTGCGTGTCGAGCCAGGTCGGCTGTGCGATGGGCTGCGTGTTCTGCGCGACCGGCCAGATGGGCTACACGCGTCACTTGACCGCGGGGGAAATCGTTGCGCAAGCGGTTCACGTGGCGCGTGCGCTGCGCACCGCCGCGTTTGAAAAGTGTCACGTGATGCGTGACCCTTCGCCGGGTCGGGAGGCGGGGGAGAAATCCAGGGACGAGGCGGACCGGCATCGGGCACCGCCGACGCCGCGACTGCGCAACCTGGTGCTGATGGGCATGGGCGAACCGTTGCACAACTACGAGGCCGTGATGCGTGCCGTTGATATTCTCCGCGACGACGGCGGGCTCGCGCTGGGGGCGGAGCGGATCACGTTGAGCACGGTGGGCGTGGTGCCCGGGATCCTGCGGCTGGCGGCGGAAAAACGACCGGTGCATCTCGCCGTGTCATTGCACGCGGCGGATCAGGAGGAACGCGCCGCGCTCGTGCCGGTGGCAAAAAAATGGCCGCTCGACGAACTGATGGCCGCGTGCCGCACCTACAGCGAAACGACGGGCCGGCGGGTGTTCTACGAATGGACCTTGATCGAGGGAAGAAACGATACGGCGGCGCACGCGCGTGCGGTCGGCCGGCTGCTCCGGGGATTGCCGGCGCAGGTGAACCTGATCCCGCTGAATCCCACTGCCGGCTATGATGGGACCCCTGGCCGGACCGAGGCCGCGCGGCGGTTTCAGGAGATCCTCTCGCGAGAGTTCGCGTTGCCGAGTACGGTCCGGCAGCGTCGCGGGATCGACATCGCGGCCGGCTGCGGGCAGCTCGCGGTCGCCGAGCAGTCATAGCGGTTCGGTGAGGCAAACCCGCACCCATTCGTGTCAGCAAATGGGCCAGCCGTTTGCATACGACAGGGTTGTACGCACCGTGCCGGCGTTTGGTCCCAGCTCCACACACCTTCCCTTTGCGGGCAGCCGGACAGGCGCCCGCCCCGGTGACTCGCGCACGTGCGGGTAGCTTGCGCTGCGCCGTGCTCACGGCGGCGGCGGTCTTTTCCACGACGTTCGTGCACGCGGCAATCACTCCGCTAGCGGAGCCGGAGCTCTTCGCGGGTGCACCGCGTGCGTGGCGCGACGCGTTGCAGCCGGATCCCTCCAACTCGCTCGCGTGGCAGCTGGCGGCGGAGTTTCTGGAACAGGCGGAGGATTCCGATGCGATCGAAGTACGGCGGCAGCTCGTGTTCAACGAGCCGGCGGTGATCGCGCACCGTTTCGCGCTGATTAACACGGCACTGCATTTCGGTGATTTGCCGGCGGCGCAACGCACGCTGCTCGATCTGGCGGCGCTCGAACCACCGTCTCATGAGCACGCCATGGCGGAAGCGGCGGTGGCGTTTGCCAGCAACTATTCCGATGTCGCGGACGAACGACTCACAAAGGAACTGGGCCGCGCGGCGGATCCGACACTCCTGTCGAGCCACCAGGCGATGCTGCGGCTGCGATTCGGCAACCGCGCGGAAGTGCCGGCCGCGCGCCAGGAGCTCCAGCAGCTGCTCGCGGCGCGGCCCGGTGATCGCGAGCTCCAGCGCGAGCTGATCGCGGACGCGCTGCGACGGGGAGATGCGGATACGGCGTTGCGACTGAGCGCGGTGGCGGCGCAGCCGGCGGAGGCGCCGTTTGCGGACGTGCTGCTTTGGGCGAACACCCAGCTCCTTTACCGGCGCCAATCTTTTCCCGCAGTCTGCGAGTCGCTGTCCGTCCGGGCCGCAGCGCGGCCTGCGGATGCGCTCCTGTTCACCAGCTGGCTGATCGCGCGCGGGCGGGCCGACGCGGCGGATGCGTGGCTCGATCGCTTGCCTGATGCAGAACGGCAGGCGCCGGAACTGCAACAAGCCCATGCCGACTGCATCGCGGCGCGGGGCGATTGGGACCGGGCTTTACCGCTGATTGCGACCGGCGCCTGGGGCCCGATTGACAACGGGACCGTGCATCGCGTGTTACACGAGCGGGAGATCGGACCGCGGCGCATGGATCATGCGGCATGGGATCAGGCGATTCGCGCCGCGGCGGGCAATCCTGACGCCTCGCGCGTGCTTTACCGGCTGGCCGTGGCCTGGGGTCGCGAGCCACAACGCCAGGCGATTCTCCTTGCGCAGGCGCGCCGTCAACCGCCGGGCGCCTGGGCGTTCCAGGCGCTCGCCGACCATTTCCGCCAGAACCGCAACACGGCGCGGCTGCAGGAAGTCTACAGCGAATGGCACCAGGCCGCGCCGGACGACCTGACCGTCGAGGGCAACCTGCTTCTGCTCACGCTGCTGGGCTCGCGCCGTCCGACGCCCGAGATGCGCGGGCATATCGACGAGTTGTCGCTGCAACATCCCGACCACGCCCTGCTCCGGACCGTTCGCGCGCTGGCGTTGTGGCAACAAGGCCGGGCCGATGAAGCGCGGGCCATAACCGATAATGTCCGAAGCATCGATCGCCGGCAGAGCCCGCTCGCGTTCTATCACGGGCTGTTTGTGGCGGCGGCGGGCGGCCGCGTTCATGAAGCGGAGAAATACCTCCTGCTCTCGGAGCCCGCGGTGTTGCTGCCGGAGGAAGAAAAACTCGTGCGTGTGGCGCGGGGCCTCGTGGCCCGCATTGCCGCCAGCGAATGAGCAGCGCTCAGCGCCGGCTCCGCAGTTCGCGCAGGGCGTCAGCGGCGATCCAGCGCGCGGCGCGGGAATCGAGCCGCTGGATCTTCACCCCTTGCGCGATGGCTGCGCCGAGCAGCCGGGCGTTGCGTTTGCCGATCTGCCGCAGCGCCCAGTTCACCGCCTTGCGTACGAAATTCCGTTCGTCCGTGCTTTCCCGGGCGATCACCGGCAAGAAACCGAGAAACACCGAATCGGGCAGCTCCTTCCGATGCACGGCCATCCCGGCCATGATGGAAAATGCGGCGCGCTTCACGAACTCGGCTTTGCGTGTGCTCCACGCGTGGGCTTTTTCCTCGGCGAAGGGCGTGCGATCCAGCAGGAACGCGAGCGCGTCGGTTGCGGCCCAGTTGTCGCAGTCGCGCACCCAGCGTTCCGCCTGGCCGCGCGTGACCTGCCGCGGATCCTCCACCAGCGTGGCCAACCCTCGCGCCTCGTGGATGCCGCTGGACCACAACGCGAGCGCGAGCTCGTGGTCGCGCCGGTGCTCGCGCGCGATCGCGCGGAGGACCGGAGCTGCAATGCCCAGCTGCTCGCCGGTGGGCGCAATGCCGAACCGACGCATGCCATCGATATTGCGCTGATTGCGCAACGAGCGCAGGTGAGCGATGATTTCTTCCGCGGTCGTCATGGCAGAGGAGGCGGCTTTGAGAATGGCGCCCGCGCTCGCCGCGCGCACGGCTATTTTCGGGCGCGTCGGGTGCGCACCGCCTCGGCGAGGGTGGCGAACACCGGCAGCGTTTTCTCCCAGGCGAGACACGCATCCGTCACACTGCGGCCGTAGATCAGCGGCGTCGCGCGGTAATCCTGCGTGCCCCCGACGAGGTTGCTTTCGAGCATGACCGCGGCGATCGCCTGCTGCCCGCCCGCGATCTGCGCCGCGAGCTCGGCAGCGACGGCGGGCTGCCGCTCCGGATCCTTGCCGCTGTTCGCATGGCTGCAGTCGACCATCAGGTAAGGCGAAAGCTGGTGTTGCCGCAGCAGCGCGGCGGCCGCGCTCACTTCGGCCGCGGGGAAATTCGGTCCGCGCGTGCCGCCGCGCAGGACGAGATGCGCGTGCTCGTTGCCGCGCGTGCCCATGATCGCCGGCACGCCGTCGCGCGTGAGCGAGGGAAACCAGTGCGGCTGGCGCGCCGATCGGATCGCGTTCACCGCCACCTGCACGTCGCCGTCGGTGCGGTTCTTGAAGCCCACCGGCATCGACAGGCCGGACGCGAGCTCGCGATGCACCTGGCTCTCCACCGTGCGGGCGCCAATGCCGCCCCACGACACGAGCTCAGCGTAATACTGGCCGAGCGTGGTATCCAGGAACTCGGTCGCGATCGGCAGTCCGAGCGCTGTGACATCGAGCATCAGCTTGCGAGCCAGCCGCAGGCCGCGGTTGATCTCGCAACTGCCGTCGCGATCGGGATCGTTGATCAAGCCCTTCCAGCCGACGACGGTGCGCGGTTTCTCGAAATAGACGCGCATCACGATCAGCAACTCGGACGCGTAGAGGGGCACGATCTCGCGCAACCGGCCGGCGTAGTCGACCGCTGCCTCCGGATCGTGGATCGAGCACGGACCCACGACGACGATCAGCCGGTCGTCGTGGCCCGTCAGCACCGCGGCGATGGCGTTGCGGGCTTCGGCGACGGTCGTCTCAGCAGCCTCCGGCAGCGGCAAGTCCGCGGCCAGAGCGGCCGGCGGCACGAGTGGCTTGATCGCGCGGATGCGAAGATCGGCGGTGCGGTAAGGCATGGAGCGGGGAGCTTGCAGCCGGCGCGCAGTGAAATCAAGGGAGGGCGCGGCCAGCCGCGGGCGCGTCCCAGCCCGCTTTTACGGGCGCACCGTGGAGGGACGCAGCGTCGTCCCTCGGCAGGTTCGGGGCTCAGCCCGTCGCAGCGGCAAGCGACGCCCCGGCGGGCCGGGTGTTCTCAACCGCCGAGCGTTTGCTGCGCCTGCGCGATCAGCGGCGACGACGCCAGCACCGCGTCCAGCCGCGCGGCGAGCGCGAGCCGCTCGGTGCGGTTCCGCAAGGTGAGAAAAGCCAGCGACGCACTCTCGCTCGTGTTGGCGGCGATGGCCGCGCGGCTCAGAATGGCCTCGAGATCCGCGAGCTGTTCATTCGGCAAAAGTTTTTTCTCCGCCAGGAAGGTCGACAACGAGGCGCCCAGCGTATCGAGCCACACTGCGGGCGACGCGGGCGCGGCGTAGGCCAGTCCGGTTTTCTCGGCCGTCCACTCCATAAACAGCCGGACCTGCTCGTGCAGTTTCGCGAGCTCGGCGTCGGCCGTGTCGCGCGTCCACCGCGCGCTGAATTGTTTTCGCTCGCGCAGTTTTTTGACCTCCCACACGCGGAGGAGCAGCTCGTAGGCGTCGCCCGTTTGCCGCAGGGCGCCGGTGAAGACGTAATCGAGGCCTTCTTTCGTGGTGCTGATCAACTGCTGCAGGTTTTCCTTCGTCCATTCGGCACCGAAGAGCGCGTAGTGCTCGCCTAGCAAGCCGACCGCGGCGATCGGGGTGTAGTGCGGTGAAAAGTAGAAGGTCTCCGCGAACCACAACGGCAGCGCGCGGCTGAGCCGGCCGAGCTCGTCCTCGGGTTGCTTGGCGCGCGCGAGCGGATCTGGAATTCCGAGCAGCGAGAGCTGCGCAAACGCCACGCGCCGGAGCCGCGGGCCTTTCGTCGGCAGGATTTGTTCGGCGAGCGGTTCGAGCCCGTAAAACCAGATGGGCTTGCTGATGCTGACGAGGTTGATGCTGGTCGGCTCGGGCTTGGGCGCGGCGGCTCCGTTTGTCTCGGGGACGGCGGTCTGCTCGGCTTGCAGTAGCTCGGCGATCGCGTTGGAGAAGCCGAAGAGCCGCTCCTCCAGATCGGGACGGTTGAGGGCGAACAACAGGTCGAGCACGTGCTGGGCGGCGTCGGGCTCTTTGAGCACGAGGTAAGCCTGCAGCAGGTTGATGC